>DASSLQ010000061.1:0-28240 GCA_035689325.1 Burkholderiales bacterium | reverse complement strand
AACGCGGCGGTGCGCAGCACGTGCTCGCGCAGCCAGCCGAACTGCGCGTGAAGCAATACGAGCGAAGCGTCGTTGCACACGGCACCGATATCACCGCAATGGTTGGCGAGCCGCTCGAGCTCCGCCATCAGCGCGCGCAGCCACACCGCGCGCGGCGGCGGCTCGAAGCCGCCTGCCGCTTCCACGGCGCGCGCAAAGGCGAGCGCGTAGGCGACGGTGCTGTCCCCCGACACCCGGCCGGCAAGCCGCGCCGCGCGCTCGAGCGGCGCGCCGGCCATCAGCGCCTCGGTGCCTTTATGTACGTAGCCGAGGCGCTCTTCGAGCCGCACCACGGTCTCGCCATTCGCGCTGAAGCGGAAGTGCCCGGGCTCGATGATGCCGGCGTGCACCGGGCCGACCGGGATCTGGTGCAGGCTCTCGCCTTCCGCACGCAGAAACAGGTAGGGCGCATCGTGGTGCAGCCATTGCCGGGTATCGGGCAGGCCCTCCGGCTCGAGGCCGTGGAGATCGCGCATCGCGCGCTCGAGGCGTATCGCCGGCGCGTGCAGCCGCCCGACCGAGGGATAACGGTTGCCCTCGCACGCGATGCTGAGCCTGCCGAGCTCGCTGCCCTGGAGCAGCGCCATGTGCGCGTAGCCGGGCTCGCCCCAGAGCGCGACGAGCGACACCTCGCGCGCGGCCAGCCGTGCCGCGGCCTGCTGCCAGTCGGTGCGCTCGACGATCAACTGAGAAGCCTCGCGACGTACTGGAACCAGGCGACGAGCGCCGGCGGCAGCCAGATGCCGGCGACGAGCACCAGCGCGAAGTGCGCGCCGACCGGCACGAACGAAGCGCGCGACGGCTCGCTTCTTCCGTGCGGCTCGCCGAAGGCGAGGCCGTTGAGGCGCGCGAGCAGCGCGCCGAGCGCGACGAGCAGGCTCAGGCCGAGCAGGATCGCGAGCACTGGCGCTCGCGCGAAGGTCGAGGTGATGATCAGGAACTCGGTCATGAAGATGCCGAGCGGCGGCAACCCGGCGATCGCTACCACGCCGAGTACGAGTCCCCAGCCGAGCACCGGATGCGACACCGTCAGGCCGCGGATGTCGGGCATGCGCTGCGTTCCCTTCACCTGCGCGATATGGCCGACGCAGAAGAAGATCGCCGACTTGGTGAGGCTGTGCAGCACCATGTGCAAGAGCCCCGCGAAGTTGGCGAGCGGGCCGCCCATGCCGAAAGCGAAGGTGATGATGCCCATGTGCTCGATCGACGAGTAAGCGAACAGCCGCTTGATGTCCTGGCGCCGGTACAGCATGAACGCCGCGAACATCACCGAGGCGAGGCCGAGCGAGACCATCAGGGGCCCGGGCGCGAGCGCGCCGGGATTCGCAGACATCACGCTCTTGAAGCGCAGGATGGCGAACAGCGCCACGTTCAGCAGCAACCCCGACAGCACCGCGGAGATCGGCGTCGGGCCCTCGGCGTGCGCGTCGGGCAGCCAGGCGTGCAGCGGCACGAGGCCGACCTTGGTGCCGTAGCCGAGCAGCAGGAACAGGAACGCGAGGTTGAGCAGCGCCGGATCGAAGCCCGCCGCCTTGCCGACGAGCACGCTCCACGCCATGGCATCGAGGCCCTCGCCGACCACGGCGCGCGCCGCGAGATAGACGAGGATGGTGCCGAAGAGCGCGAGCGCGATGCCGACGCTGCCAAGCAGGAAGTATTTCCACGCCGCTTCGAGCGCGGCTTCCGTGCGGTAGATGCCGACCATCAGCACGGTGGTGAGTGTCGCCAGCTCGACGGCAACCCACATCAGGCCAAGGTTGTTCGCGAGGAGTGCGAGGTTCATCGCGAACATCAGCGTCTGGTACATCGCGTGATAGAAGCGCAGGTACACCGAGCTCAGGCGCCCGCTCTCGAGCTCATGACCGATGTAGCTGCGGCTGAAGACGCTGGTGGTGAAGGCGACGAACGTGGTCAGCACGATGAACACGATGTTCAGGTCATCGACGATGAGGAAGTGCCCGGGCGCCGGTCGCGCGCCGCCGAGCAGCACGAGCGCCGCGCAGAACGTGACGAACGACGCCGCCACGTTGAACCAGGCCGTCGTGCGATCGTCGGGCAACACGGCGAGGAGCGCCGCCGCCGCGAGCGGCACGGCGAGGATCGCGGCGAGGGCGAGATCGCTCAGGGCTGCTCCCCCCGATGCTCGTGCAGCAGATGGATGTCCACCGTCTCGAAGCGCTCGCGGATGCGGAAGAGGAAGACGCCGATCACGATCAGCGCGACCAGGATCGAGAAGGCGACGCTGATCTCGACCACGAGCGGCATGCCCTTCGCGCCGGTGGCGGCGAGGATCAGGCCGTTCTCGATCGACATGAAGCCGATCACCTGGCTCACCGCGTTCCTGCGCGAGATCATCATCAGCAGGCCGAGCAGGATCACGGAAAGCGCGAACGCCAGGTCCTCGCGCGCGAGCGTGCCGGCCTGCGCGGTCACCGGCAGCATCACCATCACCGCGAGCGCGACCAGGCCGATGCCGGCGAGCATGGTCTGCCCGATGCTCACGACCGGCTCGATCGAGCGATGGATGCCGAGGCGCACGATGATGCGGTGCAGGGCGAACGGGATCACCAGCGCCTTCACGCCGAGCGCGATCGCCGCGGTGATGTAGAGCTCGGGCGCGTGCTGGATATAGGCCTGCCAGGCGACCGAGAAGGACACCACGAGCGCGTGCAGCGCAAAGGTGTTGATGAGGCCGGTGAGGCGATCCTGGTAGAGCAGCATGAAGCTCGCGAGCACCAGGCCGCCGGCGCAGAGGTGTGCGATGTCCAGTGCCAGGCGGTCGATCATGCCGCTTGCGTCACGAAGAGCAGCAGCGTCGCCAGCAGCCCGAGCATCAGCGCCGCGCCGAGGAAATCGCTCACGCGGAAGACGCGCATCTTGGCGATCGCCGTCTCGAACACGGCGAGCGCGAAGCCTGCCGCGCCGAGCTTGGCAACGTAGATGCCCGCGGCGGCCAGGTAAGCCGCGCCGTCCTGACCCGGGGCGGCGATCCCCCAGGGGAAGAAGACACAGGCGATGAGCGAGACGTACAGCAGGAGCTTGAGGTACGAGGCGGCTTCGATGAGCGCGAGATGGCGGCCCGAGTACTCGAGGATCATCGCCTCGTGCACCATGGTGAGCTCGAGGTGCGTGGCAGGATTGTCGATCGGGATGCGGGCGTTCTCCGCGAGCGCGACCATGATGAGCGCCACGAGCGCAAGCGCCAGCGAAACGCGCAGGCCGATTTCGGGCGCCTGCAGCGCGCTGGCGATCGACGAGAGCTGGGTGGAGCCCGCGAGCAGCGACAGCGTGAACACCACCATCAGCATGGCGGGCTCGGCGAGCGAGGCGATCATCATCTCGCGGCTCGAGCCGATGCCGCCGAAGCTCGTGCCGACGTCGAGGCCGGCGAGCGCCAGCATGAAGCGCGCGGCGCCCAGGAGAGCGACGATGGCGATCACGTCCGCGGCGTAGCTGAAGACAAGCCCGGTGGCGAAGGTGGGCACGAGCGCCGCGGCCACCCATGTGGTGGCGAAGATCAGGTAGGGCGCCGCGCGAAACAGCCACGAGGCCGACTCGGCGAGCACCACGTCCTTGCGCAGCAGCCGCAACAGATCGCGATAGGGCTGCAGCGGCGGCGGTCCCTGGCGGCCGACGAGATGGGCCTTGAGCCTGCGCACGAAGCCGGTCAGCAAGGGCGCGAGGAGCAGCACGAGCGCGAGCTGCAGCAGCTGCACGCCGAGGGCGAGCGCTATTGCCATATGGCGAGCACCGCGAGCAGCGTCACCAGCGCCCCGAAGACGAGCGTCAGATAGGCGCGAATGGTGAGGAACTGCACCGCGTTCAGCCGATCGGCAGCGAACATCACCGCGCGCGCCGCCGGCATGTAGAGCATGTCCCAGAGCAGGTCGCGAAGCTGCACATGCAAGCGCGCGCTCTGCATTGCGCCGGGCGCCGGCATCTCGACTTGCTCGCGCGCGCGGAACACCACCGTGCCGAAGACGCGCCGGATCGGCTGCGAGAAGCTGCCCGCGGTGTACTGCGTGGCGGGGCTCGGATCCGGGAAGCCGCAATCCCAGGCCGGCGCGCGGCGCAGCCGAGCGGAGGCGAAGCGGTGGATCGCCGCGGCGGCGAGCCCGGCGGCGAGCGCGATCAGCACGAAAAGCAGCAGTCCGTTGTAGGAGCTGCGGCTTTGCACGATCGGCACGATCGTGAGCCAGTCGAGCCCGTGGCGCTCGGGCAGGTGGCTGCCGGCGAGGGCCTGCGCCACCGGCGCGAGCGCGTCGATGAACCAGGCGGGGAGCACGCCCGCCACGAGGCACAGCGCTCCCAGCGTGAACATCGCGGCGAGCGAGCAGCGATCGGTCTCGAGCGCTTCGCGCGCAGCTTTGCTGCGCGCGCGGCCGAGGAAGGTCACGCCGAACGCCTTGACGAAGCAGGCGGCGGCGAGCGCCGCGGAAAGCGCGAGCGCCGCGCCGATCGCCGGCACCAGGAACTTGAGCAGCCACTGCGGCAGCGCGGGACTCAGCAGGATCGCCTGGAACGTGAGCCATTCCGAGACGAAGCCGTTGAACGGCGGCAGCGCCGAGATCGCGGCCGAGCCGACGAGGAAGAGAAACGCGGTCTGCGGCATCCGATGGATGAGGCCGCCCAGGCGCTCCATGTCGCGCTCGCCGGTCGCGCTCAGCACGGCGCCCGCGCCGAAGAACAGCAGGCTCTTGAACACCGAGTGATTGAAGACATGGAACAGCGCCGCCGTGAGCGCGAGCGCCGCCGCGGCCGGCATCTCGTTGGCCGTGAAGGCGAGCGCGAGCCCCAGGCCGATGAAGATGATGCCGATGTTCTCCACCGTGTGATAGGCGAGCAGGCGCTTCAAGTCGTGCTCCATCAGCGCGTGCAGCACGCCCATCACCGCGGTGACGCCGCCCGCGAGGGCCACGAGCGCGCCCCACCACCAGAGCGGCGCGCCGACGAGGTCGAACACGATGCGCACGAAGCCGTACACCGCGACCTTGGTCATCACGCCGCTCATCAGCGCCGATACGTGGCTCGGTGCCGCGGGATGGGCGAGCGGCAGCCAGACATGCAGCGGCACCACGCCCGCCTTGGAGCCGGCGCCCGCCAGCGCGAGCGCGAGCACGGCGGCGCCGATGAGCGCCGAGGGCGCCGCGCTGCGGATCGCCGCGAAGTCATAGGCGCCCGACCAGCCGGCCAGCAGTCCGAAGGCGAGGACGAGCGCCAGCGTGCCGAAGCTCGCCATCAGCAGATAGAGATAACCGGCGGCCGCGTTGCCGCTCCGACGATGATGCGCCATGACGAGCGCCCACGACGCGAGCGACATGGACTCCCACGAGAAGAGGAATGTGAACGCGTCGTCGGCGACCAGCACCAGGTTCATCGCGGCGAGGAACGCCGGAAAGAAAGGCAGCACGCGCGCCGGCGCTTCCTCGTGCCGGCCGTAGCCCAGGCCATACAGGCTCGCGGCGGCGCCGCCGAGGTTCGCCACCACGAGGAAAAACGCGGAGAGCGCATCCAGCCTGAAGTGCGCGCCGAGCCACGGCAGGCCGATCGGCAGCGCGAGCGTGCTCGGCACCGGCGCGGGCGAAAGCAGCGCGCCGAGCGCCAACAGCAGCGTCACGACGCTCGCCGCGAGCGCGACGCCGTAGATCGCGGCGCTCGCCTGGCGCCGCGCTGCCAGCGCCACGCCGCCGACGCTCGCCGCGAGCAGTGCGGCGACGCAGATAAGGAGCCCCCCGAGCACTGCTAGCGCTTCCCGGTCGCTTTGAGACGCACGCCGCGCCCGCCCGTCTCGCTCGCGGCGCCTTCGTTGATCAGCTCGATGCCGGCGCGCTCAAGCGCGGCGATCAGCTTCATGAGCGACTCGACGTTGCCGCGGATCACGCTCTCGCTCGCTTCCATGCGCTGGATGGTCGGCAGCGAGAGGCGCGCCGCCTTGGCGAGCGCCGCCTGATCGAGCCCGGCGAGCGCGCGCGCGGCGCGCAATTGCCGCGAAGTGATCAATTAATTACGATCGGTGGAAAGCAATATATGCCGTAAAATATAGCACTACTGATGTACTGTAAATAAGCGGTGCGAAACCGACGGCGGCCACGAACTGACCGCGCAGCAGGGAAGAATGAAGGCCTGCAACCGCGAAGCGAGCGACCAGAGAAGCTGAAAGGCGATGAGCGGCGCGCCTACATGAGCGACTGCTCGCGCGCCGAGATAGGCGGCGCGCGCACGTCGGCCGCGGGCGGGCGCTGAGCGCTATTCGGCGCCCAGGAGCTGTCGCGCGCGGAAGGCGGCCGCCGCGATGGCAGACCGAAACACCGTGACGCCGATCTGCTCGTTGCCGGAGGCGAGCTCGTCGTCGAAGTCCCGCTGGTCGCGCAGGAAGTCGAAGCCCTGCGCGCCTTCGTCAATCGCGTGCTCGATGGCATATTGCAGCAGCACGCTGACCGGATGCCAGGCCGCATATCGCGGGTCGTACTCCGACTGCATGACGACCATGCGCTCGCGCAGGCGCATGGCGCAGGCGATTGCGGCGACGCGCCCGTCGATCTGCAGGCAGTAGAGCCGCAGCCGGCCCTCTTGCAGCGCCACGGACATGGTCGCACGCTGCAGCGACGGGTGTTGCGCGGCGCCGCCGGCCGAGCGCATGCGCCTGAGCGTTGCCAGCGCATTGAGCATCGCATCGACGCCCGTGTGCCAGACGAAAAAGCGTGTCGGGTGGGCACCGAGCAGCGCATGGCGGCGATGGCGCAGGCGAGCGCGCTGCTCGGAGCTGAGCGAGCGCAAGTAGGCGTTCCAGCTCGCGGGCAGCTGCAAATGGACAAGCCGCTGCGCGCGATGGAGCTCATGGCGCAGCTCGGCGGCCTGCGCGGCCTGCGCCACCGCCCTCGCCAACGGGACGCTGGCATCGGTGTCGGCGAGCTGCAGCACGTCATAGCCGCGCATGGCGAGTATCGCCTGTGCCAGCAGCCGCGCAGTGGCCGGCTCGGCAGCGCGCTCGAAGAGCGGCGCGATGTTGTACGGATTGAGCCGGCCCTGCGTGCCGAGCAGGCGCAGCACGCGCGGGCCCCAGCGGAGTACGCCGCCCTTGTCCACGTAAAGCGGCACGATGCCGGTCGCGACGCCGGCGCGGCGCGCGACGAGAATCTTCAGCGCACTACGAGCGCCATGTTGCTCCCACCACGAAAAATGCCACATCCAGGTGTTGAACACGCTCGCCGTTGCCGAGCCGGTGCACAGGCGTTCCCAGTCGCTGGCGAGCGCACAGAACTCGCGCGCGTTGGCCGCGAGCTGCACGTCCGTGTGCGGCGGCAGCGCTGCCGGCGCGTCGAACGCGGCAACCGCAGCTGGCGGCAGCTCATGTTGCGAGATGTCGGTGGGGTGCATAGGCGAGGACCTCGGCTTGTGCCAGACAACAATCTGTCACGCGCACGGGACGGACGTTGCGGGCCGGCGACACGCCATCCGGACTACGCGGTGGCCCGCGACAGCTTTACGTCACGGGCGGGCGACGCCGCTTGTAAGGCGAAGTCGACGCTGATCAGGTCTTGGCCGCGGCGCCGAACGCCGCCTCGGCGGCGCGGTGCACGTGCCGGGTGGCGAGCATCGACGCCAGATCCTCGTCGCCGTCGATGACGGCGGCGAGGATCTTCGAATGCTCGTCCCAGTCCTGCTCGGCGCGCCGCGCGGTATTGGCGGCGAACACCAGATTGGTGCGCTCGCGCAGCGTACGCATGATGTCGAAGAGGATGCTGTTTCCGCCCGCCTCGGCGAGCTTGTCGTGGAATTCGCCATTGAGGCGCACGAGGTCATCGGCGTTCTTCGAGCGTGCCGCGCGGTTGCCGTCCTTCAGCACGCGCTTGAGCTCCTGCACGATGGCCGGGTCGTGGTGCCGGGCGGCGAGGCGCGCGTTCAGGCCCTCGAGCGTGGCGCGCACCTCGACGAGATCGCGCGCCACCTCCGGCGAGATGTCCGCCACCGAGGCGCCGCGGCGCGGCTGCACCGCGACCAGGCCCTCGCCCGCGAGCACGCGCAGCGCCTCGCGGATCGGAATGCGCGAGACGCCGAGCTCCTGCGACAGGCGATCCTCGATCAGCCGGTCACCGGGACGACGGCGGTTGGTGAGGATCGAGCGGCGCAGCTCCTCGGCGACGCGCTGGCTGAGCGAGGGATGCTCGCGGCCGAGCGCGCCGCGGGAGCCGTTGCCGGGCTTCATTGCATCATGATACCGGCGCGCTGCACGATGCGCGCCCAGTGCTCGCGCTTGTCTTTCAGCCATTGCGCCGACTGCTTCGGATCGAGATCGGTGGCGGCATAGTCGGCCAGCCGGTTCTTCTCGCGGACATCGGGCGCCGCCATGGCGTTCTTCACCTCGCGGGCGAGCGTGCGCACGATATCGTCGGGCGTGCCGGCGGGCGCGAGCAGCGCGTAGGCGAAGGACGCGTCGAAGCCCGGGTAGCCCGCTTCCGCCACGGTCGGCACTTCGGGCGCCAATTCGGAGCGCTTGGCGCTCGACACCGCGAGCGCGCGCAGCTTGCCCGATTTCACGTGCGGATACACGCCGGTCGTGACCGCGAAGATCGAGTCCACCTGGCCCGCCACGACGTCGACGATCGACTGGCCGGTGCCTTTGTACGGGATATGGCTCATCTCGACGCCCGAGGTGGCGAGGAAGTAAGCGAACGACAGGTGGCTCGGCGAGCCGTTGCCGCCGGAGGCATAGTTGAGCGGCTTTTGCTTCGCCAGGTTCACCAGCTCGTGCACGTTCTTCGCTGGCACTGAAGCGTTGACCGCGAGCATCTGGCCGTAGGTGACCGGCACCGAGATGACGGCGAAGTCCTTCTCCACGTCGAACGGCATGGTCTTATAGATCGACGGATTCACCGTGAATGTCGTGTCGAGCGCGAAGAGCAGCGTGTAGCCGTCGGGCGGGCTCTTCGCCACGATCTCGGCGCCAATGTTGCCGCCGGCGCCCGCCTTGTTTTCGATCACGAACGGTTGCTTGAGCGCACTCGACATCTTGTCGCAGAGGATGCGCGCGAACGTGTCGAGCGGCCCCGGCACTGTGGTGACGACCACGCGAACCGGCTTCGCCGGATAGGGCTGCCCGGCCGCGGGCAGGGCGATGGCAATCAGCGCTACGGCAGCGATGCGTTGAAACAGCGTCATTCAATACCTCCTCGTCGGTAACTCACTTCTTGATGTCGGGTTCGACCACCACGCGGTGCTTGGGTCCGAGCAGCTCCTTTAGCGCCTGCAGCGCCGCGAGGGCACAGGCCGTGTCCTGCTCGCCGTTGCCGCCAGAGAGCCCGACCCCGCCCACGACTTCGTCGTTCACCACGATCGGAAACCCGCCCACGAACGCGGCGAAGCGGCCTTCGAAGCTGAGCTGGATGCCGAACGCCTCGTTGCCCGGCAGCGCGGGGCCGCCCGGCGGCCTGGTGAAGAGATGCGTCGAACGCTTGTGCCCGGCTGCCGTGAAGGCCTTGTTCCAGGCGATCTGCGCCCCGGTGATGCGCGCCCCGTCCATGCGCTCGAGCGCGAGCGGAAAGCCGCCCTCGTCGCAGACGCACACCGTCTGCGCCACGCCGATCTCCTCGGCCTTGCGCTCGGCCGCCTGCACCATGGCGCGCGCGTCCTTCAGCTCCAGCTTGAGTGCCGTTCTCATATCCCCTGGTACACCGTCTTGATCTGCGTGTAGAACTCGAGGCCGGTGCGGCCGGACTCGCGGAAGCTCGACGTGCTCGAGCGCTTCAGCCCGCCGAACGGAGCGTTCACCAGATTGCCGGTGGTCGTGCGGTTGATCTTCACCGTGCCGGCCTGGATCTCCTGCGCGAAGCGGTGCATGTAGCGCGGATTGCGCGTGGCGATCGCGGCGGAGAGGCCATATTCGCTGTCATTCGCCTTGCCGAGCGCGTCCTCGTAGTCCCACACCTCGATGATTGCGAGTACCGGGCCGAAGATCTCCTCGCGTGCGATGCGCATCGCCTGCGTGGCGTCGGTAAAGACCGCCGGCGACACGAAGTACCCATGGTCGTACTGCTCGCCGCGCAGACGCTCGCCGCCATAGAGATGCCTGGCCTCGTGCCTGCCGATATCGACGTAGCGCAGCACCGTTTCCAGCTGCTTCTTGGTGGCGATGGGCCCAAGCTCGTTCTTCGGATCCATGCCGCTGCCGATGCGCAATGCTTTGACCTTCGCGAGCAACTTGTCGGTAAATGCCGCCTTCACGGCCGTATGCACCAGAAGCCGGCTGGTCCCGGTGCACGCCTGGCCGGTAAGCGAGAGCCCGCCCTTGACGGCCAGATCGACCGCGCTGCCGAGGTCCGCGTCCTCCATGACGATGAGCGGGTTCTTGCCGCCGAGCTCCATCTGCGTGCGCGTCGTGAGCGGCGCGCTGCGATGGATCACCTCGCCGGCGGCGGTCGAACCCGTGAACGATATCGCGCGCACCGTGGGCGAGGACGTGATGACGGGCCCGATTTCGGCGGCCGAGCCAGTGATGAAGTTCAGCACGCCCTTGGGCAGGCCGGCCTGCACCAGCGCTTCGGCGAGCCGATAGCCGCTGAGCGGCGCATCGGAGGAGGGCTTGAATACCACGGTATTGCCGGTGATCAGCGCCGGCGCGATCTTGCGCGCGGGAATCGAGGCCGGAAAGTTCCATGGCGTGATGACGGTGACCACGCCGAGCGGCTCGCGCGCCGTGTAGACGAGCATGTCGGCGTCGTCCTGCGCGAAGCTCTCGCCGCCGAACGATTGGCCCTCGATCGCATAGAAGCGCAGCGTCTGCGCCGAGCGCAGGAACTCGTCCTTGGCGAGCGCGATGGATTTGCCTTCCTCGCGCGTCATCTCCTCGGCGAAACGCGCCGCGTTCGCCTCGAGGTGATCGGCCGCGCCCAGCAGCACCCTGGCGCGCCTGGAGATCGGCGTCTTGCGCCAGGCGTCGAACGCCGCGGCCGCGGCCTCCAGCGCAGCGTGCGCGTCGCCGGCAGTCGATGCCGGGAAACGGCCGACGATGTCGCGCGTGTCGGCCGGGTTGACGTCGTCGAACGTCTTGCTGGCGGCGCTCGCGGTGCGCTCGCCGCCGATCAGATTACGAAACTCGGTCATGCCTGGAGCAGCGCGCGCTCGGCTTGCGAAACGCCGGCTTCCGCCATGTCGAGCTCGGAGAGCGGCAAGTCTTTCGCCACGTAGTCCCAGTAAAGCGCCGTGGTGTAAAGAAGGCGCATCTGCGCGCCGATCTCGCAGATCTTCAGGCAGCGGCGCTGCAGCTCGGGCGTGGTGGCGTGCTCGAGCACGATCTGGTAGCCGCGCTCGCCGTGGATCTCGTCGGAGACGATGTGGAGATCGAAAAATTCGACTTCCTGGTCGGTGAACTTGTATTTCTCGCGCAGGGTCGGTGTCTGCTTGCGGTAGATGGAAGGCACCTGCGACTCGAGGCCGACCACGAGCCCGGCCACGGCGACGATCGGGTCCTCGCGCATCGCGGTCGCATAGCACCAGCTCTGCAGCCCGCGCGTGGTGGCGGACATGTTGTCGGGGTTGGTCACCCGCGCGCGCGTCGTGCCGCAGGCCTCCGCGAAGCGGATCAGGAGATCGGTGTGGCGGTCGCCGCCGATCTCCTCCTCGTACATGTTGTGCAGCAGGAAGTCCTTCGCGTCCTGGAACTCGTCCGGCATGCGCGCATAGATGTAGCCGAGGTAGTCGGCGAACGGGCCGACGTAGTGATAGTGGTTCTCCGCCCAGCGCGCGAGGTGATCGCGAGTGAGCTTGCCGCTTGCCCAGGCGACGCTGAAGGGCGCCTTGGTGGCGGCGCGCCCTTTGATGGCGTTCTCGAGGGCGGTGCGAAACTCGTCGGGGTTCAGCAATGCGGCCATGCGGAGCTCCTCTCGGGCGTGTGGCTTGCCTTCTTGTATACAATATACTAGGATTTGAGCCAGGTCAATACGGACCGCCCCAGAGCATGCTAGGAGGGCGCGGCCCAAATGGTATACAAATGCCCCGAATCTCGGTCCACAAGGACGGCCAGGTGTACCAGGGCGAGGTGAAGGAAAACACCAACCTGGTGGTGCGCGCCGGCATCAAGCAGTTCCCGTATCCGCATCTGAAATACAAGTGCGGCATGGGGCAGTGCGGTACCTGCACGAGCCGCATCATCGCCGGCGCCGAGCACCTGCCGCAGCCGAACTGGAAGGAGCAGAAGATCCTGGGGGAGCGCCTCAAGCTCGGCTATCGCCTCTGCTGCCAGCTCTGGATCAACCACGACATCGAGCTTACGCAGGAGAACCTGGTGTCGGCTACGCCGCCATGTACGTCATCCTGACGAGCAAGCCCGGGCAGTTCCGTACCGAGCTCGGGGCCGGCCTGCAGGCGATCGAGGCCTACGATTACCTCCTGTGCGGACGCAAGCGCGCGCACTTCGTCATTGCGCAGCTCGAGGCCGAGGTTCGCATCCGCATCGTCGAGGAGGGCGCGCGACCGGTGGTGAACGACCTGCCGTCGAAGTTTCTACCTCGTTTCGCCACCCTTGAGCAGGCGCGCGCGCAGCTCAGGCAGCTCGCCGGCACTGGCGCGCTCGACGCGGCGCTGGTGAAGACCTGATGGCGTTCACCATCACCTTCGTCACGAACGGCAACAAGGCGGTGACGCTTGCCGAGAAGGCGAACCTGCTGCGCGCCTCGATCCGCGACAAGGGCGGCATTCCCTTCAAGTGCGGTGCCGGCATCTGCGGCACCTGCAAGTGCAAGATCGAGAAGGGCCTGGAGAACACCGACGCGATCAAGGACCGCGAGCGCAATCACCTCACCGAAGCCGACTTCGCCGCCGGCCATCGCATGGCCTGCCAGACCTTCGTGCACGGCGATATCGCGGTGTCGTGGATTCCGCTCGCGTTGCGTCCGCCTGTCAAGCCGAAGCCCGCCCCCGTGCCGCCGCCGGCCGGCGAACCGGTCTAGCCGACGCGCTCGCGCCGCAGGCTGTAATAGGTGCCGGCGAAGATGACGGCGGCACCGACAAGCACCAGTGGATCGAACGACTCCGCGTAGACCAGCGCGCCGACGACCGCGATCAGCGGCAGCCGGATGAAGTCGATCGGCACCACGACAGTGGCATCGGCGAGCTTCATCGCGCGTGTCATGGAGTAATGCGCGGCGAAAGAGCCCGCGCCGATCACCACGATCCAGGGCGCGTCGGAGAGCTGCGGCGCGACCCACGAAGGCAGCGCGGCGACCAGCGTCACGGGGAGCTGCACCGCCGACATCCAGAACGTCACCGCGAGCGCCGTGTCGGTGGCCGACAGGCGCTTGGTGAAGATCATGTTGCCGGCATAGAAGAGCGAGCCGAGCAGCATGACGAGCGCGGCCGGATGAAAGGCGCCGAAGCCCGGCCGCAGGATGATCGCGACGCCGACCAGGCCGAGGGCGAGCTGCACGAGCCGTCCTTGCGTCAGACGCTCGCCGAGGAACGCCGCCGCGAGGAGCGCCGTCCACACCGGCATGGTGAACTCGATGGCAAAGACCGTGGCGAGCGCGAGCGCGCTGATGGCGTACATCCAGCAGTACTGGCCGGCGAGATGCACGAGCGCGCGCGTTGCGTGCAGCGGCAAGCGCCGCGTCGCGATCGCTGCGGTTCCGTGGCCGGCGACGAGCGCGACGACGA
Source organism: Burkholderiales bacterium (assembly GCA_035689325.1). Classification (GTDB taxonomy): domain Bacteria; phylum Pseudomonadota; class Gammaproteobacteria; order Burkholderiales; family SG8-39; genus SCGC-AG-212-J23. Next base: position 14,554 of record DASSLQ010000061.1, on the reverse strand, counting down.
TGGCGAGTGTCATGCCGGTGCGCAGCGCCAGGATCTGCAGCGTGCCCATGTGGCGTTGCAGCTCGCGCACCGCGATCGCCATCGCGGCGAAAGAGAGGACGGCGCCGAGCATCCAGAGGACGCCGCGCAGTGGGTGCGAAGAGCTCGGCACGAGGCGCGCTATGTTAGCGGCGCCCGGTTCACCAAGTGAGGGTCAGCGTGCGCGTCTGGCTGCCGGTGCAGACGCCGGTGCCACAGGTGCCGCTCTGATTTCCCGCGATCGAGCCGTTGATGTTGTAGGTCTGCGTCGCGCCGCTTCCCGTGCCCGACGAGGCGGAGAGCGCGAGCGTGTAGGTCAGGCCGAGCAGCGTACCGCTTGTCGCGTCGAGCGCCATGGTGTAGGGCAGGGCGGTCGTGCAACGCACGCCAAAGGAGCTGCTGGCGGCTGCGGCGCTCGCCTGGAACGACGTGTACGTGAAGTTGATGTTGCCCGGCGCAACGGAGAGCTGGCAGGTGTTGGTGGTGAGCACCGTGACGCCGAAAGTCGTCGTGCCGATTGACGTGCCGGCGCCGTTGCGCAGCGTGGCGGTCAGCGTGTCGGTGTAGGTGCCGGCGGGCTGCACCGTCTGGCTGCCGAGCAGCACGATGTCGAAGGCCCCGGAGGTGCTCGCCGTCAGCGCGGCGCCGAAGCTGAGCGTTCCGGTAAAGCGCGTCGCCGCGGTATCGCCCCAAATGTTGCCGGCGACGTAGGGCGAGGTACGGTACGTCTCATAGTTATATCGTTGCGCGCCGGCGAGCTGCGCGCGATTGAATCCGCCGCCGGCATGCAGTCCATTGTTTACCCCAAGCTGCCAGGCAAACGTATTCGGATCCGTGAGCGCTCGCGTGCAGCTGATGGAGTAGCTGCCGGTAGTGACGTTGGTGGTGGGCGACGTGGGATCGTAGACCACCGTTATCGCAGTGACGGTGCTCGTGCAGGTGACGGCGGCACTCGCCGGTAGCGCGACGAGCGCGAAAATCGCGGCAACGAGCCTCATCGCTTGACTCCGGTGCATACGACTGGCCCGAGGCGCGGGATTTCGTCGCCGCGCGCGTCGGGCAAGTCGATGCGGAGCTCGCAGGACTGCTCCTTCCACTTCAGGCGCAGGGTGTTGTGCGCCCGCAGCCCGGTGACGAATGCCTCACCGTGGCGCGCGACGAAGAACTCCTTGGTGTCGCCGACGAGCTCGAGCTCGGCCCCGGCGGGCGCCGGCTCGCCGTCTTCGAGGTGAATGGCGATGAGCGCGCCGCGACCGCTCCTTACGGGGAACGCCACGCGCACGCCCGAGCGCGCCGGCGGCACGGCCACGATCTCGATAGTGTCAAGCTCGGCGCTGATCGGCAGCTCGTTCGGATCGAGCCGGATGCTGTTGCGGCGGTAGGCGATGAGGCGCGGCACCAGCGCCTTGCCTTCGGCATCGGTGCGCGTAAGCACCGTGCTCTGGAAGCCGACGCCGACATCCGGATAGCCCGGCACCTCGACCAGGGCAAAGCTATCCTGAAGCTTGCGCGACGCGAAGAACTCGCCATCGACGGCGACCAGGCCGCCTTGAGCGCCAAGCCGCAGTGCCTGCGTCTCTGCAGAGGCGCTCGCGTCCGCCGTGACGAGGCCGCGGCTGCCCTGGTAATACAGGCCTCCCTCGCCGTACGTGTCGCCGAACCGGCGGCCCGCAAGCGCGCGCCAGCCGAAGCCCGCCTCGGGTCCGAGCGGGTTGCTCGCACCCGCGTAGCTGTCGGTATGGCCGCCATGATTGAGCGAGCTTGCCGAGGCCACGAGGCGGCCCTCGAGTGGAATGATGAGCGTGGCGCCGACAGCATTGCCGCTCGCGGGACCCGAGACACGCGTTGCGCTGAAGAGAAGCGAAGCGCGCTCGCCGATGCGCAGCGAGTAGTTCGCGCTGATCGAGTTTACGACGCCCGTCTGGCTCGCGTTGACGTGGGCATACGCGAGCCCAACCTGCCCCAGTGGCTCGGTGGTATAGCTGTAGCTCAGCAGTACCTGGCTGCGATACGGCGGCAAGGCGTCGTTCTGGCCGACGCGCCGATATTGCTCGTCGGTCGCTTCGACATGGGCCGTGAAGTTGTGGCGCAGGCTCAGGTGCTCGGCGCCGAGCATCCACAAGTAGCCCGTACCGACCTTGTCACCATGGCTTGCGGCGATTGCCGCCTGGCCGAGGACTCGATTGAGGATGCCGGTGCTGAGCCCGATGCCCGCACCTGTCAGCGTGGACGTGCCCTCCGCCTGTGCCTCGAGCGTAAGGTTGTCGGTGAGACCACGACGATAAAGCCCCGAGCCAAACGCTTCGCCGTAATTCGCGCTCTCCAGGCCGAGATTGCGGCGCACCGCACCGGCCTGCACATTCCAGTCCGTCAGGCCTTGGCGCAGCAGGCCGGTGTGCGTAAAGAAATCCTGCACGACAACGGTTTCGCGCCCCAGCAGGTCGCGCACTACGATGCGCGCCTGCCCCGTACCGGTGAGCAGCGGCACGTTCTCAATAGTGAACGGGCCGGTCGGCACCTGCGAGGTCTGGCGCAGCGTATCGTTGACATAGAGCTCTACCGTGCTCGGAGCGCTCGACTGGCCGGCGATAACCGGAATGGGTTGCGTGATGAAGCCCGGCGAGAGCGAGTAATTGGTGCCGAGCTGTACGCCGCCGAAATAGACCGAGCGTCCCCAGCTGCCGGCGCGCGTGCTGCTGTCGCCCACTCGGAGACTCGTGTTCTGCTGCGGAAAGTCGCGCGCATACGTGGTTTCCAGCCGCGTCAGCGTGCGCGGGCCCAGACTCCCGTCGCCGGCGAGGTTGCGCGCCACGCTCGTATTGGTGAGCACGCCGCCGGCGCCCGATATGCCGAGCTCGGTGAGCGCACCTAGGTCCTGCACGTCGGGCGCTCCGCGCGTCGCGGTGTGGGTATAGCTCAGGTCGTAGTTCAAGAAGCCCGCCGTGAGCGGCGGGGTGATCTCGGGCCGCTCCTCGGCGGCCTGAACGAGGCGCGTCGCGGCAAAGGCCTCCGGCGAGAACTTGAGATTTACGCTTTGATTGGCGGCGTTGAGTTGTGCGGCGTACCCGGGCACCGCGGTGAGCGGGTACCAGCGCTGTCCGAGATAGTCGATGCTCTCGGCTTCCGGCGCGCGTTGCACCCGCCATTCGCGGAGCGCCTCGTCGGTAGCGTGAAGCACGCCCTGCACATCGAGGAGCACCCAGTCGCCCGCGCGCGCGCCGTTGATAAACACCTCGAGCGGTATCAGGTGCGCACTCGAGAGCTCGCGCTCCGGCTTAAGCGATAGGGACGGTTCCTGGACGGCGGGCGGGGCGACGCGCGAGCTCGGCTGCTCGGCAGGAGGCGGTTTGAGCTCTCGGTCGAGGCGCAGCGTCTGGCTGTGGGCCGATTCGCTCACCCACGGCCCGGCCGCCAGCAGCAGCCGCGCGAGCGCGACGCATATTCCGTTCCAGTCGGCCCGGAGGATAGTGCGGGAAGTTCCATGACGTCGTGGCTTGTTATCCAACCCGGATGTCAAAGACCTCAGAGCGTCCGTCGTCGTAGGTCACGACGAGCTCGAGGCTGCCGGCGGGCAGCGCGCCTTCGGTCTTTATTGGAATAGTTTTGCGGGCGCCGGGAAGGATGTAATCGCCGCCTTCATAGCGGCCAAGCACGCGATCCCCCTGCTTCAAGACGATCTGGCGTACCTGCGTATAGGCCGAGCCGCTGTTCCTGCACTTCACGTTGAGCATGCCGGCTTCGCCGCGCTCGGCCTCGCAGCCGATGCGGGAGCGCGCCGCCGGCGGCGTGATGAATACCGGCATCGAGAGCGCAAGCGCGATCGGCACCTGGATGTTGTCTTTCGGCGGCAGCGCTTCGGGAATCTCGCGCATCACCATGCGATAGGTGAGTTGGCGTTCCAGAGCGACCTGCTTCACGCGGGCGAGGCGCACGACCTGCCTCGCTTTGGGCGCGAGCTTGATGATCGGCGGCGAAAGAATCAGATCGTCGGTCGCCGCCAGCTGATCGGCGCCCTCCGGCGTCTGGTTCCAGCTGAAGAGCTCCGCCTGCAGCACGACGGGCTCGCTGCCATCGTTGGTGATGGTCACCGCCACGGCGCGATCCTTTGCGCTCATATAGATGCGCACCGGGGTGACGGAAAACGTACCCGCCGCCAACGCGACGGCGAAAGTTGCGGCGAGCATGGATGCCGCTACGCCCAGCGCGGGCGCAGGACCAACGCGCATGTAAACCCCCTTAGAAACTTACCAGCACCTCGAGTCGCTCGCCGGTGTGCTCCAGCGAATAGACCCGAAAGGAGGCCACTGTACCCGAAGGCGTTCGCGCGTCGCCAGAAGGACCGAGCGCGGAGGCGCCTGTAACGCGATAGAACTCGTAGGCGCCGCCGTGCGTATCGATGAAGCGGCCGCCGGGCTGGGGACTGATGCTTACAAACTGGCCGCTCTCGCACACCACGCGAACCACGGCGCCCGTGGCGTCGCTCAAGGCGGCGCTCGTGCAAACCCCCGATGCCGGCGGCTGGACTGCGCCGCTGGCGGGCCCGCTCAGCGTGATGTTGACCGAAAGGCTGCTGCTCGTTGAGCCGCCCAGTGCCGGCAGGCTGGCCGCCGCTGCGGCCAGCACCCACAGCGTTTTTGTTTTTATCCGCCACCGCACGGCGGCGAGCCCTTAGAAGTTCAGGATCAGCGTATGCGTGCGGTTAGTCGACGCCGCGTTCGTGCACGAACCGACCGCGCAATTGCCGGACTGGCTGGCTGGCATCGTGCCGGTGACGTTGTACGCCTGCGCCGCGCCGTTGCCGGTACCGTTGGCCGCGCTCGTGCCGAGCGTGTACTGCAGGTTGACGGCGAGGTCGGTCACGGTGATCGCCGCTGCGCCCGGTGGAACTGCCGCTCCGGTGCCCGTCTGCAGCCCGAACGTGTAGGGCAACGTGTTGGTGCACGTCACGGTAAATCCACCGTTCGACGCGGTCGCCGCAGCGCCTTGGAACGACGTGTACGTGAAGTCGAGCGCGGTGATCGCCGACAGCGAGCACGTCGAGTTCAGCGTTACGTTGACATTGAACTGGCCGGACGTGTTTGCAGCGTCCGTCGTCGCCGCGCAAACGGCGCCGAGCGCGATGAGCGCGGCTACTAGCTTTGTCTTTCTCATAGTGGCCTCCCTGGCCCTTGTATGGTTTCTGTACTAACTGGCCGGATTATCCGATCAGCCCACACCCGGTCAAATCGATTAGTGCCAGCAAGTCAGAAACTTGCAAGCGCAACCTAGAATCTTGTTAACGATAACGCGAACGCGCTATGGAGATTTGATGCACGTCAAAACAGGGCTGCCGGATTGGTTGCGTTCGCTGCGTCGGCGGCCGTCGGGAGGGACCGGTGGCCGCGGGGCGCCGCGGTAGCATCGCGCGGTGCCCGAGCCTGACGCACTGTATCGACGGCAGATCGCAGGCCTTTACGAGCGCTCGGTTTTTTACCGCGCAAAGCTTGGCGCCGCCGGTTTTCCGAGCGCCGCCGCCGTGGGCGGCCTCGCCGACATCGCCCGGTTGCCGTTCACGGAAAAGGACGAGCTTCGCGCGAGCCAGGCCGCACACCCGCCGCTCGGTGCGCATGCGGTGATCGACATTTCCCAGGCAGCGCGGATCTACTCCACGAGCGGTACGAGCGGGACGCCGCTCTACATCCCGCTGACGCGCGCCGACGTCGAGCAGTGGCGCGAGATCGGCCGCAAGACCTACTCGTGCAACGGGCTGAAGGCCGGCGAGCGCGTGGTCACGACCTACGGCGCCGGGCCGTTCGTGGCCGGCGCGTCGCTCGCCGCGTTCGAGGCGATCGGCTGCGTGCATATCCCGGTAGGCGTTGGCAACACCGAGCGCCTGCTGATCGCGATCCAAAAGCTCGCGCCAGAGGCGCTCGCTTGCACTCCGTCCTACGCGTTGCACATCGCTGAGGTCGCGGCGTCCAGGGGTGTATCGCTCTCGCCCGTGAAGCGCATCATCGTCGGCGGCGAGCCCGGAGGTGGAGAAGAGGGCTTTCGCGGAAAGCTGCAAAGCGCGTGGGGCGCCAAGGTCTTCGAGATCATGGGCATCGGCGACATCGCGGCGTCGCTCTGGGGCGAGTGCCCTGAGCAAGCGGGAATGCATTTCTCGGCCGAAGGGCTGATCCACGTCGAGCTGCTCGATCCGGAAACCGGTGAGGCGCTGGAAATGCGCGATGGCGCCACTGGCGAGCTTGTCTATACGCACTTGGCGCGCGAAGCGGCGCCGCTCCTGCGCTTCCGCAGCCGCGATCATGTGCGCGTGTGGACATCGCCCTGTGCGTGCGGCCGCACATCGCTGCGCGTGCGCTGCATCGGCCGCACCGACGACATGCTGATCGTGCGCGGTGTCAACGTGTTTCCGTCGGCGGTGCGAGAGATCGTCGCGCGCTTCCAGCCCCGTGTGACCGGGGCGATCCTGATCCGGCCGCGGCGCAAAGGCGTGAAGCAGGACCCGCCGCTGCCGGTACTGATCGAGGGCGACGCGGGCATCAGTGAGGCGATCGCAAGGGAAATCCGCGCAGCACTGCTCTTTACGCCGGAGGTGCGCATGGTCGCGCCGCAGTCGCTGCCGCGCTCTGACTACAAAGCAAAGCTCCTCGACTACTCGGAGGCAACGTGAGGCTACTTGCAGCCGCATTGGCGCTTGGCGTATCGCTGGCGCAAGCACAGTCGTATCCATCCAAGCCCATCCGGATGGTCGTTCCCTACACCGCCGGTGGGCCTGCCGATCTGCTGGTGCGCGCGCTCGGGCAGAAGCTGACCGACGCCTGGGGCCAGCAGGTGATCGTCGAGAACAAGCCCGGCGCGAACGAGATCATCGCGGCGCAGGACGTGGCGAAATCGCCGCCGGATGGCTACAACTGGCTGCTCGCGTCCGATGCGGTCTACTCGCTGAATCCGTTTCTCTACAGCAAGCTGCCGTACGACCCGGCGAAGGACTTCGCGCCTGTTGCGCGCATCGTGACGGCGAACCTGATGCTCGTGGCGCGGCCGGATTTCCCGGCGGCGAATGTGCGCGAGCTGATCGACTACGCGAAGAAGAATCCCGGCAAGCTTAACTACGGCACCGTGGGCGCCGGGGGCGTGAACCATCTGGCGATGGCCTGGTTCAACACGCTTAACGGTCTCGAAATGCAGCCCGTGCACTACAAGGGACTCGTGAACGGCCTGCAGGACATCATGACCAGCCGGCTCGACGTGATGTTCGCCGTGATCGGCGGCGCCGCGCCGCATATCAAGGCCGGCAAGATGAAGGCGCTCGCTACGTCGGGCAGCCATCGCCATCCGCTGATCCTAGATGTTCCGACATTCGCCGAGGCCGGGCTGCGCGACTTCGATGCGTCGTTTTACTTCGCGCTGGCGGCGCCGGCCGGCACGCCGCGTGACATCGTCGCGAAGCTCGCCGCCGAGTCGGCAAAGATCGTGCACACCGCGGAATTTCGCGAGCGGCTGACGACGCTTGGCTTCGAGCCGGTGGGCGAGACGCCGGCCGAGTTCGCCGCATTCCTGAAGCGCGATCGCGAGCTTGCGCAGAAAAAGGTGCAGGCCTCCGGCGCGAAGCTCGACTGAATTAGAATCGCCCGCTCCCCGTCGGCCTGACAACACAATCACGGACCTGTCCCCGATGCCAAGCGCAGAACGCAAGCTCGACATCTTTCCCCACATCTTCCCGCTCGAGTACTTCGAGCGGATGAAGAGCATCGCCGAGGGCAATGCAGGCCTCGCGGCGGCGCTCAAGCGCTGGATGCACATCCCGGTGCTGTGGGACCTCGAGCGACGCATCAAGATGATGAAGCGCTGGCCGGGCTACCAGCAGGTGCTGACGCTGTCGATGCCGGCGATCGAGTTTCTGGGCACGCCGGAGGAAACGCCGCAACTCGCGCGGCTGGCGAACGATGGCATGTTCGAGATCGTCGCGCGGCACCCGGATCTCTTCCCCTGCTTTGTCGCGTCGCTGCCGATGAACAACGTCCAGGCGTCGCTCGACGAGATGGACCGCGCTATCGGCAAGCTGGGTGCGAAGGGCGTGCAGATCTTCACCAACGTGAACGGGCGGCCGCTGGATGAGCCCGAGTTTTTCCCGATCTTCGAGCGCATGAGCAAGAAGTACGATCTGCCGATCTGGGTGCATCCGTCGCGCACCGCGAAATGGGCCGATTACCCCACGGAGCAGAAATCGAAGTACGAGATGTGGTGGCTGTTCGGCTGGCCGTATGAAACGAGCGTCTTCATGGGACGGCTGGTGTTCTCGGGGATGCTCGACAAGCTGCCGAAGCTCAAGATCATCACGCACCACCTCGGTGCGATGGTGCCGTATCTCGCCAATCGCGTCGGCTACGGCATGGATCAGTTCGGCACCCGCACCGCCGACGAGGACTACGAAGGGCTGCGCAAGCGCATGAAGAAGCGCCCGGTGGATTATTTCAGGATGTTCTACAACGACACTTCGATCAACGGCTGGGCGAGCGGCATTCGCTGCGGCATCGATTTCTTCGGCGTCGAACGCGTGCTGTTCGGCACCGATTGTCCATTCGATCCGGAGGGTGGTCCGCTCTTTATCCGCGAGACAATGAAGGCGCTCGACAAGCTGTCGCTGAAAAGCAATGATCGGCGCAGGATTTATTTCGGCAACGCCGTGAACCTGCTCGGGCTGCAGTTGCCAAAGCAGACAGTGAGGCGTAAGAAATAGTTTCGCGAAGGAGGGCTACAGGGATGGTCGATATCGCCGCCGACTTCAGCGGCTCGATGCCGGAGTATTACGATACGATTCTCGGCCCGGCGCAGCTCGAAGCAATCGCCACGGACCTCGTGCGCCGGCTGCCGGTGCGCCCGAAGGGCGATGTGCTCGAGCTCGCGTGCGGCACCGGCATCGTCACGCAGCGCCTGCGCGAGCGCGTGGACTCGACGTTCCGGCTCGTCGCCACGGACCTGAGCGAGCCGATGCTCGCTTACGCGAGGAACAAGGTGAAAGCCAAGATCGACTGGCGGCTTGCCGACGCGGCCGCGCTGCCGTTCAAGGACGACACCTTCGGTGCCGTCGTCTGCAGCCTGGGCGTCATGTTCGTGCCGGAGAAGGCGAAGTTCTTCAGCGAGGCGCGCCGCGTGCTGCACGAAGGCGGGACGCTGCTCTTCAACACCTGGGACCGGCTCGAGCTCAATCCGCACGCGAAAGCGGCCGCCGGGGTGATGGAAAGCATGTTCCCGGGCGACGCGGAGATGCAGTTCACCAGGATTCCGTATGGTTTCAATGACGAGGCGGCGATCCGCCGCCATCTCGATCAGGCGCGTTTCGGCGACGTGCGCATCGACAAGGTGAAGATCGAGGCCAAGGCGCCGAGCGCGCGCACCTTCGCCACCGGCCAGGTGCGCGGCACGCCGCGCGGGGCGCTCTTCGAGAAGCGCGGCGTCAAGCTCGACGAAGTGGTCGAGAAACTGGCCGAAGCGCTCGCGCAGGTGGGCGGCTCGGAGCCGTTCAAATGCGAGGCGCATACGCTGGTGGTGCAAGCCAAAGCCGTTTGAGCTTTCTGCGCGAGTCCTGGTACGTCGCCGCGCGCTCAGCGGAGGTGACGCGCCAGCCGTTCGCTCGGACGCTCGTCAACGAGCCGGTCGTGCTCTACCGGCGCGAGGACGGCACGGCGGTCGCGCTGGAAGACCGCTGCTGCCATCGGCACCTGCCGCTCTCGATGGGAAAGCTGGAAGGCGACCACTTGCGCTGCGGCTACCACGGTTTGCGGTTCGCGCCGGACGGTCGCTGCGTCGAGATTCCCGGCCAGGCGAGCGTGCCGCCGCAGGCGCGCGTGCGCGCCTATCCGCTGGTCGAGCGCTACCGCTGGCTCTGGGTCTGGATGGGCGCGCCGGAGCGCGCCGATGCCGCCCTGATCCCGGACTGGTGGTGGGCGGACCATCGCGAATGGGCATTTACGCAGCCCGAGCAGATCTACGTGCGCTGCAATTACCAGCTCATCGCCGACAACGTGCTCGACGTCACGCATCTCGCATATGTGCATTCCACCTCCATCGGCGCGTCCTCGATCACCGAATTTCCGGCGACCGTAGATCGCGAGGAGCGGCTCGTGCGCCTCACGCGCTGGATCTACGACCGGCCGCCGCCGCCGCTCTACCAGCGCGCCGGCGGCTTCCCGGGCAACGTCGACCGCTGGCAGATCGTGGAGCACATGCCGCCCTGCTACAGCGTGAACTTCGCCGGCTGCAAGGACGCGACGCGCCGTATCGATTTGATGGCGCTCTCGGCCCCCACGCCCGAGACCGAGCACACCACGCACTACTTCTACGGCTTCGTGCGCAACTTCGGCCTGCTCGATCCGGCGATGGAGCGAATCTTCGCGGGCGACATGGTGCGCGTATTTCACGAGGACATCCCGGTGCTCGAAGCCCAGCAGCGCATGCGCGAGCTAAAGCCCGATGCGCCGAGCGTAGACATCAAGGTCGACGCCGCCCCGCTCGCGGCGCGCCGCATGCTGCAGGCGATGGTCGAGCGCGAACGCTCGTGAGGGGCGCAGCGTTCATCGCGCTGCTGTTGGCGGGATGCGCGAGCACCAGCGCCGAGCACGACAACTTCAAGCAGGTGATGAACCGCCAGGTCGGCAAGGGCATCGATGATCCCGATGCCTATCCGGTGTTCTACCGCCTGCGCGAGCTCGATACGAAGCCGCTGCCGAGCGGCAACCTGCTGCAGCAATACGCCGCCGGCCGCAACGAGCGCTGCAAGCTTTCCTTTGAAGTCGAGGCGCGCACGCGGCGCATCGTGCGCTGGTCTGCCGAGGGCGACGAGAGCGACTGCGTTATACCGGCGCGCAGTCCGTGATGCTTAGCGGAAACGCAACGGCACGACCGCGTTGAGTCGAGCAGCGCGCGCCGCGACACGAGGGTCGAGAAGCCGAACTGAAGAGTAGCAATCGAGCTATCGGAACCGGGCAGGGCTGCGGGTGGCTCTGCGGTCGAGGCGGTAAGAGGCCTGTAAGGAAGACCCCCGCCTGTCGGGAAGACCCCCACCACGCTGGGTGCAGGAGACGTTTACGGCACGGTTGTTTGCACGCCGACGTAGCGCTCGAGAAGCTGCTCATCGGCGAGCAGCTCGCGCGACGCGCCGGCGTGTGCGATGCGGCCGCGCTCGATAACGAGCGCCTGCGCGGTGAGCGAAAGCGCGATCTCGGCGTGCTGCTCGACCAGAATCATGGCCACGCCGGCAAGGTTGGAGAGTGCCTGCGCCAGCTCCTCGATGATGATCGGCGCCAGGCCCTCGAGCGGCTCATCGAGCAGCAGCAGCCGCGGGTTGGTGAGCAGCGCGCGCGCGATGGCGAGCATCTGCTGCTCGCCGCCGGAGAGCTGATTGCCCCTGTTCACGCGCCGCTCGGCGAGGCGCGGGAAGAGCGCGTAGACGCGCTCGAGTGTCCAGTCGCCGGGGCGCGCTGCGACGGTGAGGTTTTCCTGCACGGTGAGCGAGGGGAAGATCTCGCGCTCCTGCGCGACCCAGCCGATGCCCAGGCGCGCGCGGCGGTGCGGCGGCAGGCGCGAGATGTCGTGCCCTCGCCAGAGCAGGGCGCCGCGATGCAGGCGCGTGTAGCCCATGATGGTGAGAAGGAGCGTGCTCTTGCCGACGCCGTTGCGGCCCAGAAGGGCGAGCGACCCGCCTTCGGCGAGCGCCAGGGAAATGCCGTCGAGCACGACGGCGTCGCCGTAGCCCGCACGCAGCTCACGCAGCTCGAGCATGTTTCCCGAGGTAAACCTCGCGCACGCGCGCATCGCGCGCTATCTCGCCCGGCGCGCCCGCGGCGAGGATTCGCCCGCCCACCATCACGATGATGCGCTCGGCGAAGCGGAACACCACGTTCATGTCGTGCTCGATGAAGAGCACCGTCAGGTCCTGCGCGAGCCCGGCGATCACGGCGAAGAGCTCCGCGCTCTCGTCCTTCGGCACGCCGGCGGCGGGCTCATCGAGCAGCAGTACGCGCGGTCGTGTCGCCAGCGCGAGGGCGATCTCGAGGAGGCGCTGCTGGCCGTAGGCAAGCTCGCGCGTCGCGCGATGCGCCACCTTGGCGAGCCGCAGCCGCTCGAGGATGCCGTGCGCCTCCTCGAGCGGCGCGCCGAACGCCGGCAGCGCGCGCCACCAGTTGTGGGCGTGGCCTTCGCGCTCGAGCACGGCGAGCGCCACCGACTCGAGCGCTGTCAGCGCGGCGAAGAGTGTGTTGATCTGGAAGGTGCGGGCGAGCCCCGCGCGCACGCGCCTCTCAGGCGCGAGCGTGGTGATATCGCGGCCGGCGAGGACGATCTGGCCGCTGTCGGGCGCCAGCATCCCGGTGAGCAGGTTGATGAGCGTGGTCTTGCCGGCGCCATTAGGGCCGATGAGCGCATAGCGCACGCCAGCCGGCAGCTCGAGCGCGATGTCCTGCGCCACGACGAGCGAGCCGAAGCGCTTATTCAGGCCTTTTGTGGAGAGCACTCAGGCCGCCGAGGATGCCGTTGGGCAGAAAAAGGACCACTGCGACGAGCAGCAGTCCGACCCAGAAGTACCAGTACTGCGGGTTCATGCTGGCGAACTGGTCGCGCGCCACCATGTAGATAATCGCGCCGACGAGGCCGCCATAGAGACGGCCGGCGCCGCCGAGGATCAGGATCACGAGCACATCGGCCGAGCGGCCGAACGACAATACCTCGAGCGACACCGTGGAGGTGGTCTGCGTGAGCAGCGCGCCCGCAGCGCCCGCCATGGTGGCCGAGATGGTGTACACCTTGCGCAGGTGGGCGAAGCTCGGCGCGCCGATCGCCGGCATGCGCGTCGCGTTCTCGCGGATGCCGCGCAGCGCCAGGCCGAATGGTGAATGAATGATGCGGCGGGCAACCAGGAACAGCAGAAAAAGCACCACGAGCGAGTACGCGTACGCCGTGCGCCCATACAGGTCGAACTTGAAGCCGAGGAGCGGGGCGATCTTCACGCCCTGCAGGCCGTCGGCGCCGCCGGTGAGCCCGCTCGCGCTGTTCGCCGCCTCGGCGAGCAGGAGTCCCAGGCCGAGCGTCAGCATGATGAGCGCGAGGTGCCGAAAGCGCACGATGACGTGGCTCGTGACGTAGCCGAGGAGCCCGGCGGCGATCGCGGCGAGCAGAAGGCCGGTGAGCGGCTCGCCGAAGTAGTGCTTGGAGACGAGTCCCGCCGTATAGGCGCCGAAGCCGAAGTAGGCGGCGTGGCCGAGCGAGACGATGCCGGCGTAGCCGAGGATGAGATCGAGCGACAGCGCGAACAGCGCGGTGATCGCGACCTGGCTTGCGAGCGAGAGATAACTCGGCGCCACCACAAAGGGCAGCAGCGTCGCCGCCCAGAACGCAATCTCGAGCGACCGCACGCGCGCCTGCCGGCTGAAGTACTCCTTAGCGCTTGCCAAAGAGGCCCACGGGCCGCCACATCAGAAGCGCGACCATCACGAGATAGATGAGGAAGGCGCCGAGCCACGGGAAGTAGTACTTGCCCGCCATGTCGCTCACGCCGAGGACGAGCGCGGCAGCGAACGAGCCGCCGATCGAGCCGAGGCCGCCCACCGCCACGACGATGAGCACGTACACCAGATAGGTGAGGGCGAACGCATGATCCAGGCCGACGATCTCGATCGCCGCTGCGCCACCGAGCCCGGCGAGGCCGCCGCCGAGCGCAAACGTGATCATGAAGGCGCGATCCACGTCAATGCCGAGGCCGCGCGCCATGCGCTGGTTGTCGACCGCGGCGCGTACCTGAGCGCCGAAGCGCGTCGTTTCCAGAAGAACGATCAGCGCGGCTGCAACGGCGAGGCCCATGACGATCAGGAACAGGCGATAGGCGGCGAAGCTCATGCCGAAGAGCTCCACCGAGCCGCGCAGGTACGGCGGCATGGGCGCAGACTGCACCACCGTGCCGTAGCACCAGGCGTAGACCGCGATCGAAATGAACACGATGCCGATCGTGAAGAGGCACTGGTCAAGGTCGCTCGCGCGGTACAGGCGCCGGTAGAGCGTGCGCTCGAGGACCAGCGCAACGGCGGCGGCGGCGAGAAACGCCATCGGCAGCGTGGCGAAGAACGGCCAGCCGTAGCGGTTCGCCAGCGTCACGGTGACGTAGCCGCCCACCATCGCGAAGCTGCAGTGCGCGAGATTGACGAAGTTCATCATGCCGAGCGTCACCGACAGCCCCACGGAGAGCAGGAACAGCAGCATCCCGTAGGCGAACCCGTCGAAGAGCACGCCCCCAAGCGATGCCAGCATGCGCTACTTCTGCTGGTGCTTGCGGCGCTCTCCGGCCGGGTCCTTCACCTGCGGGATCTTGTCGAACGGCACGTTGACGTATTCGTTGCCGACCTTCTGCACGCGGCGGATATACACGTCCTGCACCACGTCGCGCGTGTCGGCGTCGATCTCCAGCGGGCCCCGCGGGCTCGCGAGGTGCAGGCCCTTGAAGGCCTGCATGGCCTTGTCGCCGTCGATGTTGCCATTGAGCTTGCGCGCCACCTCGTAGATG
>DASSLQ010000060.1:0-9909 GCA_035689325.1 Burkholderiales bacterium | reverse complement strand
CCCGCTTGCGCGGGAACGACGATGAGTTCTCTAAACGCCGAGCCATGACAACAGCTCTTGCAAGCTGTCCGACGAGCGCACCAGCGCGCCGCGGTTGGTGGCGACGGTCTGCGTGTAGCGGTTGGGGTCCATGAGCGGCGCGACGGCGTAGATCGCGAGCCGCGGCCGCTGCGGGAACTGGCTCGCGCGGCGCTCCATCTCGGCGGCGATGAACGAGCCGACCGTGTAGCGCTCGTCCGAACCCCATTCGGCGGCGAGGCGCGAGCAGTCGAGCAGCATGCGCGGCTGGTGCGCGCGCGCCGCAATGCTGAACATCTCGGCGAGCGCCCTCTCCGCGTCCGCGATCTCGAGTCGGCCGGTCGCGGTGACGTACAGATAGCCGACGCGCGGCTCGACGTCGAAATTAAGCATGGCTCAGCTTGCGACTTCCCACCAGTTGCCGTCGAGATCGGCAAAGAGGAACGACGCGCGCCCATCGCGCTTCTCCAGGGAGCCGAGCTCGGTGAGCCCTTTCGCGGTGCGCAATTCGCCATGCGCGTGCTCCACGTCGCCGGTCGACGCGAGCGTGAGCGTGAAGCGATTCGCCGGGCTCAGGAACTTCTTGCGGCGCCGGATCGGCAACACCACGATGTACCACGGCGTCGCGGCGTGCTTGATGTACACCGAGAGCCGCCCGCCGCCCGCGATCTCGAGGCCGAGCACGTCGCGATAGAACGCGGCGCTCGCCTCCTTGTCGTCGCACTCGAGCGTGCCGTGCGTCAGCGCCTGCGGCACGTAGCCGCGGCCGGGGAAGTCGCGCTCGGTGAGCTCATGCGCCCAATGGGGCTTGGCGATCGCGCGGCCCTCGGCCACCGCTTGCGCGTCGTAGTGCTCGATCTCGAGCGTGTTGCCGCCCGGCTCGACGAAGTACACGGAACGCGCGAAGTGCTGCGAGCGCGGCGGCGAGATGCGACGCAGGCCGAAGCGCTCCTTGTTCGCGGTCAGATAGCGGTGCGCGGAACCGACTTCCTCGGCGCGAGCGACGCGCACGCCGTAGTGGTTGTTGTGCGGCTTGTCCGCTGCGCCGGCGCCGGCTTCGTGCACCACCAGCCGCCACGCCGTGTTCGGGTGCTGCAGGATCGCCTGGCCATTCGCGCGCTCGACGACGCGCATCGCGAGCAGGTCGGTGAGCACGGGCAGCGTTTCGCCGAGCGAACGACACTCGTAATGCCCGTGCGTAAGCCCGAGCGGCTTGAGCATGGCGCCAAGCTTACAATGGCCGCCCCATGAAGATCTGCCATTACGACGAGCACGAAGCGGGCGCGATCGAAGGCGAGCGCGTCTTTCCGATCGGCGCCGCGCTCGTTGCCGCCGGTCATCTGCGCCAGGGCTATACGATGCAGGAGGTGATCGAACGCCTCGCGAACGAGCCGGCCGCGCTGCAATGCGCGCGCCAGGCGCTGAAAGGCCGCTCGGCTCCCCTCGCGCAGGCGAGGCTGCTCGCGCCGATCGAGAACCCGCCCTCGCTCTGGGCCGCGGCGGCGAACTACAAGGCGCACCAGGCCGAGATGCGCGCGGCATCGGGCGGTCCGGATCGCGCCGAGTTCAGCAAAGACGATCTGATGGCCGAGTTCTTCCTCAAGCCGAGCTCGTCGATCATCGGTCCGGCAGGCACCATAGTGCTGCCGCGCATCGCGCAACATGTCGATTACGAGTGCGAGCTCTGCGCAGTCATCGGCAGAAAGGCGCGGCACGTGAGCGAAGCGCAGGCGCTCGACTGCGTCTTCGGCTATACCATCTGCTGGGACATCAGCCAGCGCGAGCCCTGGGGCCGCAACCGCCAGAACACGCGCAACATCCGCAAGGGCTTCGACACCTTCACCGCGCTCGGGCCCTGGATCGTGACGAAGGACGAGCTGCGCGAGCCGCAGGACACGCGCATCGACGTCGAGCTGAACGGGCGGCACGTGATGACCGCGCACACGAAGGACATGATTTGCGGCGTGCGCGACCACATTCGGTTCCTCTCCGGCGTGCTGACGCTGCGGCCGGGCGACCTCATCACCACCGGCACGCCGGCCGGCGTGGCGAAGCTCGCGCCGGGCGACCGCCTGAAAGGCCGGATCGAGGGCGTCGGCGAGATGACCCTCAGCGTCGAGGCAGAGAAGTGATTTCGCGAGGCGCAAAAATGGTGACTGTCACCATTTTGGCGCTGGCATTCGCGCGCCCCGCGCTGGCGCAGGAGCTGCCGGTCATCGGCTACCTCGGCGCGGAGTCGCCGGAGCGCTTTGCATCGCGGCTGGAAGCATTCAAGCGCGGCCTCGCCGAAATGAACTACGCCGAGGGCCGCAACGCCGCCATCGAGTATCGCTGGGCGAATGGCGATAACGCGCGCCTGCCCGAACTGGCCGCCGATCTCGTGCGCCGGCAGGTACGCGTTCTCGTGGCGCCCGGTAGTGCGGAAGCGGCAGTGGCCGCGAAGAAGGCGACTTCCACCATTCCGATCGTCTTCGGCATCGGTATCGATCCGGTAGCGGCGGGCCTCGTGCGCACGATGAACCGGCCGGGCGGCAATGCGACCGGCGTCACGAGCGGCAATACCGAGCTCGCGCCGCGACGGCTGCAGCTCTTGCGCGAGCTCGTGCCGGAGGCGACGAGGTTCGCGCTGCTCGTGGATCCAGCGAACGAGAAGAGCGCGGAAGGCACCATCGACAACCTGCAGGTCGCATCGCATGCGCAGCGCCTGCAGTTCCAGGTGGTGCGCGCGGCGAGCGCGCAGGACCTCGCCGTCGTGTTCGAGAATCTTGCGCGCCAGCGCGTCGGCGGACTGATCATCGGGAGCGACGCGCTGTTCGTGAGCCGCAGCAGCGAGCTCGCGACGCTGGCGCTGCGCAATCGCATTCCCACTATCCACTCGGCACCGGAGTTCGTTGCCGCGGGCGGGCTGATCAGCTATGCCGCCAGCGTGGACGAAGTACATCGGCTCGCCGGCGTCTATGCCGGCCGCGTGCTGCGGGGCGAAAGGCCTGTCGATCTGCCGGTCCTGCAGGTGGGCAAGACGCAGCTCTACGTCAACCTGAAGACGGCGAGGGCGCTGGGCCTCGCAGTGCCGCAGTCCGTGCTGGTACGTGCCGATGGTGTGATCGAATGAGCCGCATCGCGATTCTCTTTGCCGCGTGGCTCATCGCTGCGGCAGCGATTGCTCAGCAGTTTCCTTCGCGCCCGGTGAAGATCGTGGTGCCGACGACTCCCGGCGGCGCGACCGATGCGCTCTCGCGCTCGATCGGCGCGCGGCTCTCCGAGCTCTGGGGCCAGCCGGTGGTGGTGGAGAACAAGCCCGGCGCGACGCAGATCATCGGCGGCGAGTACGTGGCGAAGGCGCCCCCTGACGGCTACACGCTCATCGTGTCGGACGCGGCGACCTTCATCATGAACCCGATCCTGCACAAGAGCCTGCCCTATGACGGCCTGCGCGCGTTCACGCCGATCACGCTGCTCGTGCGCTTTCCATGGGTGATCGCGCTGCATCCGTCGGTGCCGGCAACGAGCTTCCAGGAGTTCGTCGCTTATGCGCGGGCACATCCGGGCGCGATCTCGTACGGCTCGTTCGGCACCGGCTCATCGGGGCACATCAGCGTCGCCTATCTGAAGAACCTGCTCGGCATCGACATCGTGCATGTTCCCTACAAAGGAGCCGGACCGGCGGTGACCGATCTGCTCGCCGGACAGATCCAGATGATGATGGTGACGCCGCTCCTGGTCGAGCCGCATGCGCGCGCGGGCAAGCTGCGGCTGATCGCCGCCGCAACACCGAGGCGCATCCCGCGTCTGCCGGACCTGCCGACCGTCGCCGAATCGGGCGCGCCGGGCTACGAGGCGGGCACGTGGTTCGCGCTCGCGGGACCGGCAGGCATGCCGCGCGAGGTGACCGACGCGATCTACGCCGACGTCAGCAAGGTGCTGCGCGAGCCGGCGTTCAAGGAGCGCTACATCGACAAACAGTGGTTCGAGGTGGTGGCGAACCCGCCCGAGGATTTCGCGGCGTTCCTCCAGAAGGACTACGAGCGCTGGGAAAAGCTCATCCGGCTCTCCGGCGTGAAGGTCGAATGAGCGAGGCGCAGAAGAGCGCGCGCGAGATCTTCCTCACTTTCACGCGCATCGGCGCTTCCGGCTTTGGCGGCGTCAACTTCTGGATTCGCCGCGTGCTGGTGCAGGAGAAATGCTGGATCACCGACCGGGAGTATCTCGAGGGCCTCGCGCTCGGACAGATCCTGCCAGGGCCGAACGTCTACAACCTTACGGTGATGCTCGGCTATCGCTTCGGCGGCGTGCGGGGTGCCTTTGCCGCAAGCGCCGGGCTGCTCGGCGCGCCGCTCGCGATCCTGCTTGTCCTGGGCGTTCTCTACCAGCACTACGGCGCGCTGCCAGTGCTGCAGCGCGCGCTCGCCGGCATGATCGCGGTCGCCGCGGGGCTCTTGCTTGCGAACGCGCTCAGCCTCGCGGCCGCGCTGCCGCGGCGGCTGCGGCCCTGGGGCTTTCTCGTGCTCGCCTTCGCCGGTGTCGGCGTGATGCGCTGGCCGCTGCTCTACGTGATGGGCGGGCTCGCACCTTTCGCCATGGCGGCGGTATGGCGCCGCTGACGCAGCTCTTCTGGCACTTCCTGCTGCTCGGCTGCGTCGCGGTGGGCGGCGTGAGCACGGTGATGCCGGACATGTACCGCTACGTGGTCGACGAGAACGCGATGGTGAGCGCCCGGCAGTTCTCGGACCTGTACGCGCTCGCGCAGGCCGCGCCCGGACCGAACGCGCTGTGGGTGACGCTGCTCGGGCTGCAGGCGGCAGGCTGGACCGGCGCGCTCGCCACGACGCTCGGCATCCTGGTGCCCGCTACCGCGTTCTCACTTGTGGCGAGCACGCTGCATGCACGGCATGCCGATGCGCCGCTCGCGCTGGCAGTACGCCGCGGTCTAGCGCCTGTGGCGCTCGGCTTCATGCTGGCGAGCGGCTGGCTGCTGCTGCACTCGATCGGGCACGACTGGCGCGGCTACCTCATCGCGCTCGTCGCGCTGCTCGTTGCCATCGGCACGCGGCTGAATCCGCTGTGGCTGCTCGCGGCCGGCGCCGTCGCCGGCATGGCAGGATTGATTTGACGCCGCACGATGCGTAGAAACGAGCCCCGAACGCGAGCGACGAGAAGATCCGCACACGCGCAGTGTCGCTCCCCCCCGACGCCAAGCCGGGGCAAGACACCCAACAGCCGTAGCATTTGCGGGGTAGGCTGGCCTTAATGGGACCAGTGCGGCAGGCGCAGCTTGAATCGCCTGACGACGTCGAGAGAATGCGTCAGGAGACGGACGCGCTCCTCGCCACGTCGCAGCGCCTGCTGGCGGAGCTGGAGGAAATGGTCGCAAATGCCGCCGAAATAGCGAAGCGGCAGACAACCTACGTGAAATCCCAGAAACGCAAGGGGTAGCTCGGATTGGAGAGGCCGCGTGGACCGAACCAGACAGCGCGAAGTTCAACACTTGGGCTTGGCCACTGCCTGCGCAGTGATCTACTTCAGGATCACCGGTGAGAGCGTCAATCCTCGCCGTCCTCCACTGATGCAGGCAATCCTGAACGACGTTGCGCACGCCCTGGCGACCATGGTGCCGATCTACGCCCCGAGCACCTACTCGGGAGTGCCAACAGCCCTCGCGCAGCTCGACCTCATCGAGGGAAAGTTTCTGCGGGGTGCTCAAGTGTTCAGGACCAAGCATGGTAACGAACTGCGCCGGCTGACCGTCCAGCGGCGCGACATGCTGAGCGCTATCTCGATCCTCGAGTCGGCCCGCATCAGCTTCCGCAAGCCAGACGATCGGCAGAAACGAGGTATTGCAGCCGACTGAGCTTATGTCCGCTCTCGGCCAAGAGCCGACGTTGCTGCTGAGTGCCTGGGCACCTCACACCCGAGCACGCGAGCCGCGTTACACTTCCGGTAACGCTGCCGATTGATCGCACCGGCTGGAACACACCGGCCCGCTGCCCCATCGACACGCGATTGCACCTCGAGAACGCCCTCGCCGCAGTCGGCGTGCGCTCGAGGGACGATGAGGAGAAATGGTGAAAGAGTCTTATTCAGATGCGCATATCCGGGTGTTCGATGACGTTCTGCCGAAGGAGACCTTCGAGCAACTCTGGTTATTCATGAATCTCATCGCCTATCAATCCACCGCCGCCGGTGTCTGGGCGAAAGTGTGGAACATAGGCGACGGCAACATCTTCAGGGCCAGAGACTACGCCACCGACCAGCTTGGCATGCCTCGGTCGCAGACGGTGGTCGATGCTCTCGTCGACCGGGTGATCGAGCTCACTCGCCGCCACCCCGCGATGGAAGGCTTCTCGGGGCTCACTCTCATTCCTTACGTGTGGCCCCCCGGGACAAGCATTTCCTGGCATAGCGACGGCGCTTCCGTGGACGCCACGGACAGAATTGGCGGCTTCACTTACTACGTACACAAGCAGTGGAATGCCGAGTGGGGCGGTGAGTTCCTGCTCTTCCCGGAGCGGGGGCGTCAATCGTTGCCGTTCGACAACTCGGAGGTGAGCGATCAGATTGTGTCGAGTGGTGTCGGCACCTGGATCGCGCCGAGACCCAACCGTCTCCTTGTCGTCGTCGGAGACGCTCTACACAAAGTCGCGAAGACTACCGCGACGGCCGCGCCTCGCCTCACGATCCAGGGATTCATTCACCGCCGCCGTTGAGGTGATTCGCCCCCTTTGCGCGGGGCGTTATGTCGAGACGTCGAGCGTCGTGACGCGGCGCAGTTCGCGCCTGTGCTTCGCGTCGTCGAAAGGCCGGCCACGGTGCATCGTCGCAAGGTTGTCCCAGATGACGAGATCGCGCACGCGCCAGCCATGGCGGTAGACGAACCGCGGCTGGGTGGCGTGGTCGATGAGATCGCGCAGCAAGAGCCGCCCTTCGGGCACCGGCCAGTCGATGATCCGCGAGGCGTGCGAGGCGAGGTAGAGCGAGCGGCGTCCCGTACGCGGGTTCGTGCGCACGAGCGGATGCGCGGCGCCTTTGAGCTGCTCCTGTTCGGCCGCCGACCACTCGAAGCCGAGCGTCTGGCGCGAGTAGGCGATCGAGTGGTGCGCGCGCAGCCCGTCGAGCTGCGCCTTGATGTCGGGCTCGAGCTCGTCGTACGCCGCCCGCAGATCGGCGAACTCCGTATCCGCTGCGACCGGCGGCACGACCTGCGCGTGCAGCATCGAATACCGGCCCGGCGGGTCCTGGAATGAAGCGTCGGTGTGCCATAGGCGATTGCCGAGACTGTAGGCGCGCCGGCGATCGTCGGATCGCATGATCGCGCCCGTCTCATCGACATTCGAGATATCGGTGAGCGCCTCGTTGCCGAAGCGGTTCTTGCCGAGGACCGCGGCGCCGGTCTTCGAATGCAGCTTGCCGTCAAAGCGCTGCGCGAAGGCAAGCTGCTCGGCGTCGGTGAAGGGCTGCTCGCGGAACACGAGCACCGCGTACTTGTCCATGGCCGCGCGGATCGCCTCGAGCGTCGCGCGATCTTCGATGCGCCGCAGCTCGATCGTGCCTGCCTCGGCGGCGAACACGGGATGCAGCGGACGGAACTCGAGCGCCATTGAGCGACGATACATCAAGGACCGAGCGCGAGTATGCTCGTCGCTTGGTGAAACGGCCCGCAGGACCGAAGAGCGGTCCGCGAGCCTCCAGATCTCAAAGGGGAGGACATGCCTAAGACAGTGCTTATCACCGGCGCGGGAAGCGGCTTCGGCCGCGGCGCGGCGATCGAGCTTGCGCAACGCGGCCACAAGGTCATCGCGGCCGTGCTCGACGATCAGCAGGCAAGAGAGCTGGCGAAGGCGGCGCTGAAGCTCACCGTCGCCAAGCTCGATATCACCGATGCGAAAGACATCGCCAAGGTAGACCAATGGAACCTGGACGTCTTCATCGCCAACGCGGCGATCGGCCAGACCGGGCCGCTCTCGCTGATCCCGCTCGAGCGCTTGCGCGCGGTGTTCGAAGTGAACGTGTTCGGCACCTTCGCCATCACGCAGCGCGTCGCGCAAGCGATGCGGAAGAAGCGTGCCGGCCGCATCATCGTCACGTCATCGATCGGCGGCGTGCGTGCCGGTGTCGGATCGGGGCCCTACACGATGACCAAGCACGCGATCCAGGCGTTCGGGACGGCGCTGCGCGCAGAGCTGAGGGCCTTTGGCGTCGACGTCTGCCTGATCAATCCCGGCCCGTACGCCACCGGCTTCAACGATCGCATGGCGAACGACCCTGGCCCGTGGTTTGACCGCAAGAAGGCTGCGCCCGAGGATGTCGCAGTCATGGATCAGCTGGTGCAGCGCATCACGGTCGGCCAGATGAACCCGTCCGAGGTCGTGAAGCGTTATGTCGAGCTGGTCGAGGCCGAGACGACCGAGCTGGTCAATTTCGTGCCGCCGGACATCGTCGAGCGCATGAGCAAATCGATGCCCGCGAGATGAGGTGAATATTGCCCGGCGCGAGACAGCGGCCGGCCGGTCGACATTAAGATACGGCCTACAACAAAGGGGAGGGACCATGAGACAACGCATCAGCATTGCCGTAATGGCGTGCGCGCTCGCCGCCTGCGCGGCCGAGCAGGCGGTGGCGCCGGTCGACAACAGCCCGGCGAATCCCACGGCGGTGGTCGAGACCGTCGTGACCAACGGCGGCATCATGGGCATGTTTCCGTTCGAGGCGACGGAGAAGCTCTACGTGCGCTCGAACATGCGGCGCGACGATCACAGCATGAAGGGTACCGGCACGTTCAGCGGCTATCTCGTGAACTCGGTCGTCGGCGGCGCGGACAGCACGATCACGCGGCTCGACAACGATCGGCTCTGGATGCTGAACCATCGCAAGAAGGAGTATCGCGAGTGTCCGGCGCACGGCTGCCCGAGAACCACCGAGGACAAGCCGAGCTCGCCCGAGCAGCAGCAGAAGTCGGAACCGAAGCAGAAGACGGAGGAGGGCTGCACGGTGCGCATCGCGAGCTCGCACTTCGATGTGAAGTCCACCGGGCAGAAGAAGAGCATCAACGGCTTCGACACGAGCGAGTATCAGGCGGCCTGGGTGCTGAAGCTGCAGGACCCGCAGAAACGCAGCACCACCAGCACGCTCTCGTTCGACGTCTGGACGACCCCGCTCAACGCGCAGATGCGCGAGGCGCTCGCGGTCGAGCAGACCTACGGCCGCGCTTATGTCGCGAGCCAGCCGCGCGCGCACACGCCGTCGAGCCGCGATCGCGCGCAGGTCATGCCGCCGGAAGTGACGAAGCTGATGCTCGGCTATCTCGCGAGCCTGAGTCCCGCCGACCGCGCTGCGATCACGAACGCCGGCAAGCAGCTCGCCAAGATCCAGGGCCATCCGATCCTCACCCATATCGAGTGGCGCGTGGACGGCAACGCCTGCGGCGCGAAGGACAGCGACTCGGCCGGCGGCGCGCAGCCGAGCGCGAGCGCGATGCTTGCGAACGTGACCAGCATGTTCGGCAAGAAAGACGACGCGGGTGCAGCCAGCGCCAAGCCAGTCCTCGACTTCACGGTGGAAGTGAAGGCGCTGAAAGTCGAGCCGGTGCGTGACAGCGTGTTCGCGGTGCCGAGCGGCTACAAGCGCGCTAACTAAGAGTACTGGCTGTCGCCCCCCCCGCGGAAGCGGGGGCCCAGTTTCGACGGTTTAGCGCCTGGAGATTACTTCACGCGGCGCCAGACGACGTCGTTCGGCGCGCCGCCGGCGGAAGGGGTGGTGACCGTGTAGGTGAGCTGATCGCCCTTCACCGACAACGGACGCTTCTGGCTGGTGCCGTTCCAGTTCGGGAACGTGCTCGTCTCGATGTGAAAGGTGATCGCCCTGCCGCCGTCCTCGATCGTGTAGCGGCCGGAATGC
>DASSLQ010000059.1:0-3978 GCA_035689325.1 Burkholderiales bacterium | reverse complement strand
GCCGCCACGGTGATTTCACGGATCAGGCGCGTGAAGATCTTGCCGCGTTTTGCATCCGCGCGCTCCTTGCGGTGCCTGACGTTGGCCCAGCGGCTGTGGCCTGCCATGGTGCTTATAATTTTATACGGCATGGCTGCGCCTCTCCTCGTCGCCAAGAGCGGTAGCACGGCGCTCCAGCTCCTTCCCGCGCTCGCGAATCGCCACGGTCTGATCACCGGCGCCACCGGCACCGGCAAGACCGTCACGCTGCAAACACTCGCCCAGCGGTTCTCCTCGATCGGCGTGCCCGTATTCATGGCCGACGTGAAAGGCGATCTCACCGGCCTCGCCAAGGCGGGCGGCGTCAACCCGAAGGTCGACGAGCGGCGCAAGCAGCTCAAATTGCCAACGGAGAGCGCGGCCTGCCCCGTCATCTTCTGGGATGTGTTCGGCAAAGCCGGGCACCCGGTGCGCGCCACGATCTCGGACATGGGACCGCTGCTGCTTGGCCGCATGCTCGGGCTGAACGAAACGCAGGAGGGCGTGCTCGCGGTCGTGTTCAAGATCGCGGACGACAATGGCCTGCTCTTGCTTGACCTGAAAGACCTGCGCGCGATGCTGCAGCATGTCGGCGACAACGCGGCGCAGTTCAAGACGCAGTACGGCAACGTCGCCACCGCGACCATCGGCATCATCCAGCGCGGCCTGCTCACGCTGGAGAACCAGGGCGGGAGCCAGTTCTTCGGCGAGCCGATGCTCGACATCGCGGATCTGCTGCGCGTGCAGGATGGCCAAGGCGTGGTCAGCATCCTCGCCGCCGACAAGCTGATGGGCTCGCCGCAGCTCTACTCGACTTTCCTGCTCTGGCTGCTGGCGGAGCTTTTCGAGCACCTGCCCGAGGTCGGCGACCCGGAGCAGCCGAAGCTCGTCTTCTTCTTCGACGAGGCGCATCTGCTCTTCAACGAAGCGCCGAAGGCGCTGCTCGAGAAGATCGAGCAGGTGGTGCGCCTGATCCGCTCGAAAGGCGTCGGCGTCTACTTCGTAACGCAGAACCCGCTCGACCTGCCCGAGAGCGTGCTCGGCCAGCTCGGCAACCGCGTGCAGCATGCGCTGCGCGCCTTCACACCGAAGGACGCCAAGGCGGTCAAGACTGCCGCCGAGACACTGCGGCCGAACCCCAAGATCAAGGCCGAACGCGTCATCACCGAACTCGGTGTGGGCGAAGCGCTCGTCTCGTTCCTCGACGCGAAAGGCACCCCATCGATGGTCGAGCGCGCCTTCATCGTGCCGCCCGCGAGCCAGATCGGGCCGATCACCGACGGCGAGCGCGCCGATCTCGTCCGCCGCTCGCCGGTCGCCGGCAAGTACGACACGCCGATCGACCGCGAATCCGCCTACGAGAAGCTGACCACGCGCACCGCGGCGAAACCGGCCGAGCCGGCGCACAGCTCCAATCCCGTCTCCGACATCCTCTTCGGCAAGACCGGGCCGCGCGGCGGCCGGCAGACGCAGGGCATCATCGAAGCGATGAGCAAAAGCGCAGCGCGCTCCATCGGCTCGGAGCTCGGGCGGCAGGTGCTGCGCGGCATACTGGGATCGGTGCTCGGCGGCGGCAAGCGCCGTTGAGCGCCGCGTCGTACCGCAGATGGGGCGTCGCGCTCGCCATTGCCGGGACGCTGGTGTTCTCCTTCCGGCCGATCCTGGTGAAGCTGGTCTACGTCACCTACCCGGTCTCGCCGGTTACCTTGCTCTTCCTGCGCATGGCGATCTCGCTGCCATTCTTCCTGGCGGTCGCGTGGTGGCTGCGCGGAGACGAACCGCGGCTCAGCGCGCTCGACTGGACCAAGATCGCGGCGCTCGGCTTCATCGGCTACTACGCGGCGAGCTTCCTCGACTTCATCGGCCTGCAATACGTCGGCGCGGGCGTCGGCCGCCTGATCCTCTATCTCTACCCGACACTCGTGCTGCTGATCTCGTTTCTTTTCCTGCACCGGCGTCCGACGCGCCGCCAGCTCGCGGCGCTCGTCATCACCTACGCGGGAGTCGCGCTGATCCTTTCCAGCCAGGCGCATGGCGGGGCGGAAGGCAAGCTCTTCATGCTGGGCGCGCTCTTCGTCTTCGCCTCGTCGCTCTTCTACGCCACCTATCTCGTCGCCGGCGGCGAGCTGGTGAAGCGCGTCGGCTCGATGCGCTTCACCGCGTACTCGATGGCGGTGGCGACGCTGCCGGCCGTGGTGCAGTTCTTCGCCATCGAGCCGTGGTCAGCGCTCGATTTGCCCGGCAAGGTATGGCTCTACGCCATCCTGCTAGGCACGTTCACCACCGTGCTGCCGCTCTTCATCCAGGCGGAGGCGCTGCGGCGCATCGGCGCGCCGGAGTTCGCGCTGATCGGCGCGCTCGGCCCGGTGAGCGTGGCGATCACCAGCGCTTTGGGCCTCGATGAGCGCTTCACCGCCGTGCAAGCGGTTGGCGGCGCGCTGGTAATCTTCGGCGTGCTGCTCGTCTCTGTGAAAAGGAGCTGAATATGGATCTCGGTATCCGCGGCAAAACGGCGCTGGTCTGCGCCGCCTCCAAAGGACTCGGGCGCGGCTGCGCCATCTCGCTCGCGCGCGAAGGCGTGCGGCTCGTCATCACCGCTCGCGGGCGCGAAGCGCTCGAAGCGACCGCTGCGGAGATACGAAAGGCACACGCTGTGGAGGTGATCGCGGTCGCGGGCGACATCACCAGCGACGAAGGCCGCCGCGCAGCGCTCGCGGCGTGCCCGGCGCCCGACATTCTCGTCACCAACGCCGGCGGACCGCCCACCGGCGACTTTCGCGAATGGGATCGCGATGCGTGGATCCGTGCGCTGAACGGCAACATGCTGACGCCGATCGAGCTCATCAAGGCCACCATCGACAAGATGATCGCGCGCAAGTTCGGACGCATCGTCAACATCACTTCGAGCGCAGTGAAGGCGCCGATCCCGGCGCTCGGCCTGTCGAACGGCGCGCGCACCGGACTCACCGGCTTCGTCGCCGGCCTCGCGCGCCAGACGGTCAAGCACAACGTGACCATCAACAACCTGCTGCCGGGCTCGTTCCTCACCGACCGCACGCGACAGACGCTCGCCGGCTTCGCCAAGGCGGCCGGGCTGACGCAGGAGCAGGCGGCGGCCGAGCGCCTGCGCTCGATCCCCGCCGGACGGCTCGGCGACCCGGCGGAATTCGGCGATGCCTGCGCCTACCTCTGCAGCGCGCAGGCGAGCTATGTCACGGGACAGAACTTCCTCATCGACGGCGGCGCCTACCCCGGCACGTTCTAGAATCCGCGGCGAGGAGGGAATTCGGGGACGGAGCCCGAACTAATTCGGGACGCAGCCCGTGGGAGTTCGGGCTCCGTCCCCGAATTCCAAGAGGAGGAGTCTCGATGATCCGATTGCTTGGCACGCTCGCGCTGGTGCTTGCCGCGGGCATTTCCCACGGCCAGGGCTATCCCAACCGTCCGGTGAGGGTGATCGTGCCATGGCCGCCCGGGCAGGCGACCGACATCGCCGCGCGCATGGTGGCGCTGAAGCTGCAGGAGTCGCTCGGGCAGCCGTTCGTGGTCGACAACCGGCCGGGTGCCGGCGGCTCGCTCGGCACCGCGGTCGCGGCAACGAGTCCGGCCGACGGCTACACGCTGCTTGCCGCCTCGAGCGGCCCGATCTCGATCATGCCGTCGCTGCAGAAGCTGCAGTACGAGCCGCAGAAGGACTTCGTGCTGATCAGCCTCATCACGCGCAACCCG
This sequence comes from Burkholderiales bacterium, assembly GCA_035689325.1. Lineage (GTDB taxonomy): Bacteria > Pseudomonadota > Gammaproteobacteria > Burkholderiales > SG8-39 > SCGC-AG-212-J23. The sequence goes on along the minus strand of DASSLQ010000059.1, from coordinate 231 downwards.
TACGCGCTGGTGGTGAATCCGTCGTTTCCGGCGAACAACGCGAAAGAGTTCGTCGCGCTCCTCAAGGCGAACCCGGACAAGTACACCTTCGCGTCGTCCGGCACGGGAGCGACCGCGCATCTTCTTGCCGAGCTCTTCAACTCGATGGCAGGCATCAAGGCGCGGCACATTCCCTATAAGGGCACGGCGCCCGGCATGACCGACGTCATGAATGGCCAGGTCGACTACATG
>DASSLQ010000058.1:0-11263 GCA_035689325.1 Burkholderiales bacterium | reverse complement strand
CGTGATGGACGGCGCGACGGTGTTGGCTACCGTTATTTCTGCGTCTAGCGTAACTGCAACGTTCCCCTTTGTTGACACGCCTAATATGATGCCCACCGTGCCTGCGCCGTTTCGGTCAAAGCCGACATAGAGCACGTCATTTGTAGCATCAAGGGCGATATCGCTGATGAAGTCGCCTGCGTTCATAGCCAGCGTGAAAGTGCGGGCTGCCGTGGTAGCGCTAGTCGCAGTGCTAGCGCTGTCTATCCTGACGATCGACCCGGTTGGCATCGAAACATAAAGAGTGTCGCTTGCGGTATTGAGCTGCAGGTGCCGACCTGTTCCGCTGCCGGCGCCGCCCACGGTGCGCGACGGCGCGATGTTGCCGGTAGCGGTTCCGGCGCTGTTGAAGACCAGGATGCTGGTGCTGGTGCTGACATAGAGCTGGTCTCGGCCGGAATCGAGCGCGAGACTGGGCAGGCACCCCGTGCACCCCGGGCCGATGGGAATCTGCGTCGCCGGCCCGGTGATGATTCGGGTGATGGCGACCGTCATGCCTGGCGCCGGATTGCTGTTGTTGGTGCTGCCGACACCGCCGTTTACCTCGTCGGCGGCGAACACCTTGCTCGGCGGGGGCATGTTCGAGCCGCTGTCGCCGCCACCGCCGCATGCTGCAAGAATCACCAGCGCCGGTGCGATCAGCCCCGCTTTCCATCGTTTGCCGACATAGAACATTCCGGATCTCTTGGTAAGAATGGTCTTCACAATCGTGCCACGATTGCCGAGCGTTGAGTCACCTGTTCCAGGGGCAAACAGGCGATGCCGGGGATGAATTCCTCATGGATCTTTGAGAGCGCCTGCCGTCAGCGCTAGTACCGCAAACGAGGCGAGCCAATGTTCGCCGGCGTAGTCACCGCCCGCCACGTGCGGCCGCGCCGCAGCGATTAGTGCGTCGGCCGCCGCGCGCTCACCCAGCCGCTGAAAACACCAGGCGCGCGTGAAACAAAGCCCGTCGAGATGGCTCTGCTTGGGATCGGCGTGGTCCACGACCGTCGGCGGCTCCGCCAGTACGCCGAACCCCTGCGGCGCGAAGCCTGCCAGCCAGTCGTGGAACTCGCCCGGCTTCAGCACCGCCTGCATCAGCACGGTCTCCACCAGGCTCGGCGAAAGAAAATCATCTGCCGATGGCTCGTAGCCGAGCGGTGCCGCGCGATCCTCGCCGTACCAGCGCCGCGCGGCCGTGCGAATCTCCAGTTCCAGCGCCGCATCTCCGGCCGCGCGCGCATAGTCGAGCGCCAGTACGCACGCGAAAGCCGTATTGCCGTGTGCGCCCGAGCGCACGGGGTAAGGCGACGTACGCACATAGTCGCCAAAGCGCCGTGCCAGCCCGCCGGCAAGCGGCGCCAGCGCGCCTGACCAGCGCGCCTTGGACGCCAGCGCTTCGGCCTGCAGCTCGAGGAGCCACGCCCAGCCGTACGGCCGTTCGAAGGTGCGCCCCGCCGGACTGCGGAAGTACGCGAGCTCCGCTTCGATCGCGCCCGGCGTGAGGTGCGCATCGAGCGCCTCGACAATGCGAACGGCGTCCTGCGATGCCGGATAGAGGCGCAGCACGCGCACCAGCAGCCAGTGCATGTGCACCGCGGAGTGCCAGTCATAGCTGCCGTAAAACGCCGGATGTCGTATCCGCTCGCGCAGCTCGTCGTCGGCGCTCGACACGAGATGCTGGATGTGGCGCGGATACTCGCGCACGATGTTGGCGAGCGCGACGCGCGTGAAGCGGCTGGCGAGGTCCTCGGTCAGCACCGCAACCGATATTAGCTAAAATGCCTCGATGCCACTCGACGTGATCGTGCTTGCCGCCGGCCAGGGCAAACGCATGCGCTCGGACCTGCCGAAGGTGCTGCATCCGCTGGGCGGGCGGCCGCTGCTCGCGTACGTGCTCGACACGGCGCGGGAGCTCGGTGCGCGCAAGACGGTCGTCGTGCATGGCCATGGCGCCGAAGCGGTGCGCACTGCATTCGGGAATAGCGATGTGCAGTGGGTGCTTCAGGCAGAACAGCTCGGCACCGGCCACGCCGTGCAGCAGGCATTGCCGCACGTCGGCAAGGATGCGCAGGTGCTCATCCTCTACGGCGACGTGCCGCTGGTGCGCAGCGCGACGCTGAAACGCCTGCTCGAGGCGGCAGGCAACAGCCTCGCGATCACCACGACGGAGCTCGCCGACCCGCGCGGCTACGGCCGCGTGGTGCGCGACGCGGCCGGAAGAGTGGAGCGCATCGTCGAAGAAAAGGACGCGAGCGCCCTGCAGCGCGGCATCCGCGAAATCAACGCCGGCCTGATGGCGCTGCCGGCAGGGCGCCTTGGCGGATGGCTCGGTGCGATCGGCAATCGCAACGCGCAGAAGGAGTATTACCTTACCGACGTGGTGGCGCTCGCGCTGCGCGACGGCGTCGCGGTCAACGCCGTGAAGGTCGAAGGCGCGATTGAGGTCGCCGGCGTCAATTCCAAGCGCGAGCTTGCGCTCCTCGAGCGCGAACTGCAGCGCCGGCACGCCGAGCGGCTGCTCGAGGCCGGCGTGACGCTCGCCGATCCGGCGCGCATCGACGTGCGCGGTACGCTCGAGTGCGCCGCCGACGTCACGATCGACGTCAATTGTGTATTCGAAGGCCGCGTGACGCTCGGCGAGCGGGTGCGCGTCGGCGCGAATTGCGTGCTGCGCAACGTCACCGTCGGCGCGAACACCGAGCTGCTGCCGTTCTGCCACCTCGAGGATTCGCAGATCGGCGCGCGTTGCCGTCTCGGGCCCTACTCGCGCCTGCGCCCGGGCGTCAGCCTTGCCGACGAGGTCCATATCGGCAATTTCGTCGAGCTCAAGGCGAGCCGCGTGGGCGCCGGCTCGAAGGCCAATCATCTGTCGTACATCGGCGATACCGAGGTCGGCGCTCGCGTCAACGTCGGCGCCGGCACCATTACCTGCAACTACGACGGCGCGGCCAAGCACCGCACCGTTATCGAGGACGACTGCTTCATCGGCTCGGACACGACGCTGGTGGCGCCGGTGCGTGTGGCGAAGGGCTCGTACATCGGCGCGGGCTCTACCATCAACAAGGACACGCCCGCGGGACAATTGACGCTCGCGCGCGCGCGGCAGGTTTCCATCCCGGGATGGAAACCGCCGAAGAAGAGCTAGCCTATGTGCGGCATCGTCGGCGCCGCCGCGCGCCGCGACATCGTTCCGCTGCTGATCGACGGTTTGCGCCGGCTCGAGTATCGCGGCTACGACTCCGCCGGCATCGCAGTAATCGACCGCGCCGCGCTCAAGCGCCTGCGCGCTCCCGGGCGCGTTTCCGAGCTCGCGGCGCAGAGCGCGGCTGAGCACTTGAGCGGCGCGACGGGCATCGCGCATACGCGCTGGGCCACCCACGGCGCGCCGACCGAGCGCAATGCGCACCCGCATATCTCCGGCGACATCGCCATCGTGCACAACGGCATCGTCGAGAACCACGAGGCGCTGCGCGAGCGCCTGAAGCTTGCCGGATACGCGTTCGCTTCCGAAACGGACACCGAAGTGGTGGCGCATCTGATCGCCGAGCATCGCAAGCGCGAGCCGTCGCTCTTCGCCGCCACGCTGCGTGCGATCGCCGAGCTTGAGGGCGCCTTTGCGCTCGCGATCGTCTCGGCGCGCGACCCGGACGCCGTGGTCGTCGCGCGCCGAGGCCCGCCGCTCCTGCTCGGTGTTGGCGACGGCGAGAACTTCGCCGCCTCCGACGTCTCGGCGCTGCTGCCGGTGACCCGACGCGTCGTCTATCTCGAGGACGGCGATTGCGCCGAGATCCGGCCGGGGGGTTACCGCGTGGTGGACATGCGCGGCGCGGCGGTAGAGCGCCCGGTTCATGTCTCCGAGCTCAGCGACGAGTCGGTGGCGCTCGGGCCCTATCGGCACTACATGCAGAAGGAGATCCACGAGCAGCCGGGCGCGCTCGCCAACACGCTCGAGATCCTCACCGCCGCCTCGTCGCTGCAGGCCGGCCTCTTCGGCGTCGAAGCCGAGCCTTTGCTGCGTGCAGCGAGCTCGGTGCATCTCGTCGCCTGTGGCACGAGCCACCACGCGGCGCTAATCGGCCGCTACTGGCTCGAGGATGTCGCCGGCATCCCGACCACCGCCGAGATCGCGAGCGAGTACCGCTACCGGCGTTCGGTCGCCGACCCGAGCGGGCTGTTCGTCACCATTTCGCAATCAGGCGAAACCGCCGACACGATGGCCGCGTTGGAGCACGCGAAGTCGCTTGGCTATCGCGCGACGCTCGCCATCTGCAACGTACCGGAGAGCTCGCTCATCCGCGCCTCGAAGCTGCGCTTCCTCACCCGTGCAGGACCGGAGATCGGCGTCGCCTCCACCAAGGCGTTTACCACCCAGCTCGCCTCCCTCTTCGTGCTAGCGCTGGTCATCGGCCGGCTGCGCGGTCGTCTCTCGCGCGAGGTCGAGCAGGCGCATCTCCAGGCACTGCGCCACCTGCCGGCCGCGATCAAGGAGATCCTGGCGGTCGAGCCGCGCGTGGCGCAGTGGGCGGCACGCTTTGCGACCAAGGAGCACGCGCTTTTCCTGGGCCGCGGCATTCATTGGCCGATTGCGATGGAGGGCGCGCTGAAGCTCAAGGAGATCTCCTACATCCACGCCGAGGCCTACGCGGCGGGCGAGCTCAAGCACGGGCCGCTGGCGCTGGTCGATGCGGCGATGCCGGTGGTCGCCGTCGCGCCCTCCGACACGCTGGTCGAGAAGCTCAAGTCGAACCTCCAGGAAGTGCGGGCAAGGGGGGGCGAGCTCTATGTCTTCGCCGACGAGGGAGCGCACTTCGCCGAGTCGGACTACGTGCACGTCATCGAGCTCGGCGCCCATGCCGGGCCGCTCTCGCCGATGCTGCACGTCGTGCCGCTGCAGCTCCTTGCCTACCACACTGCGCTCGCCCGCGGCACCGACGTCGATAAGCCGCGCAATCTGGCGAAGTCGGTGACGGTGGAATAACCTTCGCCCCGAGCACCTAACAAGAGGAGGGGTCGTGCAGATGAGAATGCTGGCGCTCGCGCTCGCCTTGGGCGCAGGCTGCGCGCATGCGCAGACCGAGATCTTCTGGTGGCATTCGATGGGCGGGGCGCTGGGCGAGCAGTTGAATACCCTCGCCGCCAAGTTCAACGAGAGCCAGAAGGACTACAAGGTGGTCGCCGTTTACAAGGGCAGCTATCCGGAATCCATGACTGCTGCCATTGCCGCCTTCCGCGCCGGCAACGCGCCGCACATCCTGCAGGTGTTCGAGGTCGGCACCGCCACCATGATGGCGGCGAAGGGCGCCATCGTGCCGGTGGCGAAGGTGATGGCCGACGCGAAGGAGCCGTTCGACCCGAAGGCGTATCTGCCGACTGTCAGCGGCTACTACACCGACCTGAAAGGGAACATGCTCTCGTTCCCGTTCAACAGCTCGACGGTGATGTTCTACATCAACCGCGATGCCTTCAAGAAAGCCGGGCTCGCGCCGCAAGCGCCGAAGACCTGGAAGGAATTCCAGGCCGCCGCCGAGAAGCTGAAGGCGGCGGGCCAGCAGTGCGTCTACACGACGAGCTGGCCCTCCTGGACGCACATCGAGAACTTCAGCGCCTGGCACAACGTGCCGATCGGCACCAAGCAGAACGGCATGGGCGGCTTCGACGCCGAGTTCACCATCAACTCGCCGCTGCATGTGCGCCACGTTGCGATGCTCGGCGAGCTGGCGAAGAACGGCATGTTCACCTACGCCGGGCGCACCAACCAGGGCGACGGCAAGTTCGCGAGCGGCGAATGCGCGATGGTCACCGCGAGCGCCGGCGCGCAGGCCACGTTCCGCAAGAACTCGAAGCTCGACTGGTCGATCAACTTCCTGCCGTACTACGACGACGTGAAAGGTGCGCCGCAGAACTCGATCATCGGCGGCGCCTCGCTCTGGGTCATGGGAGGCAAGAAGCCGAACGAGTACAAAGGTGTCGCCAAGTTCTTCGCCTTCCTCTCGCGGCCCGAGATCCAGAGGGAGTGGCATACCGGCACGGGCTACGTGCCGATTACGCTCGCCGCCTATGAGCTGACGCGCAAGTCCGGGTACTACGAAAAGAATCCCGGCGCCGACATGCCGGTGAAGCAGCTCACTTACAAGCCGCCGACGGCGAACTCGAAAGGCCTGCGCTTCGGCAACTTCGTGCAGGGCCGCGAGGTGATCGAGGAGGAGCTGGAAGCGGTGTTCGCCGGCCGCAAGGAAGCCAAGGCCGCGCTCGACGACGCGGTGAAGCGCGGCAACGAGATCCTGCGCAAGTTCGAGGCGACCGCCGGGCACTAGCAGCAGCCGCGCGCAGCATGGAAAAGCGCGTCGTCTTCCGCTCGGCGTGGCTGCCTTATGCGCTGCTCGCGCCGCAGATCGCGGTCACGCTGGTCTTTTTCTTCTGGCCGGCGGCGCAGGCGATCTGGTTTTCTTTCCAGCTCCAGGACGCCTTCGGCTTGAGCACGCAGTTCGTCGGCCTGCGCAACTTCGAGGCGCTGTTCGCCGACTCGCGCTACTTGGCGTCCTTCCGCACCACCGCCGTGTTCAGCGTACTGGTCGCATTCTTCGGCATCGCGATCTCGCTGCTCCTCGCGACGATGGCCGATCGCGTGGTGCGCGGCGCGCTCGCCTACCGCACGCTCCTCATCTGGCCGTACGCGGTGGCGCCGGCGGTCGCGGGCGTGCTCTGGGCGTTCATCTTCGCGCCCTCGATTGGCATCGTGACCTATGTGCTGCGGCGCTGGGGCGTCGACTGGAACTGGATCCTGCGCGGCGACCAGGCGATGCTGCTCGTGGTGATCGCCTCCGTCTGGAAGCAGATTTCCTACAACTTTCTCTTCTTCCTCGCCGGCCTGCAATCGATTCCGCGCTCGCTCGTCGAAGCCGCCGCCATCGACGGCGCCGGCCCCGGGCGGCGCTTCTGGACGGTCGTGTTCCCGCTGCTCTCGCCGACCACGTTCTTCCTGCTCGTGGTGAACATCGTCTACGCGTTCTTCGACACCTTCGGCGTCATCGACGCCACCACGCAGGGCGGGCCGGCGCAGGACACGCAGATCCTCGTCTACAAGGTCTATTACGACGGCGTGAAGGCCGCCGACCTCGGTGGCTCCTCCGCGCAGTCGGTGATCCTGATGGGCATCGTCATCGTCCTGACGGCGCTGCAGTTCCGCTTCGTCGAGCGCAAGGTGCAGTACTGATGGTGGAGAACCGCCCCGGCCTCACCCTCTTTTCACACGTCGTGCTGATCCTTGGCGTCGCGGTGATCGCCTTCCCGCTGTACGTGACCTTCGTGGCTTCCACGCTTACGCTCGAGCAAATCCTGACCGTGCCCATGCCGCTGCTCCCCGGCGAGCACCTGGTGGAGAACTATCGCCAGGTGCTGACCGCCGGCTCGACCAAGGGCTCGCAGGCCGCGGTCGCGACCATGCTCGGTAACAGCCTGGTGATGGCGCTCGGTATCGCGCTCGGCAAGATCGCCATCTCGATCATCGCCTCCTTCGCGATCGTCTATTTCCGCTTCCCGCTGCGCAACTTCTTCTTCTGGATGATCTTCGTCACGCTGATGCTGCCGGTGGAGGTGCGCATCATCCCGACGTTCCAGGTCGCTTCTGACCTGCACCTCTTGAATTCCTACGTCGGCCTGACGCTTCCACTCATCGCTTCGGCCACGGCAACGTTCCTCTTCCGCCAGTTCTTCCTCACGGTGCCCGACGAGCTCGCGGAAGCGGCGCGCATCGACGGCGCGGGACCAATGCGCTTTTTCCGCGACATGCTGCTGCCGCTGTCGAAAACCAGCATCGCCGCGCTCTTCGTCATCCAGTTCATCTACGGCTGGAACCAGTACCTGTGGCCGCTGCTCGTGACGAGCGACGAGTCGATGTACACCACCGTCATCGGCATCAAGCGCATGATCGTCGGCAGCGATGCGGCGAACGAATGGCCGCTCATCATGGCGACCGCGATGCTCGCCATGCTGCCGCCGGCGCTGGTCGTGCTCGCCATGCAGAAGTGGTTCGTGCGCGGCCTGGTGGAGACGGAGAAGTAATGGCGGCGGTGCAGTTGCGCGACGTGCGCAAGAGCTACCGCGACCAGGAGGTGATCCACGGCGTGAGCGCCGACGTGGCGGACGGCGAGTTTGTGGTGATTGTCGGCCCGTCGGGCTGCGGCAAGTCGACGCTGCTGCGCATGGTCGCCGGCCTGGAGGTCATCACCGCGGGCGAGATCCGTATCGGCAATCGCTTGGTCAACGACTTGGAGCCCAAGGACCGCGACATCGCGATGGTGTTCCAGAACTACGCGCTCTACCCGCACATGAGCGTGTACGACAACATGGCCTACGGCCTGCGCATCCGGGGATTCACGAGCGCTCAGATCGAGGAGCGCGTGCAGCGCGCGGCGCAGATCCTCGAGCTCGGCCAGTTCCTGCGCCGCCGGCCGCGCGAGCTCTCCGGCGGCCAGCGCCAGCGCGTGGCGATGGGCCGCGCTATCGTCCGTGAACCGGCTGTTTTCCTATTCGACGAACCGCTGTCCAATCTCGACGCGAAGCTGCGCGTGCAGATGCGCGCCGAGCTGCAGGCGCTGCACCGCCGCCTGGGAACTACGAGCCTCTACGTGACTCATGATCAGGTGGAGGCGATGACGCTCGCTCAGCGCATGGTCGTGATGAACGCCGGCCGCGTCGAGCAGATCGGCGCGCCGCTCGAGGTGTATGCGCGGCCCGCCACCACCTTCGTCGCCGCCTTCATCGGCTCGCCGCCGATGAACCTCATCCCCGGCGAGCGCGACGGCCGGCGCGTGCTGCTCGGCATCCGGCCCGAGCATCTCGAGCCCTGCTCGCAGGCGCAGGCGATGCTCAGCGCCGAGATCGACTTGATCGAGCCGCTCGGCGCCGACACGCTGGTGTACGGCCATCTCGACGGCCAGGGAGCGCGCATCGCCGCGCGGCTGCATTCGTCGGCAGCGGCGCAGGCCGGTCGCCTGCCGTTGCGCTATCGGCCGTCCGACGCGCACTACTTCGACGAAGCGAGCGGCGCGCGTCTTCCCTGATGCTGAAGACCACGCCGTTCCACGAGCGCACCGCGCCGCTCTGCGTGAGCCACGCCTGGCGGCGCTGGGCGGGCTACGTCGTCGCGAGCTCCTACGAGCTGTCGCACGAGCGCGAGTACCACGTGATCCGCACCGCGGCGGCACTGTTCGACGTCTCGCCACTCTACAAGTACCTGGTCCGCGGTCGCGACGCCGCCAGGCTGCTGGACCTGGTCGTGACGCGCAACGTCCAGAAGGCCGCGGTCGGCCAGGTGCTCTATACGCCGTGGTGCGACCACGCCGGCAAAGTCATCGACGACGGCACGCTCGCGCGGCTCGATGAGTCCATGTTCCGCATGACCTCCGCCGAGCCCAATCTGCGCTGGCTGGAGGAAAACGCCGCCGGCCTCGATCTGGAAGTCAGCGACGTCTCCGACAGCATTGCCGCGCTCTCGCTGCAGGGCCCGGCCGCCAGCGCGATCCTGGCGTCGATCGGCGTGCCGGCGCTGAAATACTTCCGCATCGCGCCCGCCACCATCGGTGGCCTCGCTGTCACCGTCTCGCGCACCGGCTACACCGGCGATCTCGGCTACGAGATCTGGGCCGACGCGCGCGATGCAGTCCGACTCTGGGACGCGGTCGTGGAGGCGGGCCGCCCCTACGGCATCATGCCCGCCGGGATGCTCGCGCTCGACATGGCGCGCCTCGAAGCCGGCCTCATCCTGATCGATGTCGATTACGTGCCGGCGCGCAAGGCGCTGATCGAGAGTCAGCTCTCGTCGCCCTATGAGATCGATCTCGGCTGGGCGGTGAATCTGGAGAAGGAGCGCTTCAACGGTCGCGACGCGCTCGCCGCCGAGAAGGCGCGCGGCCCGGCCTGGCAGTTCGTCGGCGTCGAGGTGCAATGGAACTCGCTCGAGCGGCTCTACGCCGCGGTCGGGCTCGCGACCCGGCTGCCGAGCGCGACCTGGCGCATGAGCGTGCCGCTCTACGCCGACGGCGAGCAGGTCGGCTACGCCACGAGCGGCGGCTGGTCGCCGCTCCTCAAGCGGTACATCGCGCTCGCGCACCTGCGCTCGCGCTGGGCCGAACCCGGCACGTCGCTCGAGATGGAGATGACGGTAGAGCATCGCCGCAAGCGCGCGGCGGCGCACGTGGTGAAGAAGCCGTTCTTCGATCCGCCGAGGAAGAGGGAATAGAGGCAGCGCATGAAGCGCTACGACGCGATCATCGTCGGCGGCGGTCACAACGGCCTTGCCTGCGCCGCGTATCTGGCGCGCGCCGGACGCAAGGTGCTGGTGCTCGAGCGGCGCGAGCGCATTGGCGGCGCGGCGCTGACCGAGGAAGTGTTCCCCGGCTTTCGCTTCTCGGTGTTCTCGTACGTCGTCAGCCTGTTGCGCCCGGAAATCATCCGCGAGCTCGAGCTGCCGCGCCACGGGCTGCACATCCTGCCGCTCGAGAGCACGCTGACGCCGCTCCCGAACGGCGACTATCTCGCGCAGTGGTCCGACCACGACCAGAACCGCCGCGAGCTCGCGCGCCACGCGGTGCGCGACGCCGAGGCGTACGACGAGTTCGGCCTGCTCCTGCATCGCATGGCGCGCGCCATCAAGCCGTTGCTCGGTGTCGCGCCGGCCGACCCGGCGTCGCTCGATCCACGTGAGCTCTGGGACCTCTGGCGCCTCGGGCGCTACTTCCGCGGACTGCCGGAAAGGGACGTGCACGCGTTGTGGAAGCTGCTCACGATGAGCGCGGCCGACTATCTCGATGAGTGGTTCGAGGGCGAAGCGCTGAAGGGCACCAAGTCCGCGAGCGGCATCATCGGCACGCTGCTCGGCCCGCGCTCGCCCGGGACCGCGTACGTGCTCCTGCACCACTACATGGGCGAGCTCGACGGCGTGTTCCGCGCCTGGGGCTTCGCGCGCGGCGGCAACGGCTCGGTCAGCGCCGCGATCGCAGCGGCGGCGCAAGCGCACGGCGCCGAGATACGCACGCAAGCGCCGGTGAGCAAGATTTTGGTCTCCGCAAACAAAGCAAGCGCAGTGGTGCTGGAGAGCGGCGAAGAGCTGCGTGCGCCGGTCATCGTCTCCGGCGCCGATCCGCGCCGCACCTTCCTCGGCCTGGTGGGCGAAGAGCACCTGCCGGATGAATTCGCGGGCGCCATACGCCGCTACCGCTTCCGCGGCGCCTCGGCCAAG
>DASSLQ010000057.1:0-25728 GCA_035689325.1 Burkholderiales bacterium | reverse complement strand
GACCTCGCCGAAGCGGTGACGCGGCTTGTGAACGTGTGGCGCGTCTGGGGACGCTTCGAGCGCCACAACGTCGCGCTGCACACGGTGCCGGTCTGGATCGACGCCGATCGCGCGCGCATCGACCAGATCATCGCCAATCTGCTCGACAACGCGCTCAAGTTCACGCCGCCCGGGAAGACCGTGCACGTGGCCGTCGAGCCGGGCCCGGGCGTGGCGCTCTTGCGCGTCGCCGACGAAGGCGTGGGACTTGCCCCCGAAGCGCGCCAGCGCATCTTCGAGCTCTTCGTGCAGGAAGGACCGGCGGGCGAGGGCGGCCTCGGCATCGGGCTCGCGCTGGTGAAGCGGCTTGCCGAAATCCATGGCGGCTCGGCAGCGGTGGAGAGCGCGGGCCCCGGCAAGGGCGCGATGTTCACGGTGCAGCTCCCGAGCGTGCCGCCGCCGGCGGCGGCGCAATTGCCCGTCACCGCGCATCGCGGCGCCGCCCGCACCGTCCTGGTCGTCGAGGACAACGAGGACGCGCGCCATATGCTGGTCGCGGCGCTCGCGCTCGACGGCCACCAGGTGCATGCTGCGCCGGACGGCGAGAGCGGCCTGCATCTCGCGGAGCAAGCGCCGCCGGATGTGGCGCTGATCGACATCCGCCTGCCGGGCATCGACGGCTACGAGGTGGCGCGGCGCCTGCGCGCGGCGAACGAAAGCCGCCGCATCGCGCTGATCGCGCTCACCGGCTTCGGCCAGACCGAAGACCGGCGCCGCGCCTTCGACGCCGGCTTCGACGCGCACCTCGTGAAGCCGGTGAACGCCGAGCGCCTGAAGCGCGTGATCGCCGAGCTGCAATGATCATCCTGGTCGACGACGACGCCGATCAGCGCCTCGCGCTCAAGATGGCGCTCGAGCTCGCCGGCTACCGGGTGCGCGAGGCGGCGCACGGCGGCGAGGCGCTGCGTCTGCAGCGCGAGCGCAGCGCTTCGTTCCTCATTACCGACATCTTCATGCCCGAAGCCGACGGCTTCGAGACGATCGAAGCCTTCAGGCGCGAGTTCCCGCGCACCCGCATCATCGCCGTCTCCGGCGGCGGGCGGCGCGCGAAACGCGACTATCTCGAGGCGGCCACGCTCTTAGGCGTCGACGCCGCGCTGCACAAGCCGTTCGAAATCGAGCAGCTGCTCGACACGCTGCGTAACCTGGGCGATCACGCGAAACGCTGACCGCGTGCTTTAGCATGGCGGTCGTGCTAAGTGACGTTGCTGAAGCTCAGCGGCGAGGCGGCCGCCCGCGGTCAGTATGAAGTCGCCTATCACTTGCTGATGGCGGCGCTGCACGTCGCGCTCACTAAGCAGCAGGCGGCGGCGATCGAGCGCGTGCAGCCGTCGCACCATCTGTCGCGCCACCAGGCGCAGCTTCGCGGCCAGACGGCGCTGTTCGACTCTCTTGCGGCGCACGTCGAGGCGGTGCGCCTGCGGCTGCAAAGCGAGCAGCAGCGCTCGAAGCTGCGCCGCTGACGCGCTAGCGCCTGATGCGCGCCATCGCTTCGAGCACCGCGCAGACCGCCGCGGTGTCTTCCTTCCCATAACCCTGGGCCATCGCCGCGCTGTAGATCGCAGCCGAGGCGTTGAACAGCGGCGTCGGCACGCCCAGCTTCGCCGCGAATTCACCGATGATCTTCATGTCCTTCTGCCACAGCTCGTTCTTCATCGTCGCCTCGCCGTAGTTCCCGGCCACCATCATCGGCCCGCGCACCTGAAACATGCGCGAGGTGCCCGCGCTCTCCGCCTGCACCTTGTAGATGGTCGCGGGCGCAAGCCCGGCCTTCATCCCCAGCACGAACGCCTCCGCCGCCGAGACGTTGTGGATCGCAACCATCAGGTTGGCGACGAACTTCATCTTGCTGCCATTGCCGAACGCGCCCAGGTAGTGATGCGCACGCGAGAACCCGGGCATGAAGCGCTCCGCTTTCGCATACCCCGCTCTTTCACCGCTCGCGTAGACCACCAGGTCCCCGGCGCGCGCCTGCGCGCCGGTGCCCGAGAGCGGGCAATCGAGCAGCACCACGCCTTTCTTCGCCAGCGTGTCGCGCGCGCGCTCCTTCTCTTCGATCGGCAAAGTGCTCGTTTCCATCACCACGCGGCCTTTGGCCGCGAGCTCGGCCGCGACCGCATGCAAGGCAGCGGCGCTCGGCAGCGACGTGATCAGCACCTGAGCGGCGCGTGCGACGCGCGCGATCGATGCTTGCGGCGTGCCGCCCGCCTTCTTGAACGCCGCGCGACGCGCGGGCACGATGTCGTAGCCGTGCACGCGGTAGCCGGCCTTGGCGAGGTTCGCCGCCAGGGCAGAGCCCATGATGCCGAGGCCGATGACGCCGATGATCTCGTCGGTTGCGGGGGTGGCGCGCGCAGCGCGCCGGGCGCGCTTCACTTTTTCTTCTTGGCCTTCTTCGCCGCGGGCTTCCGGGCGGCGGATTTCTTCTTGGGAGAAGAAAGCGGCTTGGCATCGACCAGCACGACGGCGACGATGCACGGCTCGTTGCCGCGCACGCTCCACGAATGGTTGGTGCCGCGCTGGATGAAGACGTCGCCGGGCTTGAGCAGCGTCTCGCCCTTGTCGAGAATGGCGTGGATCTCGCCCTTCAGCACCACGATGTAATCGACGGTGCTCGTCTTGTGCATCATCGGATCGGCGGAGCTCCGATCCGGGGCATGCGTCGCGTCGAGCGCTTTGGCCCAGTCGCGCGCGTCGGCGCGGTTCTGCCATTGCGAGTCGGGCGGGAACTCGACGATGCGAAAGAGCGTGCCGCGCTGCGGCGGCTCGAGGCGCACCTTGCGATTGCCGGCGTCCTGCGTGCCGGCGTTGTCGGCCGGCACGCTCGTCTCCCAGAGCTCGGTGACGGCGAGCCCGGAGCCCGCCGGCATCTCCTTCATGTTCGCGGCGAAACCGTCGGCGATGATCGTCGACTTTCCCTCGGCGTCGTGCCCGGTGAGCACGCGCCGCACGCGAGCGATCATGCGATTGCGTCGCTCGCGGCGATCTTCTTGCGCGCTTTCACGCCGCTTTCCGGCGCGAGGCGGAAATCCCAGTCGAGCCTGATGAAGGGATTCGGCATGCCGAGCCGCTTCGCCTCGGCCGCGTCGTCGACCTTCCTGTACTTGCCGACGAGCGAGTCCTTCACCGCATAGACGGCGTCATGGTCGAGATACGGATCGCCCTCGACGAAAACATGCGTGATCACCTGCTGGTAGCCCGGCGCCGAGACGATCGCGTGCATGTGCGCGGGGCGCATGTGGTGGTTGCCGGTGGCGCGCACCAGATCGCCCACCGGGCCGTCCATCGGCACGCTGTAGAACTTGGGCTTGTAGCTCTTGAGGGCGTACTCGCCCTTCTCATTTGCTTTCACCCGTCCGCGCAGCTCGAACTCGCCGCCGGTCTGGAGATCGTAGATGCCGTCCGCCTTCGCCTGCCAGATGTCGAGCACCGCGTTGGCGATCGGCCTGCCGTCGGTGGAGAGCACGCGCCCCGACACCCAGACGTCCTCGCCCTTGAGCGTCGCGCCCTGGCGCAGATCCGCGCCGTAGCCGTACTCCTTCGCCCCATGCGCGAAGAACGGCCCCAGCACGGTGGCTTCGGTCGCGCCCGCCGGCGTCTTGTGATTGAGCGCCACGATCATCATCGACAGCCCCATGATGTCGGAGAGCAGGATGAACTCCTGGCGCTTGTCGTCGCACTTCTGGCCCACCGCGGTGAGGTACTTGATGCCTTCGAACCATTCTTCCTCGGTGAGGTTCACCTCGCGCGCGAACGCATGCAGGTGCTTCACCGCGGCGGTGATGATCTCGCGGAAGCGCGGGTTTTTCGCGCCGCGCTGGAAGCGTTCTACGACCGCGGCGGTGAGCGTGTCTTCGTTGAACTGGCGCATGGTCCCCTCCTTCGGGTGCAAGAAGCGAAGTGTATTATCAAACGTCGGCCATGCGACTCGTCACGTTCAGGTTGGGAAGCTCCCCGCCGCGCACCGGCGCGCTGATCGAGGGCGACCGCCGGGTGCTCGACCTGGAGGCGGCTTACGGCCGCGTCTACCACGGCGCCTCGCCGCTCCTCGAGACGATGCTGCACATCATCGAGGCGGGCGAGGCGTCGCTCGACACCATCGGGCAGCTGCTCAAGGCGCCCGCGGCCTCGGTGACCTTCGGCCGCGAGGAGATCCAGCTCCTCGCGCCGGTGCCGGTGCCGCCGCAGATGCGCGACTTCCTGTGCTTCGAGCAGCATCTCAAGCAGGCCTTCGCGGCGGTGGCGAAGCTGCGCGGCGCGGAGGCGCGCATCCCGCAGGTCTGGTACGAGCGGCCGATCTTCTATCATCCGAACCGCTTCTCGGTCTGCGGCACCGATACCGATGTGCCGTGGCCGACCTATACCGAGCGCCTGGACTACGAGCTCGAGTTCGGCTGCTATATCGCGAAGCGCGGCAAGGATATCGCGCGCGAGCAGGCCCGGGAATACATCTTCGGATACACGATCTTCAACGATTTCTCGGCGCGCGACGAGCAGGCAAAGGAGATGGCGGGGCAGCTCGGCCCCGGGAAGGGCAAGGATTTCGACAACGGCAACGCGATGGGGCCGTGCATCGTCACCGCCGACGAGCTCGGCGATCCATATCGGCTCGAGATGATCGCGCGCGTTAACGGCGAGGAATGGGGCCGCGGCAACTCGCGCGACATGCACTGGAAGTTCGAGGACTGCATCGCGCACGCGTCGCGCTCGGAGACGCTGCATCCGGGCGAATTCTTCGGCTCGGGCACGGTCGGCAACGGCTGCGGCCTCGAGCAGCTGCGCTTCCTCAAGCCGGGCGACCTCGTCGAGCTGGAAGTCGAACGGATCGGCGTGTTAAGGAACCGCGTGGTGCGCGGTTAAGGGCGCGCAATCGGGTCGTGAAGTAGCGACAGCGGAATGCCTGTAGTCGTTGCGCGGAAGACACGGCTTGGCGCCGTTTGGCAAGCATTCCGTCAAGGCCATTGACCCAGCCGGGCGTCGCGCGCGATGTTTTCTGCTGGCTACGGATACGGAGGTCTGCATGCGTAAATTGATCATTGGTGTTGCCGCGGCGCTTATCGCGCTGCCGGCCGCTGCCCAGTCGGGCCTGAGCGGCTTCTACATCGGCGCCGGCGCCGGTCAATCGAAGGCGAAGGACTGGTGCGCGCTCGGCGGTTTCGACACGTGCGACGACAAGAAGACGGCGTGGAAGGCGTTCGGGGGCTACCAGTTCGCTCCGAACTTCGCGATCGAGGCGGGCTACGCGAACCTCGGCAAATTCACGGCAAGCTTCGGCCCCGAGACCGAAGAGGCCAAGGTCACCGCCTGGGAGGCGTCGCTCCTTGCCGGCGGGCCGATCCTGAACCAAGTCTCCATCTTTGGCCGCCTGGGCATCTACCGTGCGCACGTCGAGGACGTCGACAACCTCTTCGGCACGTTCAAGCACGACAACACCGATTTCACCTTCGGCCTCGGCCTGGGTTTCGGCTTGGCGCGCAACCTTGGCGTGCGCGCCGAGTGGCAGCGCTACTACAAGGTCGGCGGCGGCGAGACGGCTCTCGGCGCCGGTGTCGGCGAGAAATCCGACGTGGACTTCCTCGGGATTAACGCAATCTTTCGCTTCTAGCGGGATCGGGGACGGAGCCCGAACCCGCTCGGAAAATGAGCGGACTCCGTCCCCGAACTTCAGACGGTCGCTGGCGCGCGGTAGACGAGCTTGTCGTAGCTCTTTTCCTTCAGGTACTGATCGAGGTTCCAGCGCTTCACCTGCTCGAGCGTCTCGTCGAACTCGTGCTGCGGGATCGGCTGGTAGACGAAGCGCTCGCCGCGCGTGAAGCGGCTGTAGTCCCACGTGTAGCCGTCCTTGAACTCGGGCGGCACGCACTTCTCCCACAGCGGCAGATATTTGCGCAGGTCTGACTGCAGAGCCTTCTCCGCGCGCTCGAGGCCGCGCAGGTACGCGCGCACGTCCGCGAGCGGCGCGTTCTCCGGCACCCACCAGAGCGTATGGAACTCGTCCTCGATGACCATGCGCAGCCCGAGCTGCTTGGCCATGTCGACTTGCGGCGGCAGCAGGCTCGCCGCCTCGACTTCGCCGTCCAGCAGCGCCTTAAGGCGCGCGCCGAAGCCGCCGGTATTGACCGTCTTGATGTACTCGAGCGGCAGGTATTTCTCGAGCCGGAAAGGCACGTTGAAATGGCTGCCGGCGCGCATGCCGACTGAGATCGGCACGTCCTTGAGATCCTCGGGACGCCGGATCTTCGATTCCGGGCGCACGAAAATTGCCCACGGCGACACGCCGTAGCAATCGGGCACGAAGCGGCCCATGCCGGCCGAAGCGTTCGAGATCGAGCCCCAGACGCAGGCGCATTGGATCAGGCTCGTGTCACCGTCGGCATAAGGCTTGTCCTGCGGCCGCTGGAAGTAGTCCGAGCCCTTCCAGCTCGACTGCGTGCCGCGGAAGGTCTTGATGTCCCACTCGACCTCGATGCCCTCTGTCGCGAAGAAACCTTCCTGCTCGGCGACGAAATCGTTGAGTCCCATGCCTTTGGGGGCGACGCGGACTTTGCGCATAGCTCCTCCTGTTAACCGCGATATGGCGAATATACCGTCGGCCAGGTGGACGCCGGCAAGCGCGCGGGCTAAAAAGACCCTCTTGTCCGCGTGGCGTCTCTTTGCCGAGGTTGTGCTCGCCGGCGTGCTCATCGTGCTCGCCGGTTTCGCCGGCTGCGCCTCGGAGAGCCCGATCGCGCCCGGCGCGCAGCCGCAGTCCTTTCCGCGCGAGCAGGTCACGAAGGGTGCGGAGCTCGCGCATCTCGGCAATTGCCTCGGCTGCCACACTGCGCAAGGCGGCAAGCCGTATGCCGGCGGCACGCCGATCAAGACGCCGTTCGGCACGATCTACGGCACCAACATCACGCCCGACGCCGACACCGGCATCGGCCGCTGGCCGCTGGAAGCTTTTACACGCGCGCTGCGCGAAGGCCTTGATCGCGAGGGACGGCATCTCTATCCCGCATTTCCGTACGATCATTTCACCAAGCTCACCGACGAAGACATCGCTGCCCTTTACGCCTTCCTGATGACGCGCGAGCCGGTGCGCCAGGAGAACCGCACGGACAAGGTGCCGATTCCGCGCGCCTTCGTCGGCGTGTGGAAGTCGCGCTATTTCACGCCTGGCGCGTACCAGCCGGACACAGCGCGCGGCGCCGAATGGAACCGGGGCGCATATCTGGTGCAAGGCTTGGGCCATTGCGGCGCCTGCCATACCCCGCGCAACAAGCTCGGCGCCGAGGAGAAGAACGCCGCGTTCGCCGGCGGCGAGGTCGAGGGCTGGCACGCGCCGGCGCTCAATGGCAGCTCGCCGTCGCCGGTGCCCTGGACGGCGGATGCGCTCCAGAGCTATCTGCGCCGCGGCATCGCCGACCTGCATGCGCAGAGCGCGGGGCCGATGCAGGAAGTGACGCACGACCTCTCTCATGCGTCCGACGAGGCGCTGCGCGCGATCGCAACCTATGTTGTGTCGCTCGACACGCGCGGCGAGGACGAGCGCCGGCGCCATGCCGACGCGGCGCTCGAGCGCGCGCGCAAGGTGAAGGCGATGCAGGGCAACGCCATCTATGACGGCGCGTGCGCCGACTGCCACAACCGCGGGCGGGCGGAAGAGGGCGGGGCGCTCGAGCTGCCGCTCGGTACGGCGCTCACCGTGCCGACGCCGCGCAACCTCGCCTACATCATCCGCGACGGCATCGTGCCGCCCGAGGGTGAGCGCGGCCCGTGGATGCCCGCCTTCGCGGGCATGCTGACGGACGGGCAGCTCACCGATCTGCTCAATTACCTGCGCGCGCTGAGCGGCGAGCCCGCCTGGCCCGACGTCGCGCGCGAAGTGCGCAACATCACGCGAGGTGACCAATGAAGCTCGATGTGAACGGGCGCCTGCACGAGGTCGATGCCGATCCGGCGACGCCGCTTCTCTACGTGCTGCGCGAGGACCTGAAGCTGAACGGCGCCAAGTTCGGTTGCGGCCTCGGCCAGTGCGGCGCGTGCACCGTGCTTGCCGATGGCGAGGCGATCTTCTCCTGCCTCACGCCTATCTCGGTGCTGCAGGGCCGCCGCATTACCACGGTGGAAGGCCTCGGCACCGTGGAAAAGCCGGGACCCATGCAGCGCGCGTTCATCGACCGGCAGGCGGCGCAGTGCGGCTATTGCATTCCCGGCATGATGATGCGCGCGCAGGCGCTCCTCGAGAAGAAGCCTGCGGCGAGCGAAGCGGAAATCCGCGAGGCGCTGCAACCCAACCTCTGCCGCTGCGGCACGCACATGCGCATCGTGCACGCCGCGGTGCGCGCCGGCGAACTGATGCGGGGGAAATCATGAACCGCCGAGAATTCATCGCTACCGGCGGCGCGCTGATTGTCAGCTTCGCGCTGCCGGCCTGGGGGCAGAAGCTGCCCGGGGCGCTCGACAAGGAACCCATGCTCGACGCCTGGCTGCGCGTCGCGGCCGACGGGCGCATCACCGTCTTCACCGGCAAGGCGGAGCTCGGCCAGGGGATCAAGACCGCGATCCTGCAGATCGCGGCCGAGCAGCTCGCCGTGGATCTGAACGCTGTCGAGCTCGTCACCGCGGATACGGCGCGCACGCCGAACGAGGGCTACACCGCCGGCTCGAACTCGATGAAGGACAGCGGCACCGCGATCCTGCACGCCGCCGCGCAGGCGCGCGAGATCCTGATCGCCGAGGCGGCCAGGCGGCTGGGCGCGCCGGCCGAGACATTGACCGCCGCGCGCGGCGAGATCCGCACGCGCGAGGGCAAGCGTATTTCGTACGGCGCGCTGGTTCAGAACGAGTTGCTGCACGTGCGCGCCGCGCCGCAGTCGAAGCTGACCGCCGCTCGGAAGTACATGGGCAAGCCGGTGCAGCGAGTCGATATCCCGGCGAAGGTCACCGGCGGCGTGGCGTACGTGCACGACCTGCGCCTGCCCGACATGGTGCATGCGCGCGTGGTGCGACCGCCGAGCTACGGCGCGAAGCTGAAATCGATCGAAGTGGAGCCCGTGGCCAAGATGGCCGGTGTGATCAAGATCGTGCGCGACGGCAGCTTCCTCGCGGTCATCGCCGCGCGCGAGTGGACGGCCGTACAGTCGATGCGCGCGTTGCGCGCGCAAGCCAAGTGGGAGGAGACGGCCAAGCTGCCGCGCGACATCTACGCGACGCTGCCGCGGCTGCAGTCGCAGGATACGGTGATCGCTGGCGCAGAGACCCAAGTGCCGCAAGGCGCGCGCATCCTGGAGGCGGAGTACCGTCGCCCGTATCAGCTGCACGGCGCGATCGGCCCGGCGTGCGCGGTAGCGCGCTACGAGAATGGCGCACTCACCCTCTGGACGCACAGCCAGGGCGTCTATCCGCTGCGCGGCGCAATCGCCGAGTTGATGTCGCTCGCGCCCGAGCGCGTGCACTGCATCCATATGGAGGGCTCCGGGTGTTATGGGCACAACGCCGCCGACGACGTGGCGGCGGATGCGGCGCTCATCGCGCGCTCGCTGCCAGGGAAACCGGTGCGCGTGCAATGGATGCGCGAGGACGAGCATGCCTGGGAACCCTTCGGCGCGGCGATGATCGGCAAGACGCGCGCCACGCTGGATGCTTCGGGCAACGTGAGCGGCTGGCAATACGACGTCTGGAGCAACACGCATTCGACGCGACCGGCGGGCAAGGCGGGCGAGCTCGCTGCCGCGCGATTGGTCGAGAAGCCGTTCCAGCCTTCCCCGCCGCGGCCGATTCCGCAGCCCGAGGGCGGCGGCGATCGCAATGCCATCCCGCTCTACAAGTTCCCGGCGCGCGTGACGCATCACTTCATCCCCGAAATGCCGGTGCGCGTCTCCGCCCTGCGGGCACTCGGCGGCTACATGAACGTGTTCTCGATCGAGAGCTTCGTCGACGAGCTGGCAGCGGTGGCGAAAGCCGATCCGGTGGAGTTTCGCCTGCGGCATCTCGACGATCCGCGCGGGCGCGACGTGATCCGTCTCGCGGCCGAGCGCTTCGGCTGGGACACGTACAAGAAGCAGAACGGCCGGGGCCGGGGCTTTGCCTTCGCCCGGTACAAGAACCTGGCGGCCTATTGCGCGCTTGCCATGGAGGTGGAGGTCGAGCGCGAGAAGGGCGACCTGCGCGTGCTGCGCGTAGTGGCCGCCGTAGACAGCGGCGAGGCGGTCAACCCCGACGGCATCCGCAATCAGATCGAGGGCGGCATCCTGCAGTCGCTGAGCTGGTCCACGTTCGAGGCGGTGATGTACAACGACACGCGCATCACGAGCCGCGACTGGGGCACCTACCCGATCCTGCGCTTCTCGCACGTGCCGCAGCAGCTGGAAGTGCACGTCATCGACCGGCCGGGCGAGCATTTCCTCGGCACGGGCGAAGCCGCGCAAGGCCCCGCCGCCGGCGCGCTCGCCAACGCGCTCGCGCATGCGACCGGGGTGCGGGTGCGCGAGCTGCCTTTCAGTCCGCGGCGGCTGCGCCAGGTGCTGGCCGCTTGACGATTTTCGAAACGGCGGCGGCGTTCGCACCATCGAATAGGGACCAGCCAAAGGAGCGACGATGGCACGACTAGTGAAACGCACGCCGCAGGAGCCGACCAGGTACGTGATGGACGGAAAGGAGGTCTGGCTCTGCAAATGCGGCCTCTCCCGGAACCAGCCGTTTTGCGATGGCTCGCACAAGCTCACCAAAGGCGAGGAGGAGGGCAAGCTGTACTGGTACGACGCCGCGGGCAAGCGGCACGAGGTGGCCGATACCTTCGGCGGCATACGCACCTTCTGATGGCTGAGATAAGGCTGCTGCGGCGGGAGCCGGTCGCCGAAGGCACGGTCGCCTTCTATTTCGAGAAGCCGGCCGGTTTCTCGCACGAAGCGGGGCAGAATGCGATGTTCACGCTGATCGACCCGCGCGAGGAGGATGCGGCCGGGCCGAGCCGCACCTTCACCATTGCCTCGGCGCCGCACGAGCGCGAGCTGATGATCGCGACGCGCATGCGCGACAGCGCCTTCAAGCATCACCTCGGCGCCGCCGCACCGGGGACCAAGCTGGAAATGGAAGGGCCGCTCGGGCTCATGGTGCTGCACGAGGATGCGAGCCGCCCGGCGGTGTTCCTTGCCGGCGGCATCGGCATCACGCCGTTTCTAGCCATGGTGCGCGATGCCGCAAAGCGCAAGCTGCCGCACCACATCATGCTCGTCTATTCCAACCGCCGGCCGCAGGACGCGGCGTTTCTTGCCGAGCTCGAGCGGCTGCAGGGGCCGAAGTTCCGGCTGGTGACGACCATGACCGACGCGCCCGAGTGGCGCGGCGAGAGGCGGCGCATCTCGCGCGAACTCCTCGCGGAGCATGTCCCGGACCTGCGCGCCCCGGTTTACTACTTCGCGGGACCGCCGGGCATGACCATGGCGGTGCAAGGGATGCTCAAGGAGCTCGGCGTGAGCGAGGACGACATGCGCTCCGAAGAGTTCTACGGCTATTGAAACGCGGCGGCCCGCCGCGCCATCTAATCCCGCATGACTGCTGAGCTCGCGGCGCGTGCCGCGCACGGCGACAGCGCGGCGTTCGAGGCGCTGATGCGGCGCCACAACCGGATGCTGTTTCGCACGGCCCGCGCCATTCTGCGCGACGACGCCGAGGCCGAGGACGCGCTGCAGGAAGCGTACCTCCAGGCCTACCGCTCGCTGGCGAGCTTTCGCGGCGACGCGCAGCTCTCGACTTGGCTTGCGCGCATTGTCGCTAACGAAGCGCTGCAGCGCCTGCGCAAGCACTCGCGCCGCGCCGACATCGTGCCGCTGCAGCCGGCCGCCGGCGCCGAGCTCGAACAAGTGATGGACAGGGACATGGACAAGGCGCCCGAGACGACCGCCGCGCGCCACGAGATGCGCCGGCTCCTCGAATCACAGATCGACGCGCTGCCCGACGCCTACCGCACGGTGTTCATGCTGCGCGCGGTGGAGGAGCTCTCCGTGGAGGAGACCGCGGCCGTGCTGGACATGCCGCCGGCGACGGTGCGCACGCGCCTGTTTCGCGCCCGCAGCATGCTGCGCGAGGCGCTCGCGCAGAAGATCGACGTCGCCTGCGAGGACGCTTTCAGCTTCGCCGGCGAGCGCTGCGACCGCGTGGTCGCCGGCGTGCTCGCCCGGCTCAACCAAACCAAGGAGATACCGTGAACTGCAAACACCTATTGGCTCTCGCGCTCGTCGCACCCGCCCTCGCGCTCGCGCAGGGCAAGCCCAGCGACCCGCAGATCGCGCACATTGTGGTCACAGCGAACCAGATCGACATCGACGCGGGCAAGCTCGCAAGATCGCACACCAAGAACAAGGAGGTGCGGGGATTCGCTCAGCAGATGATTACCGACCATACCGCGGTCAACAAGCAGGCGGCGGCGCTCGCCAAGAAGCTCGGCGTCAAGCCCGAGGACAACGACACAAGCAAGGCGCTGAAGAAGGATGCCCAGGCGAACGTGGCCAACCTCAAGAAGCTGAAGGATGGGCAGTTCGACAAGGCCTACATCGACCATGAAGTCACCTATCACGAGCAGGTGCTCGACGCGATCGACAAGGTGCTCGTGCCGGGCGCGCAGAACGCGGAGCTGAAGGGCCTCATCGAGAAGGTGCGGCCGGCGATCGCCACGCACCTCGAGCATGCCAAGCACGTGCAGGCCGACCTGGGAAAGAAGTAGCGGCGCGCTCGCATGAGGTACGCATCGAAGGAATGAAGTTCGTACCCGAGCGGGTCGAGGTGGCCGCCGGGGACCGCATCACCTGGACCAACCGCGACATCGTGCCGCACACGGTCACCGCGGCGGCCGCCGGTATGGAGTCCGGCGAGCTCGCGCAAGGCCGTAGCTGGACCACCGTCGCGCGCAAGAAGGGCGAGGTCGATTACATTTGCCGGCTCCACCCGGTAATGCACGGCACGCTGATCGTCAGGTAGCGGCGGAATGCGGCGGGCCCGGCGACTGTTTGCCGGGCGTGCAGTCGCAGGAACGCATCAGCGCGCTTATCCCCCACCTGCGCCGCTATGCGCGCGCGCTCGCGGCGACGGGCGCAGCGCCGGACGAGCTCGTGCGCGTGACGCTCGAGCGCGCCGCGCAGGACTCAAGCCTGGCGCAAGCGCAGGGCGACCTGCGCGTGTGGCTTTTTTCGCTACTGCACGAAACCTACGTGGCGAGCGCCGCTGGGCGCAACGGCGACGGCGCGCTAGCGCCGGGGGCGGGCGTGACCGGCGGCGCGGCCTTTGAGCGCGCGATCGCGACGTTGCCGCCCCTGCAGCGCGAGATTTTCCTGCTCGTCACGCTCGAGGACATGAGCTACGAGCAGGTAGCGAAAACGCTGGACATCCCGATCGGCACCGTGATGTCACGGCTGTCACGGGCACGTGAGAAGCTCAGGCTCGTGCTGATGAACGAGGCACGGCTGCGGCAGGTCAAGTGAGGCCGGAGCGTCTCGCGGAGGCGGACCTGCACGCCTATGTCGACGACCAGCTCGACGCGGCGCGCCGGACGGCGCTCGAAAGCTGGCTCGCGGCGCATCCCGATGACGCCGCGCGCGTGGCGGCATACCGCGTGCTCGCCGAGCGTTTGCGCGCGGCCTATGCGCCGGTGCTCGAGGAACCGCTGCCCGAGGAGCTGCTTTCCGCGGTGCAAGCGAAGCCCGCGGGGCGGCGTCGCTTCGCTCGGGCGGCGCTTGCCGTGGCCGCCGGGACGCTGATCGCGCTCGCCGTCTCGCGCTACTTCGCGCCGGCGCCCGCGTCCGACATCGTGCAGCGCGCGGCCATGGCCCACGCGGTCTATGCCGCCGAGGTCCAGCATCCGGTGGAGGCGAGGGCCCGCGCCGAGCTACTCGACTCGCTTTCGCAGCGGCTGCAGATGCGGGTGCAGGCGCCCGATCTCGAGAGCGCCGGTCTTGCGTTCCTGGGCGGGCGGCTGCTGCCGGGCGATGCCGCGGCGGCGGCACTCCTGATGTACGAAGGACAGAACGGCCAGCGCGTCACGCTCTACTGGGGCCCGGAGTTCCGGCAGGCCCGCGAAACCGGCCTCGTCTATGCGTCGGGAGAGCGCGGCATGCGTGTTTACTATTGGCTCGACGATGAGTGCGGCTACGCGCTCGCGTCCGCCGAGCTGTCGCAAGACGAGCTGCACGCCATCGCCGAGATCGCTCACGAGCAGCTCGAAAAATAGCCGGCCCTATAATCGCGCGGCGTGAACCCGCTGGATCTGCGCACCTGGCTGGCCGAGGTCGAAGGACTCGGCGAGCTTCGGCACGTGCGCGGCGCCGACTGGAACCTCGAGCTCGGCGCGATCAGCGAGCTCAACGTCAAGAAGGATCTGCCGCCGGCGCTGCTGTTCGACGAAATCAAAGGCTACCCGAAGGGCTTCCGTGTGCTCACTTGCAGCACCTCCAGCCCGGCACGGCTCTCGTCGATCCTGCGCCTGTCCGTGCAGCGCACGCACCATGGCCTCGTGGAGGCGCTGCGCGGCAAGCCCACGCAGTGGCAGGAGGCGGCCGCGCGATATCCCGCAACCGTGGTCAAGAATGGCCCGACGCTGGAGCACGTCGACCGGGAAATCGATGTGCTCAAGTTCCCGGCGCCGCTCTGGCACGAGCACGACGGCGGGCGCTACATCGGCACCGGCTGCTCGGTAGTGACGCATGATCTCGACTCCGACTGGATCAATGTCGGCACCTACCGCGTGCAGGTCATCGATCGCAACCACGTGGCGCTCGACATGGTGCCGGGCAAGCATGGGCGCATCCACTACGAGAAGCACAAGGCCGCGGGCAAGCGCTTCCCTGTCGTGATCGTGTGCGGCGGCGATCCCCTCGGCTATCTCATCTCGGGCATCGAGGTGCCGTTCGGCATGTGCGAGTACAACTACATCGGCGCGATCCTGGGCGAACCGGTCGCGGTCCTGAACGGCGAATTGACCGGGCTGCCGTTCCCCGCGGCGTCGGAGATCGTGCTCGAAGGCTTCGTCGAGCCGCACGACGAGCGCACCGAGGGACCCTTCGGCGAGTTCCATGGCTACTACCCCGGCAAGGAGGGCATCGCGCCGGTGCTCACCGTGCAGCGCGTGTACTACCGCTCGGATCCCATCCTGATGGGCAGCCCGCCGGCCAAGCCGCCGAACGATTACTCGTATTCCAAGGCGGTGATGCGCTCGGCGCTGCTGCATGACGCAATCGTCGCCGCCGGCGTGCCCGACGTGCGCGCGGTGTGGGCGCACGAGATCGGCGGCGCGCGCATGTTCAACGTGGTGTCGATCAAGCAGCGTTACGCCGGGCACGCGCGCCAGGCGGGCCACATCCTTTCGCAGTGCGGCGTGGGCGCCTACATGTCGCGCTACTCGGTGGTGGTCGACGAGGACATCGATCCCGCGAACCTGCAGGAGGTGATGTGGGCGGTGGCGACGCGCACCGATCCGGCGGTGGACATCGACATCATCGAGCGCGGCATGGGATCGAAGAACGACCCGATGTTCGTCGCCTACCGTCATGACGCGCCTTACAGCGCCAAGGCGGTGATCGACGCCTGCCGGCCGTGGGACCACCTCGCCGATTTCCCGGCGGTGGCCGAGGCGAGCAAAGAGCTTCAGCAGAAGATCCGCGCCAAGTGGAAAGACTTGCTCTGATCGCCCTCCTCGCGGCGCAGACGGCGTGTGCGCCCATGACGCCCGAGCAGTGCACGCGCGCCGACTGGTACAGCGAAGGCGAAACGGACGCGCTCTATCACGGCATCCGGCCGCGCTTCGAGCAGTTCGCCCGGGAATGCAAGCTCGCCGATGCCGCCGCGGCCGAGCGCGCTTATATGGAGGGCTGGGCGGCCGGCTACGCCGAGCACGAGCGGCGCGCGGACCGGCACATGTGAGCTTTGCCTGACGGCATCCGCGGCGCCGCCGACGGCGTGCCGCAGCCGCGACGCTTTAGGGGTTCGTTTCTTGCTCGCCCTGTCGCCGGCGGGCTACGTGAATCCTGAACCGGCGGACAACGAACAGCATCATGTGGTGCCGCAACCCCGGCCGCTGCGCGTGCTGATCGCCGACGATGAGCGCGACACGCTGGTGACGCTGGGACTGCTCTGCCGCGACGCCGGCATGCAAGTGCGGCTCGTGAAGTGGGGCGAGGACGTGGTCCCCGCGGTGCGGGAATTCTCACCCGACGTGATCCTGCTCGACCTGGGGATGCCCGACCGCGGCGGCAACGATATCGCGGAAGAGCTGACCGAGACCTACGGCGAGAGCGTACCGACGCTGATCGCAGTCACCGGCCACAGCAGCGAGAAAGACCGCGGCATGGCGCGGGAAAGCGGCTTCCACGACTTCATCGCCAAGCCTTACGACCCGCAGTCGCTGCTCAAGCGCCTCGCGGCGATCAAGCCGCGCTCCGCTTGATGTCGAAAGCCAGTGACAGCGAAAGGCGGTCGGCGCGACTCGCGGCGTAAGGTCCCAACTGATAGGGTGGGGCCGTGGTCGAGCCGGTGCAATCGCGAGTGCTGCAACGGGCCGCGCGCGTGGTGGGCGGCTACGGCGAGCTGCAGGCGCGCCTCGACGCCTCGCGCGACGACATGATCAGCTGGATCCGCGGCGCCGCCATGCCGCCCGTCCAGATCTTCGTCAAGCTGGTCGAAATCCTCATGGACGCCGGCGAGCTCGGCCGCGCGCCGCCCGTGTAGTCATCCCGCTACAGCAAGGCGCTGGGGCCGACGACTGCGCGCGCCCGCCCGCTGGACTACCGTTCATCCGTTCCCCCAGCAGGGACCAAGAACAAATGGATTTGGAAGAGTTTCAGCAAAAGCTCGATCAGATCGAAGAGCAGGCCCAGCTCACGCTCGCCGAGTTTCCGAAGACGCTCACCAAGGAGCGCCAGCGCATGATCATTGCGCTCGTGCGCTATATCCGGACGGAAGCGGGGCGCAGCATGGTGTTTCCAAAGGGCGAGCCTGAGGGCGAGACGGTGGCGCGGCTGCGCAGCATATGAGCACCGCCACGGGCGCCGCGCGCACGGCGGCCGACCTGAGGTCGAAAATGCAGCAGATCGAGGAGCAGTTGCAGCTGGCGCAGCAGGAGTATCCGGGTCGCATTGCGCTCGACCGGGTGAAGTTCGCCCTGGCGCTCGCCAAGTTCATCCGCAGTCAGCTCGACCTCGAAGCCACTGCAGAGCAGACCATCCCGCCAGGAACCGTGCGCGTCGGCAGACTGCCGTAGCACGGCAATTGCAATCGCCCGCGCGTGCGCGTGGCCGATTTTGCGGATGTAGGGTTATCCCCGACCGCGAGTCGTGAAGCAATGGATACCGTGCGTAACGCGCGACCGGGACAATTTGCCCCATGAGCGATGGCAAAGCGACGGTGAGATTGCGCATCGTCGTCGCGGACGACGACCCCGACACCGTGCGCACGCTGCGCCTGCTGCTCGAGCACGAGGGGCACGAGGTCAAGACGGCCGCCGATGGCCCGGCCGCGCTCTACGCGGTGCGCGACTTCGGCGCCGACATTCTGCTGCTCGATATCGGCATGCCGGGCATGAATGGCTTCGAGGTGGCGCAGAAGCTGCGCGAGCGCTACGGCAGCGCCAAGCCGACGCTGATCGCGGTCACCGGCCGCGACAGCGCCGCCGACAAGTCCTTCGCGCGCAGCACCGGGTTCGACCATCACATCGCCAAACCGTACGAGCCGCGGCAGCTCATCGCGCTGATCGAGCGCCTGGCGCGCGCTCACTAGGAACCGTCGCACCCGGGCGACGCAAGCGCGGCCGCGACGTCGCCATGCCGGAAAATTCGACAGCGCGATAGCCGATGCGCGACTTGGCCGCGGATGTTGCTCATCGCATGATGCAGGCATGCCGGTGGGTGCTTCCGCGAAGGTCGATTGCCCGCTGCCGTTTCCGTCGCGGCAGACCACCTACGCGCGCACACTGCATCGCGCCTGCGTGATCCTCGGCGGCGTGGCGCCGCTCGCAAGACACTTCGGCGTCTCGGAAGCGGCGCTGCGCAACTGGCTCGAAGCGCGCGAGGAGCCGCCGCAGATGGTGTTCCTCGCCGCGATCGAGATCATCCTGCTGCATCTTGACCAGGCTGGTGCCGGGTAAGGCCTTTCCTGTCAGGCGCGGCTCGATTGTGCGAGCGGCGCGGTTGCGGAATCATTGTCGGCGTGACTGCGAGCGTATATAGCCGCGCGCTGCTGCGCGCCGCGGAGCTCCTTGGCGGACGCGACCAGCTCGCCAGGGTGCTGCGGGTGCCGAAAGACGAGCTCCACAAATGGATCGCGGGCGACGCCAAGCCGCCGCGCGAGCTGTTCCTGCGCGTGGTTGACATCATCCTCGACGAGACCAGCGCCGCCGGCGGGCCGACCGAAACGCCGGATACTCCGCCGCACGATGCGGCGGGCTCATCGCAGCGCTATATCGACTGAAAGGCGCGACTAGCGGCGCTTTGCGCCGGCGAGCGGCTGGTAGCCGCCGCTCTTGCCGTTGAAGCGCTCGGGCTTCGCCCAGGAGAGGACGTCGGTCTCGATGCAGTGGATGCGCACGCGGCGCTTGGCCGCGTCGATGCGTATCACCTGCACGGTGCGCTTCGCGCGCCGGTCGCGGTCCTGCCATTGCGAGCCGACCGGCGGGTATTGCTGCGATGTGGAAAGCATGTTGCGAAGAATATTACCGCATGACCCCGCAATTCGGGTACCGAAGCGAATAACGCTCGCGAATTCCGTACCAAGTACGAAATCGAATTACAGCATCACTTCCACCTCCGCGGTTCCTTCGCGCGCAAGCAGGTTGACGGCGACGCTCGAGTCGTGCCGCCGCAGCATCAGGTCGACGCGCGTCTCGCCGATCGCGAGGCGCTTCACCGTCATCCAGTCGATGAAGGGCGGCAGGCGCGGCCGGCGCAGGCGCACCTTGCGCGCGCCGCAATCGATCTCGAGGCCGAGGCACGCCTGGATGAGCGCGAAGGGCGTGACCGCTGCCCAGGCCTGCGGCGCGCACGCCACCGGATAGAGGGTCGGCGCCTTGCCGCGCTTTCGCTCGAAGCCGCAGAAGAGCTCCGGCAGCCGCCTGAGATGCATGTGCGCGGCGGCGTCGAACAGCGCGCTGGTGAGCGCGAGCGCTTCGCTGCAGTGGCCGTAGCGCGCGAGGCCGAGCGCGATCACCGCGTTGTCGTGCGGCCATACCGAGCCGTTGTGATAGGACGCGGGGTTGAAGCGCCGCTCGCGGCGCGAGAGCGTGCGGATGCCCCAGCCGCTGAAGAAATCGGGCTCTAACAGGCCTTCGATCACGCGCGCCGCGCGCTCGGCCGACGCGATGCCGGTGAAGAGCAGCTGCCCGGCGTTGGAGCTGCGCACGCGGCAGGCGCGCTTCTCGCCGTCGAGCGCGAGCGCGTACGTTCCGAGCTCCTCGTCCCAGAAGGCCTCTTCGAACTCGCGTCGGAGCTTTTCGGCCTTGAGCGTGAGCCCGGCGGAGAGCGGATAGTCGTCCATGTCGACCGCGAGCTGCGCCGCCAGGCGGTAGGCGAGATACACATAGCCCTGCACCTCGCAGAGCGCGATCGGCGGCTCGGCGAGCGTGCCGTCGGCGTGGAACACGGCGTCGTCGGAGTCCTTCCAGCCCTGGTTGCGAAGGCCGCTCGAGCGCTTGCGGTCGTACTCGACGAAACCGTCGCCGTCGCGGTCGCCGGAATGCTCGATCCAGTCGAGCGCCGCTTTCACGTGCGGCCAGATCGCCTTGAGCGTGTCGGCGTCGCGCGTGCGCTGCCAGTACATGCCGGCAGCCACGATGAAAAGCGGCGTCGAGTCGATCGAGCCGTAATAGCGGCCGAAGGGCACTTCGCCGAGCCGCGCGAGCTCGCACTCGCGCACCTCGTGCAGGATCTTGCCGGGCTCCATGTCGGCGGCCGGGTCCTCGCGCGTGCCCTGGTGCGCGGCGAGGAAGCGCAGCACCCCGCGCGCGAGCGGCGGCTCGAGCCACAGCATCTCCATCGCGGTAAGCAAGCCGTCGCGCCCGAAAGGTGTCGAGAACCACGGCACGCCAGCGTAGGGATAGGCGCCGTGCGGCGTCTCGCTCATGAGCATGGCGAGGTCGGCGCTCGAGCGCTCGAGCACGTTGTTCACCACCGTATTGGAGGATTCGATCACCGGCGCCGCCTCGCGCTCGGCGAGCCGCGCGTGGCGCGCCATGCGGCGCGCGACGAAGAAGCGCCGCTCGGCAGGAGGTACCCGATTGCCCTCGACGCACTGCACCGTCAGCGCGATCGGCCGGCGCTCGCGCGCCGCGAGCTCGAGCTCGAACTCCGCGCGCGTCTCGCCAAGGTGCGCGGGCTGCGGGCCGAACGAGATGCGCGTTGCGCGCGGCAGGCCGTCGAGCGCCTGGTAATGGAACGCCAGGTCCGCGGGGCCCAGCAATTCGGTCTGCACCGCGCCGCGGCGCGCGCGCCGGTAGCCGCGGATCTCGAAAAGGTCGGCGAAGTCGGCGGCGAAATCGAGCGCGAGGCGCAGCTTCTGCCGGCTCTCGGAGTAGCTCGTAATGGTGAACAGCTCGTAGCAGCACGCGTTCCAGAGGAACTTGGCGCGCGCGATATGGAACGTGTCCTTGGGAAGCAGCAAATGGCCTTCGGCGTCGAAGAAGTCCGGGTTGGTGAGATCGACGTCCAGCATCACGTTGTCGGGCTGCACGGTCGAGGAGAGCGCCATCGGCCGGTGGCCTTCGAGCGTGAATTGCAGGCGCGAGAGAAAGCGCGTGTCGTGGTGGAACAGGCCCGCCGGGCTGTGCTGCACCTCGTGGATGTCGCCGAACTCGTCGAACATGGCGAAGCTGTCGCCGTGCTTGAGGGTGCGCCGGCTCGAGGCGGCGAGCGAGACGACGCCGGGGACGACGACCGGGCTTGCGCCGGCCGGCTCGGGCTTCACAGCGCGGCGAGCGCCCGCCGGCGGCCGAGCGCGCGGTAGACCGAGAGGTAGTCCTGCGCCATGCGCGTGGCGGAGAACCGCTCTTCGAATCGCGTGCGCACGCCGAACCTATCCAGCCGCGCCACCTTGTCGAGCGCGGCCACCGCATCCTCGATCGAGTCGACGATGAAGCCGCTGCGGCCGTCCTCCACCACCTCGGGCACCGAGCCGTGCCGCCACGCGAGCACCGGCGTGCCGCAGGACATCGCCTCGATCATGGCGAGGCCGAAGGGCTCGGGCCAGTCGATCGGGAAAAGCAGCGCCGTGGCGTTGCCAAGGAAGGCCGGCTTTTGCGCCTCGTTCACCTCGCCGACGAATTCCACGCCCGGAGCCGCGAGCAGCGGCACGATCTCGCGCTCGAAGTACTCCTCGTCCTGCGGGTCGATCTTGGCGGCGATGCGCAGCCGCACGCGCGCGCGGCGCGCGATCTCGATGGCGCGCTCCAGGCCCTTCTGCGGCGACACGCGTCCGAGGAAGGCGAAATAGCCGCCGCGCGGCGCAGGATTAAAGGGGCATACCTCTCCCGCGAGTCCGTGGTGGACCGTGGCGACCCAGTTCGCGAAGGCGAGCGGCCGGCGCTGCGCGGTGGAGATCGAAACCAGCGGCATCTCGCTGAACTCGCGGTAGAGCGGCACGAGCTCGGCCGGATCGACCCGGCCGTGCATCGTCGTCACCGTGCGCCGGGCGAGCGGCCGGAAGAGCGGCAAATGCACGTGCTGCAGGTGGAAGTGCAGGATGTCGAACTCGTGCGCCTGCGCATGCACGCGCTCGAGCATGAGCGCGAGCGGCGCGAGCGGATCGGTCAGCGCCGAATCGAGCCTGAGCGCCCGCGGCGCGCAGGCGACGAGCCGCGCGGCAGTCTCCGAGTCGCCGCTCGCGAAGAGCGTGACATCGTGGCCGAGCCTCACCAACTCCTCGGTGAGATACGACACCACGCGCTCGGTGCCGCCGTAGAGCTTCGGCGGCACGGCTTCCGCGAGCGGTGCGATCTGCGCGATCCTCATTGAACCCACTGCGGGTTTGCAATCCACGTGCCGGGCGCGGCGTTTGCTAGCGTGGCGCCATGGCGCCGCTTCTCGGTATCCTGCCGTCCGGTGTGGCGCCGATCCCACGGCGCCCCGACAGGTTCACAGCCGCAGCCAAGGCCGCCGTGCAGCAAGCCGCGGGCCTGCGGCATAATGGCTACAAGGTGCCGCTGACCAAGGCGCTCGTCCGACAAGACCTCACAGGGCTCACACACCCCGCATGCAACTCGAAATAGAGTCGGTGAAGGCGGCTTACCGCCGCTACGCTGCAGTCTACGATGCCGTGTTCGGCCCGGTGCTGCAGCCCGGCCGCAAGGCGGTGGTGCAGGCGCTCGGGCTGCGGCCCGGCGACCGTGTGCTCGAGGTCGGCGTCGGCACCGGCCTCTCGCTGCCGCTCTACCCGCGCGATGTCAACATTGCGGGCATCGACGTGTCGCGCGAGATGCTCGAGAAGGCGCGCAGCCGCGTCGCGCGCCAGCGTCTCGCAAACGTCGAGGCGCTGCTCGAGATGGACGCCGAGCAGATGAGCTTCGCTGACGCGAGCTTCGACAAGGTGGTCGCGATGTACGTCGTGCCCGTGGTGGCGAATCCGGTGCGGCTGCTGCAGGAGCTGCACCGCGTGTGCCGGCCCGACGGCGAGATCTTCCTCGTCAACCACGTACGCTCCGACAACCGCTTCATCGCGGCGTTCGAGAAGGCCCTGGCGCCGCTTTCGGACAAGATCGGCTTCCGCCCGGACTTCGAGCTGCGCGACATGCTCTCCGACATAAATGAGGTCACCGAGGTGTCGCGCATCAATTTCTTCTGGAAGGTGATGCGGCTCAAGAACGGCGTGGCGCATCCACGCTTTCGCTCCTGACGAGAAAGAGCGGCGCCGCCGCAATTCCCTGCAGCACCGCGCTCACGCCGTAGAGGAGCGCCGTCGCCGTCGCCTGCTCGGGCGGCACGCCGATGGTCCCTAGCACTACCACCGCCGCCGCCTCGCGCGCGCCGAAGCCGCCCCAGCCGAGCGGCACCGCGCCCATGATGAAGATCGGCGCGGCGGCCGCAAGCATCACCGGATAGCTGAGCTCGACGCCCGCCGCATATCCGCAGAGCCAGAGCGCGGCGGCCGAAAAGACCTGCACCAGCACCGAGAGCCAGGCCGAGCGCGCGAGCGCGCCGCGTGCCGCGAGCGCCTGGCGCCGCGCATTCTCCAACCGCTCGTGCGGCACCGGCACCCAGGGCAAGGCGAGCGCCACTGCCAGCGCAAGCAGATAGATGCCGGTGTCCTTCGCCGGCGGCACGAGGCCGACGGCCAGCGCCGCGCCGAGCGCGACGAGCGAGCAGGCGCAGAGGATCCACAGCCCGCTCAGGCGATCGAGCAGCACCGACGCCCCCGCGCGCAGCAGCGGGTTCCCGCCCAGCCGGCCGAGCTGATAGCCGCGCAAGAGGTCGCCCGACACCGTCGCCCCCGGCAGCAGCACGTTCATCGTCATGCCGCGGAAATACATCGCTATCGCGGTGCCGAACGGCGCAGCGAGCCCCAGGCCGCGCGCAATCGCCGCCCAGCGCGCAGCCGAAAGCACGTTCGAGACGACGGAGGACGCCAGCGCCGCGGCGAACCAGCGCACATCGATCGCCGCGAGGCTGCGCGCGAGCGCGCCTGGATCGACATACCAGATGACTACGGCGAGCAGCGCGATGCCGGCCGCGATGCGTGCGGCGGTCTTCAGCTGCCTTTTCTCGGCTGGCGGCGAAGCAGGTATTGCGGCCGTCCTTGCGGCTCGTGATAGACGCGCGTGAGCAACTCCCCGATCACCCCGGTCGCTACGAGCTGCACGCCAATCAGCACCAGCAGCACGCCAAGCAGCAGCAGCGGCCGGCCGCCGATCTCGGCGCCGAGCGCGAGCTTCTCGTACGTCAGCCACGCCAGGATCAGGAAGCCGATCGCGCCAAGCGCGAGGCCGACGCCGCCGAAAGCCTGCAGCGGCCGGTGCAGGAAGCGCATCAGGAACTTGATCCACAGCAGATCGAGCAGCACGCGGAAGGTGCGGTCGATGCCGTACTTCGACACGCCGCGCGTGCGCGCATGGTGGCGCACCGGCACCTCGATGATGTTCGCGCCGACCTCGGCGGCGAGCGCCGGGATGAAGCGGTGCAGCTCGCCGTAGAGCCGCAGGCCGCGGATCACGTCGGCACGGTAGAGCTTGAGCGCGCAGCCATAGTCGTGCAGCCTTACGCCGGTCACGCGCGAAATGACGGCGTTGGCGGCCGCCGAGGGCAGCTTGCGCGACACGGCGCGATCCTGACGCTCCTTGCGCCAGCCTGAGATCACATCCACATCCGGGCGCTCGTCCAGGATCTTGAGCAGCGCCGGAATATCGTCCGGCTCGTTCTGCAGGTCGCCGTCGAGCGTGACGACGATCTCGCCCTGCGCCGCGTCGAAGCCCGCCTGCAAGGCGGCCGATTGCCCGTAGTTGCGGATCAGGTAGAGCGGCTTCAGCCACGGGCGCTCGGCTGCGAGCGCCTCTAGCGCCGCCGCCGAGCGGTCGCGCGAGCCGTCGTCGACGCAGATCAGCTCGAAACTCTTGCCGGTGCGCTGCATCGCGGCGCCGACGCGCGCGACCAGCTCGGCGACATTCGCCTCCTCGTTATAGATCGGGATGACGACCGAGACGTTGAGCGGCGGGCTAAGCGGCAGCACGTTTTAGTCTAGCTGCCGCGGCTCCCAGGCAGCAAATGCCGATGGCGCGCTGGAAGAGATCCGCCGGCGGGTAGGCGCTCTTTGCATAGCCGATGACGAGCCACGCCGCGCACGCGGCGAGGAACAATGCGAGCAGCCATTGCATCACCGGCCTGGTGCCGAAGCTGCGCGTGCGTTGCGCGATCGCTACCGCGATCACCGCCGCCAGCCAGCCGCCGAAGGCGCCGCCGAGGATAT
Organism: Burkholderiales bacterium; assembly: GCA_035689325.1. Lineage (GTDB taxonomy): Bacteria > Pseudomonadota > Gammaproteobacteria > Burkholderiales > SG8-39 > SCGC-AG-212-J23. Next base: position 783 of record DASSLQ010000057.1, on the reverse strand, counting down.
CGAGCGGCCAGTGCACGCCGACCACCGCGCGGGAAAGCGCGGCCAGCGTCGCGATCGCGATCGCCACGGCGGCCAGGGCGCGCGAGGCCGTGCCGAGCGTGTACAGGCCGGCGATGGCGAAGGCCGCGGTGGCATGACCGGAAGGAAACGTGTGGTGGCGGTACGCCGGGCCGATCACGTGCACCGCGTCGCCCAGCACCTCCGGCGGCCGGTCGATGTCGGTCAAGGGCTTGAGGCCGTCGGCCCACGCCGTGCCGAGCAGCGCGACGAAAACGAACGCCCACAGCGCTTCGGGGTAGCGGCGCCAGAGCGGCAGGCAGAGCGCGAACACCACCACGGTGTCGCCGAGCACCGTGATGTTCGCCCACAGCCAGTCGCTCGTCGCGGGCCCCAACTGGTTCAGCGCCGCGAATAGCGACCGGTTCGCACCCAGCACATAGATGGCGATGAAGCCGGCCGCCGCGATTGCGGGAACGACCCAGACGCGCCAGTACTTCACGCGCGGAGCTTCGCGAGCACGATGCCGCGCTTCGAATAGATCAGGTCGTACGGCAGGCTCTTCGGCAGCTCGGCGAGCCGGCTCGCCCTGGTGAGCACTATGTCTCCGGGCCGCGGCTCGCGCGCGGGCGTCGGCGCGCCGCGGTAGACGCTGAAGGAGGGCGCGTTCAGCCGCCACATCACGACGTCGAGATGGCGCTCGCGGCAAAGGAGCGCCGCTTCCTTGATCGAGCTTTGCTGCGCGTAGCCGGCGACCGGCACCACCAGCGTGCCGAGCGAGAGCAC
>DASSLQ010000056.1:0-7655 GCA_035689325.1 Burkholderiales bacterium | reverse complement strand
ACGCCTGTCCTGTTCGTCGAGCGCCATGGGGAAGTTGCGTCCGGCGCGCGGGACCGGCCATGTGGCAGTGACCTGTCGTCTCAGGCGATCGACGACGGCCACCTGCTCTGCGGTAGGTACGTTGACGAATATGCGCGGTCCCGCATTTTCGAGCTGGAACGATTCGGGGTGACCGGCGAGGCGGATGTCGGCGGCCGGTTCCGTCGTATCGGCGCGGAAAACGCGCAAGGCTCCCTTGCCATAGCCGACGATCACCGTACCGGCTGCGGCGTCGTAGCGCACGTTGTCGGCGTCATCGAGTTGCTCGATGCGCTTGACGACGGCGAAGGAAGCCGCATCGAGGACGTCGAGCCGACTGCCTTCGCCGTTCGCGACGTACAGGCGATTGGTCCGCGGCAGGTACGCGAGGCCCTGGGGTTCCTTGAAGCCTTTCAGGGTGCGCAGGTGTCGATTTGCGGCGAGGTCGAGCACCTCCACCGTATCGTTGCCGAGCGCGGCGACGAACAACCGCTCGCCTTTCACATCGACGGCAAAGTGGTCGATGCGTCCCTTGACGCCAGGCATGTCGATCGTCGCCGCAAGCTCGAGCGGCGCGCTGCCAGCGGCGAGAGGCGCGAGGAGCATCGCGCCGGCAAGGATGGATGCGAGGTTCATTTGTCCGCCTTGTATGAAAACGCCCACGTTAGACCGAGGCGCAGTTCGTGCAGCGTATCGTCGCCGACGCGCGCCGAGCGCAAGCCGGCATCGAACGAAAGACCGTCGCGCAGGCGCCAGATCGCACCGACGAGCAGCGAATCGGTGCGTGGTCCGGCGCCTGCCCGCTCGGTGAATATTTCGGCGACCGGCCGCAGCGCCCAGGCGAACGGTCCCTCGAGAATCGTGCCGAGAAAGAGAGCCGGCTCGTGCTCGCGCGTGCGCGCGAGCACTGCATTGAGATGGATCGTGGCCGCCTCCCAGCGCTGCGAGACGATGCCCGCGAGCGAGAAGCCGGTGCCGTGCGTGCCGTTCACTTCCGGCAGCAGTACGCCGTACTCGGTGGCGATGCTCACGCCCGGCCTGTCCTGCAGTACGCCATCGCGCAGCACCTGCTTGATGAAGGCGCCGTCGTCAACGAGCGCCGAGCGCGGCTCGTCCGGCTCGCGGTCGAGCGCGATCTCGTGCCGGCCCTCGACCACGAGCTCGTGCTCGTGCGACAAGCCGACGTTGACGACGAACGCCGGCAAATGCAGGAAGCGCTTGTCGCCCTGCCGCAGCCACTGCAGCGGCCCGAGCTCGAGCTCTACGTCGCCGACGTGCGCAACGTCGGCATCGGTCGAATCGAATGGCCGGTAGGCGAGCGCGGTGCTGCCGAAGGAAAGCACCACCATTGCAAGCAGCGCGCGCGTCATCGCAGCGGCGTCAGCGTGCCGTACCACGCTTCCGAACCGTTGATCAGGAGGCGCACGTGTGTGTCGTCCCGCTGCACCTCGTAGCACTCATCTGGCCCGGGCGGGCGCAGCCATTTCCAGCAGAACTCGTCTTTGCTCACGCGCCACGAGCCGCTCGCCGTCTTGCTCATTTCCGTGCCGGTGAACGAGCCGTCGGCCTTGAACTGGTAGGCGAAGTGCACGCCGTCGGCGAATTCCTTGTCGCTGAACAGTGCGGCGAGCGCAGCGCCACTGACATTGCGCCAATGTTCTTGCGCGGCGACTGTGTCGGCGACACCGGCCAACAGGGTGAGCAAGCAGATCGTGTGAATTGCGCGCAAGCCCTTCTCCGCCAACCAGCGGGAACCAGCAGAGCTTGGACGCGGTGAGGCGTCTGTACTGCGGGGAGCCTGCGATACCCCCGCTCGGCTGATTCTATGCCCGGATCTGCCGGGCGAGATATCGTGCAAGGTTGTCGCAAGCTCTGGCGAGCATTCAACCGGCGACTGCGCTAAGTCGCAGCCGCGGCGCGTTCGGCGCGGCGAAACGCCACGTACAGTGCGAGGTCGTACGCGATTTTCAGCGCGCCACAGGCGACGAGCGGTGCTGCCATCGCGCCGGCGGCGAACATGGCGCCCGTGATCGAGGGGCTCAGCGCCGCTGCAAGGCTGCGCGGCACCGCCGTGAAGCTCGCGGCCGCCGGCCGCTCGGCAGGCGTGACCACCGACATCACGAACGCGCCGCGCGCCGGCACATCCATTTGCGAGAGCAGGCTCCTCGCGAGCAGGCAGGCGAGCGCCACGTCGACGTTCGTGGCGAGCGCGGCCCCGATCAGGAACAGGCTCGACGGAATGTGCGTGAATACCATGGTGTTGATCATGCCGATGCGGCGCGCGAGCGGCGCCGCGGCGAGCTGCGAGCAGGCAGAGAGCAGTCCGGTCCAGAAGAAGAAAGCGCCCGCCCCAGCGAGCGACATGCCGTGGCGCTGGAAGAGCCACAGCGCGAGGAGCGAATTCAGGATCAGGCCGCCAGCGAACGCGTCGACGCTGAAGAGCGCGGCGAGCCGCCAGACGATGCCGCGCGACGGACCGAGCGGCGCGGACGGTGCCTCATCGGCCACGCGCACGTCCGGCAGGCCGAGATACAAGGCCCAGGCCGCGATGCCGACCGCCGCATAGAGCACGAACATCAGCCGCAGCGCGTCGACCATGGCGATGCGCGCGCCGAGCGCTTCCGGCAGCGCGGCGGCGAGCGCACCAAGCGCGCCCGCCATCGAGCCGATGAAGCTGTAGCGTGCAAAGACCCCTGCCCGGTCGGCGGCGTTGGCGAGCACGGTGTGGTCTAGCGGCATGAAGATGCTCGCGTCGCCGCTCGAAGGATTGAGCGTGCCGACGAACGCCACGACGAGGAGCGGCCAGAACGACACGAAGCCGGCGAAGCCGAGGCCAGTGGCGGCCATCAGCAGCGCTGCGCCGAGAAGCAGCCGCCGGATGGAGAAGCGGTTACCCCAGCGGCCAATGGCGAGCGTGGCGAGCGCCGAGCCGAGCAATGTCGACGTGCTGATCACACCGACCTCGAGCTGGCCGAGCCCGAGCGCCAGCAGGTACGCCGGCAGCACCACGGCGATAAAGCCGTCGGCGAACGAGCGCAGCGCGCGGGCGGCGAAGATGCGGCCGATCATGGGTTCACCGGTAGGCCTGCGGATTCCACGTATGCACTTCCTCCTTGCCCTGCTTGCACCAGGTGTAAAGCGCGTCGTACATCACCATGCCGTGCTTGAGCATTTCGTGGTCGTCCGCGAAATTGCGCGACAGGCCGAGCGAGAGGGCGGCAAGGCCGGGCGCCTGCGGGGCGAGCTCGAGCCGCGCGGTGTCCGCGCCGCGCACAATGGTGGCGAGCTCGGCGAGCGCGGGATCGGTCAGCCGATAGTGCTTCAGAAACGCGTCGAAGCTACAGAGCTCGCCGTCGTGCGTAAAGTGCACGTCCGCAACGTCGTACGGCACGGCGTCGTTCTCGCCGGCCGCCTGCAGCACCTGTTTCGCCGGCACATATAGGAACTGAGCGCCGGGATCGACGAAGCGCGCGATGAGCCAGGGGCAGGCGATGCGGTCGATCTTCGGCCGCTCGCGCGTCACCCACCGGGTGGGGCCGTTGCGCGGCTTCTGGTCGAGCGGGCCGCCCGCCGCCTTCCATCCCTCTTCCAGGCCGCCCTCGAGATAGCTCGCCTCGATGCCGGCTGCCGCCAGAGCGCGAGCCGCGTTCTGGCTGACCTCCTGGCCGTGCACGCAGTACGCCACCACGCTCGAAGCCGAGGGCAGCGACTTCGCCCATGCGCTCACCTTCTCGGGATCGCGCCGTAGCGCGCCGCTGATCATTTCGCCCGAAGCCATGAACGCCGGCTCCCTGCGCACGTCGATCACGACCGGCGGCCGCCGCTCGGCGATGCGCAGCCGCAGATCGGACGGTGTCATCGCCTGGATGCTCATGGCGCCGCCGTCAGGCGCATGGGCGCGCCGAGCGCTTTCCAGCCCGAGTGCCCGCTGTTCATGTATTTCGCATCGAAGCCCGCTTCGCGCAGCTTGATGGCCGTGCGGCAGCCGACGTGAAAGCCGTAGGCGCAGTACACCACCACCGGCTCCGATCTGTTCAGCTCGCCGATCCATTGCTGGAGCTGCTCGGGATCGCGCCACTGGACGCCCTCCGCGATATCCTGCCCGCGCGTGACCGACGCCCGCGGGCGCACGTCGATGACCTGAACGGGCTTGCCGGCGGCCATCATGGCTCTCACTTCCTCCACTCCGATGCCTTGGATGTCGCCGAACTCCGGCTGTTCCACCGGCCGCGGGCCCGGGATCTTGGCCGCGTCCTCGCAGCGCAGCTCGAGCGCGGGCCAATCCACGTTGCGCAGGAACGTATCGACGTACGCCTTGGCGTTGGCGCCGTAGTCCATGTGGTACGCATGCTCGTACATGTCGAGCGCGAGGATCGGCACGCCGCCCGCAACGGCTTGCGAGTGCTCGGCGGCGTACTGGTTGATGAGACGCCCGTCGCGCGGCACGTACGTCAGCAGCACCCATCCCGAGCCGCCTCCGAGCGCGTATCCCATCGCCCGGAACTCCGCGCGCCAGCGATCGAACGAGCCAAAGTCGCGGGCAAGGATTTCGCTCATCGCCTTGGTCGGCTGGCCGTCACCGCCCATGCTCGCGAAGTAAAGCTCGTGCAGCAGCGTGGAATTTAGCGCTACCAGCTGCTCGCGCTTGAGCCCATTCAGGACGTGCGCGGGCGTCTTCTCGAAATCGAGCGACTCGAGCTGCTCCGTGATGGCATTCAGGCGGCGGAGCGCGGCGCCGTAGTTGTTCTCGTAATGACTCTCGATGAGCTTCACCGAGAGGTAGGAAAGCGTCCAGGGGCGACATTGAATCTGCTTGATCTGATAGCGCATGGCTTAACCTCCAGTTTAAAGACTGCTGTCTTGCGCGCAGCGGCGCGCGAACACGTAGCCGGAGCGCTGGTCCGGCGCGAGCTGGACCGTGCGCAAGCCCTCCACGCACAGCACGACGGTGCGGCGCGTCCTGGTACGCTCCACCGCGAGCCCACAGGCGTCGCGCAGCGGCGTCGAAACGGGAACCTTCTGCGCTCGACGCAGCAGCGGGTCGATGCGCCAGAGCGAGCCGTAGATCGCGCTCACGGCGAAGAACACGCCCTGGTCGGGGGCGTAGGCGAGACCGGTGAAGCCGACGTCCTTGTCGGCGTCGGCATCGAGCACGAGCTCGTGCCGCGTGACTTGCGCCGCGGCCGGCTCGACGCGCCATACGACCGGCACGACGTTGCTTGTCACGACGGCAGCGCCTTGCGGGTCGACCGCGACATCAGGTGCACACGCGTACCCATCGGTGACATAGACCCAGCCGGGAAGCTCGAAGCGCTTCTTCTGCGCGCCTTCGTGCAGGTAGAGCGCGTCGCTCTCCAGCACCCAGACGCGGTTGCGCGACACGTCTTGCACCATGCGCAGCGGCTCACCCGCCAACGCGCTGGCCGTCGCCAGCAGTGCGCTGATTGCAATTGCAGGAATGGTTCCGATCGTCATGACAGTCTCCATATTCAGTCGATTCGCATGCCTTTGCTCTTCATCACGGCGATGGTTTCGGGCGTCCTCAGGAAAGCGATGAAGGCGCGTACCCCCTCCGAATCCTTGGCGCCGACCGGCCTGCCGGCAACGAACCCGGTGTAGTTCTGCAGCGCTTCCGGCACGGGCACGAACTGCATGCCGGACTTGCCGACGATTTCGCTCACCTGCGTGAGCCCGAGCGCTCCGCTGCCTTGGGCAATCGTCACCTCGGCGACGTCGCCGCCCACGCCGAACCGGGTCTTGGCTTTGAGCGCCTCGGCGATGCCGAGCTTGTCGATCAGCCGCGCGATGTGGATTCCCGCAGCGCCGCCGCCAGCCGGGTTCGCGTAGACCACGACCCGTGCGGTGAGCAGCGCGTTCTTGAAGTCTTCGGTCGATGCAATGCGCAGCGAGGCATCACCTGCAGGAATCACGATGCCAACGCCGGTCTTGGCGATGGCGAGCTCACTGCCCGGCTGGATCCTGCCGGCCTTCGCCAGCGCGGCGATCGACGCCGGCGACGAGATGATCAGGTCGGCCCGCTCGCCTGCCATCACGCGATCCGTAATCGCGCCCATCGTGCTGTAGCGCAGGCTCACCTTGTAGCCGGAGCGCTGCTCGAAATCGCCGATGACCTCTTTGAATACGGTCTGCATCGAGGCCGCCGAGAGCAGCCGCAGCTCGGGCCGCTCGGCGCCGGCATGCGCGCTGGCGAGCGCCAGGATGGCTGCAGCGATGGTGGGGATTTGCCGCTTTCCGTTGCTCATACACGTACTCCTTCCTGTCGGAATGGAGCAGCGCTTGAGACGGAAGCCGTCTTTTCGGACCGGGTGTCTGCGTTTAGACCCGGCTAGGCGGTGGGCCGCCTACATGGAACGGCAAGCTACGCTGCTCGCCGCCAGATGTCAAGTAGCAGTCGCCACTACTTTGTGATATCTATAACAAACATGACTACGCTCAGCGCCCTGGTCCTCAGCCTGCCTGCGCATAACTCGACGGTGCGGATGCGCGTCTGGCGCGCGCTCAAGGACACCGGCTGCGGGGTGCTGCGCGACGGCGTGTACGTGCTGCCGGAAGGCGCCGGCGGTGCGAAGGCGCTGCCCGCCATCGAAAGCGACATCCGTGCCGCCGGCGGCTTCGCCATGACCGTCGGCCTGCGCCTCAAGCCGGGCCATGGGCCTGCGGTGCGCAAGCTCTTCGACCGCGGCGGCGACTACGGCGCGCTCCTGCAGACGATCCGTGCCGCGCGCAAGGCGCTCCCCCGGCTCGGGCATCGCAGGGCACAGACCACGGTGGAGCGGCTGGAGCGCGCGTTCGAGAAGCTTGCGGCGATCGACTTCTTTCCCGGACAGGCAAAGCGCCAAGCCGGGCAGGCGATCGCCGAGCTCAGGCAAGGCCTGCGCGAGGCCTATTCGCGCGGCGAGCCGCGCGCCGCGAAGAAGCACCTGCGGCTCGTCGACCCCGCGAAGTACCGCAAGCGCGTGTGGGCGACCCGCAAGCATCCGTGGGTCGACCGCCTGGCGAGCGCCTGGCTCATCAAGCGTTTTATCGATCGCGAAGCGCGCTTCGCCTGGATCGAGCGCCCGGGCAAGCGCCCGAAGAACAGCCTGGGCTTCGATTTCGACGGCGCGCAGTTCACGCACGTCGGCAACCGCGTCACGTTCGAAGTGCTGCTCGCGAGCTTCGGCCTCGAGCACGACCCCGCTCTCGCCGCGCTCGCCGCCGCCGTGCACTACCTCGACGTCGGCGGTGTGCCGGCGCCCGAGGCGAAGGGCCTGGAAACCATGCTCAAGGGCGCGCGCGAAAAGGCGCGCAGCGACGACGCGTTCCTGATGGAAGCAATGCGCATTCTCGACCTGCTCTACTCCGGGCTCACTGGCTCTCGCAGCTGAAGTCGTCGAAGGCGGTCACGAACCGCGCCGAAGGACATCAACCGCCGCTACCGTTTCTGCAGCAGCAGCGCCCGGACAATCGCGGCCATGCGTGCGGCCTGCGTGGCCTCGGCCGGCGCAGCGATCGAATACCAGCGCGCGACGGTGGCTTCGGGCGTCTCGGCGGGCGCGCTACTGCGCGACTTGAAGCGCTCCTGGAGCGCTTTCAGCTGGCGCTCGCGGCGCTGCGCGGCGACGGATTCCGGCGAC
>DASSLQ010000055.1:0-8224 GCA_035689325.1 Burkholderiales bacterium | reverse complement strand
ATGGCCGACGCGATTCGCGGCGCGGCGCAGAGCATCCTCGATGCCAATGCCGGCGACGTGCACCAAGCGCGCGCCGACGGCGCCGACAGCGCCTTCCTCGACCGGCTGACCCTGACGCCGGCGCTCGTCGAGCAGATGGCGCGCGGCGTCGAGAAAGTCGCCGGGCTCGCCGACCCGGTGGGCGCCATCACCGAACGAAGAAAGCAGCCGAGCGGCATCGAGGTCGCGCGCATGCGCGTGCCACTCGGCGTGATCGGCATCATCTACGAATCGCGTCCCAACGTGACGGCCGATGCCGCGGCGCTGTGCGTGAAGGCCGGCAACGCCTGCATCCTGCGCGGGGGCAGCGAAGCGCTGGAATCGAATCGTGCGATCGCCGAGTGCGTGCGCGCCGGCCTGAAGAGCGCCGGCCTGCCGGAGGCGGCGGTGCAATTGGTCGGCACGGGCGATCGCGCAGCGGTCGGCGAGCTGGTGAAGCTCACCGAGTACGTGGACATCATCGTGCCGCGCGGCGGCAAGGAATTGATCGAGCGCCTCGCGCGCGAGTCGCGCATCCCGATGATCAAGCACCTCGACGGCGTGTGCCACGTCTACGTGGACGATCGCGCCGATGCCGAGATGGCAGTGCGCATCGCCGACAACGCCAAGACGCAGCGCTACGGCACCTGCAACACCATGGAAACGCTGCTCGTCGCCGAAGGCATCGCGCCGCGCGTCCTGCCGCGCATCGGTGCCATCTATGCCGGCAAGGGCGTCGAGATGCGAGCGGACGAGATCGCGCGCCAATGGCTGCCCGGCGCGAAGCAGGCCGCGGAAAAGGATTACTACACCGAGTGGCTGGCGCCGATCGTGTCGATCCGCGTGGTGAAGGGCCTGGACCAGGCGATCGAGCACATCGCCAAGTACGGCTCGCAGCACACCGACGCGATCGTGACTGCAGACCAGGGCCGCGCGGAGCGCTTCCTGCGGGAGGTGGACTCGAGCTCGGTGATGTGGAACGCCTCGACGCGCTTTGCCGACGGCTACGAGTACGGCCTGGGCGCCGAGATCGGCATCTCCACCGACAGGCTGCACGCGCGCGGGCCGGTTGGCCTCGAAGGGCTGACGACGCAGAAGTTCGTGGTGCTCGGCCACGGCGAGGTGCGCAGCTGAAGTTGGGCATCCTCGGCGGCACGTTCGATCCGGTGCACAACGCCCACCTGGCGATCGCGAAAACGGCGATGCAGAAGCTCGCCCTGGAGAAGATCCTGTGGATTCCGACCGGCAAGCCCGGCTACCGCAAGCCGCCGGTCGCAAACGCGGAGCACCGCCTCGCGATGCTCGCGCGCGCGCTCGAGGGCGAAGCGCGTTACGAGATCGACCGCCGCGAGCTCGAGGCGAGCGCGTCGCCTTATACGGTGGATACGCTCAAGGCGCTGCGCCGCGAGCGCCCGAAAGACGAGTTCTATCTGCTGCTCGGCGGCGACCAGTACGCGAGCCTGCGCCGCTGGCGCCAGCCGGCGGAGGTAGCGCGCCTCGCGCGTATCGCGGTGTTCACGCGCCCGGGCTACGACGTCGCGCCCGGCGGCGACGCGATCGTGGTGCCGATGGCGCCGCTCGCGGTGTCGGCGAGCGACATCCGCGCGCGCGCCGCGCGCGCCGAATCTCTCGACGCACTCATGCCGCGCGCAGTGGCGAACTATATTGCCGAGAACAGGCTCTACCGTTAGATGGATATCCGCAAGAAGCAGCGCGTGGTGGTGGACGCGCTGGAAGACATCAAGGGCCGCGACATCCACGTCTACAACACAGCGCGTATGCCCTCGATGTTCGAGCGCGTCGTGATCGCGAGCGGTGATTCGACGCGGCAGGTGAAGGCGCTCGCCGACAACGTGCAGGAAAAGGCGCGAGAGAGCGGCGCGCGCATCTACGGCGTCGAGGGTGAAGCGAGCGGCGAATGGGTGCTGGTCGATCTCGGCGACGTGGTCGTGCACATCATGCATCCCACGGTGCGCGACTTCTACAATCTCGAGGAGGTCTGGGGCGGAAAGCCGGTGCGAATAAAGAAGACCGCGCCGCGCGCGGCGGTCAAGGCGCCCGCAAAAAAGAACCCGCGTGGCAAGACTGCACGTCGTCGCCATCGCCGCTAGGCTGCCCGCGTGGGCAGAGATCGCCTGCACCGAATATGCGCGGCGCATGCCGAAAGGCTATGAGGTCGAGCGCATCGCGCTCAAGGACGAGAGCCGCTGGCGTACCGCGTTACCGAAAGGCGTACGCCTCGTGGCGCTCGATGAGCGTGGACGCGAGTTCACAACTTTGCAGTTTTCCAAGCTGCTGGATGCGCCGCGCGCCTTCGTCATCGGCGGCGCCGACGGCCTCTCGGAGGCGACCAGGCGCGACGCCGAGATAACCATGCGCCTTTCGGCGATGACGCTGCCCCACGCGCTCGCGCAGCTGGTGCTGCTCGAGCAGCTGTATCGCGCTGCGACTTTGCTTACCGGGCACCCCTACCATCGTGCATAGAATCGCGGCATGGCTGGTCCGATAGAACGCGGCATCTACCTCGCCTCGCGCAGCCCGCGCCGCCGCGAGCTGCTGGCGCAGATCGGCGTGCGCTTTCACCTGCTGCTGTTCCGCTCCCGCCCCGGAGAGCCGCCGGACGTCGACGAGGCGCCGCTCGAAGCCGAAGCACCCGACCGCTACGTCGAGCGCCTGGCACGCGCCAAGGCGGAGGCCGGCTGGCGGCGCATGCTGCAACGGAACCTGCCGCAGGCGCCGGTGCTCGCCGCCGACACCACGGTAGCGCTCGAGAGTCGCATCTACGGCACGCCGGCGAGCCGGCAAGAGGCCGCGCAGATGCTGCAGCACCTGTCCGGCCATACGCATGAGGTGCTCACCGCCGTGGCGCTCAAGCACGAAGACTGGCTGCAGAGCGCGCTGTCGCGCTCGGAGGTGCGGTTCAAGCCGCTGTCGGCGCGCGAGATCGAGCACTACGTCGCGAGCGGCGAAGCGGACGACAAGGCAGGCGCCTACGCCATCCAGGGTCGTGCTGCGCGCTTCATCGTCGAGCTGCGCGGCAGCTACTCGGGCGTGATGGGGCTGCCGCTCTACGAGACGGCCCAGCTCCTGGACAAGCTCGCCGCGCGCCGGTGAGCGAAGAGGTCCTCATCAACGTCACGCCGCGGGAAACGCGCGTCGCCGTGGTCGCCGCAGGCGTGGTGCAGGAGCTCTTGATCGAGCGGGCGAGCGGTCGCGGGCTCGTCGGCAACCTGTACATGGGGCGCGTCGCGCGGGTGCTGCCCGGCATGCAGTCGGCGTTCATCGACATCGGCCTGGAGCGTGCCGCGTTCCTGCACGTGGCCGACATCTGGGAAAACCGCGAGCCCGGGCGGCCGATCGAGAAGATCCTCGCCGAAGGCTCGCCGCTCCTCGTGCAGGTGGTGAAGGACCCGATCGGCTCCAAGGGGGCGCGCCTGTCGACGCAGGTGTCGCTCGCCGGGCGGCTGCTGGTGTATCTGCCGCACGACCCACACATCGGCATCTCGCAGAAGATCGAGGACGAGAACGGGCGCGCGCAGCTGCGCGACCGGCTGAAGGAGCTCGTTCCAGCCGACGAAAAAGGCGGCTTCATCGTGCGCACGCTGGCCGAGGCGGCCGCGGAGGGGGAGCTCTCGGCCGACATCGCCTACCTGCGCCAGCTCTGGGCGACGATCCGCGAACGCTCGCTCGGCGCGCAGCCGCCGGAGCTCCTTTACCAGGACCTCTCGCTCGCGCAGCGCGTCCTGCGCGACATGGTCAGCGCCGAGACCGTGCGCGTGCTCGTCGACTCGCGCGAGAACCACCAGAAGCTCCTCGCCTTCGCCCAGCGCTACATGCCGCAGCTCGCGGGGCGCGTCGAGCACTACGCCGGGGAGCGGCCGCTCTTCGACCTCTACAGCGTCGAGGATGAGATCGAGAAGGCGCTCTCGCGGCGCGTCGACTTGAAGTCCGGCGGCTACCTGATCATCGACCAGACCGAGGCGATGACCACCATCGACGTCAACACCGGCGGCTATGTCGGCAGCCGCAATTTCGACGATACGATTTTCAAGACCAACCTCGAGGCCGCGCAGGCCATCGCGCGCCAATTGCGCCTGCGTAACCTCGGCGGCATCATCGTGCTCGATTTCATCGACATGCAAAGCGAAGGCCACCGCGCGGCGGTGCTCGAGGAATTCAAGCGCGCGCTGGCGCGCGATCGCACCCGTGTCACCGTGAACGGCTTCACCGGCCTCGGGCTGGTGGAGATGACCCGCAAGCGCACGCGCGAGTCGCTCGCGCATGTGCTCTGCGAGCCCTGCCCCACCTGCGGCGGCCGCGGCGAGGTGAAGACCGCTTTCACCGTGTGCTACGAGATCCTGCGCGAGATCCTGCGCGAGGCACGGGCCTTCAACGAGGCGCGTGAATTCCGCATCCTCGCATCGCAGAGCGTGATCGACCGCTTCCTCGAGGAGGAAGCGCCCTCCCTCGAGATGCTCTCGCAGTTCATCGGCAAGCGCGTCACGATGCAGGTCGAATCGAGCTACACCCAGGAGCAATTCGACATCGTACTGATGTGAGCGCGCTCACCATCCGCCCCTGCGGCGCCGCCGACCTGCCGGCGCTCTACACGATCATCAACGACGCCGCGCAGGCATATAAGGGCATCATCCCCGCCGACCGCTGGCATGAGCCGTACATGCCGCGCGAGGAGCTTGAGGCCGAGATCGCCAATCGGGTCGCCTTCTGGGGCGCGTCGCGCGAGCGCCGGCTCCTCGGCGTCATGGGCATTCAGGACTGCGGCGAAGTCACGCTCATCCGCCACGCGTACGTGCGCACGAGCGAACGACGCCAAGGCATCGGCGAAGCGCTGCTGCGCCACCTCGAGACGCTCACGGCGAAGCCGGTCCTCATCGGCACCTGGAAAGCGGCCACCTGGGCGATCCGCTTCTACGAAAAGAACGGCTACCGGTTGCTGGCGCGGCCTGAATACGAGCACCTGATACGCAGGTACTGGCGCATTCCAGAGCGGCAGATCGAAACCTCCGTCATCCTCGCCAACGCGCGCTGGAAGTCGTGAGCCAGCTCTGCTTCACCGCGCCTCGCTCGCTCGCGCGCATGCTGCGCGCACGCAAGATCTCTGCCACCGAGCTGATGCGGGCGTTCATCGCGCAGATCGAGCGCGTCAACCCGAAGGTGAACGCGATCGTCACCTTTTTGCCCGAGCAGGCGCTCAAGGCCGCCAAGTCGCTCGACCGGCGCAAAGCGTTCGACCGTCCGCTGGCCGGGCTGCCGATCGCGTACAAGGATCTGGTGCCCACCAAAGGCATCCGCACCACCTACGGCTCGCCGATCTACGCCGACCATATGCCGGCCGAGAACCATCTGCTCGTCGACCGGTTGGGCGCGGCGGGCGCCATCACCATCGGCAAGACCAATACGCCGGAGTTCGGTGCCGGCAGCCAGACCTTCAATAAGGTGTTCGGCGCGACGCGCAATCCATACGATTTGTCCAAGACCTGCGGTGGCTCGTCCGGTGGCGCCGCCGTCGCCGTTGCGTGCGGCATGCTGCCGTTTGCCGATGGCAGCGACCTCGGCGCGAGCCTGCGCAATCCCGGCAGCTTCTGCAATGTGGTGGGTTTTCGGCCGACACCGGGCCGCGTGCCTGCCTGGCCTGTGACCAATGCGTGGGGAACGCTTTCCGTCCTCGGACCCATCGGTCGTACGGTCGAAGATGCCGCTTTTTTGCTGTCAGCAATGGCAGGAAGCGATGCGCGCGTCCCCGTGTCGATAAGCGGGCCCGGCGCGCTCTTCGCGAGGCCACTGCGCCGCAGCTTCAGGAAAGTGCGCATTGCCTGGAGCCGCGACCTCGGCGGCCTGCCGGTAGACCCACGCGTCAGTCTGGTGCTGGAAGAGCAGCGCAAAGTCTTAAGCGAGCTTGGCTGCATCGTCGAGGAAGCGCAGCCTGACTTGTCACCGGCGACGGAAGCCTTCCATACGCTGCGTGCGCTCGGCTTTATCGACCGGGTGCGGCCGCTCATCGACAAGCACCGGCCGCAGCTGAAGGACACGGTGATCTGGAATTACGAGCAGGGCCTGAAGCTGACGGGCGTCGACGTGGCGCGGGCGCAGGAGCTGCGCACGCAGGCGTTCCATCGCATGCGCACGTTTCTCGAGCGCTATGAATTCCTGCTCTGTCCGGTGAGCCAGGTGCCGCCCTTTCCGGTCGACCTGGAGTACCCGACGGAAATCGCCGGCGCGAAAATGGCGAACTACATCGACTGGATGAAGAGCTGCTACTGGATCACGGTGACGAGCCATCCGGCGATCTCGGTCCCCGCCGGCTTCACGCCCGAGGGGCTGCCGGTCGGCTTGCAGATCGTCGGGCGCTATCGCGATGATTTCGGCGTGCTGCAGCTCGCGCACGCGTTCGAGCAGGAGACGCAGTACTGCAAACGGCGCCCCGCGCTGGCGGAATAGGCCCGGCGCGCGGCGCGTTCATTCCCGGCAACCCAAAGGAGCTCATATGCAGAGATGGATAGCAGTGGCAGCAGTCGCGCTTTCGCTCGCCGGCACGGCGCGCGCGGCGCTCAAGGAAGAACCGGTCACCTACAAGGACGGTGAGACGACGATGAAGGGTTTCGTCGTGCATGACGACGCGAAGAAGGGCAAGCAGCCCGGCATCGTGCTGGTGCACGAATGGTGGGGCATCACCAAGCATATGCATAACGAAGCGCGGCGCTTCGCACGCGAAGGCTACACGGTGCTGATTGCCGACATGTACGGCGACGCAAAGACGGCCGACAACCCGAAGGACGCCGGCGGGCTCTCCGGCAGCGTGATGAAAAACCCGACGGTCATGGAGTCGCGCTTCAACGCCGCGCGCGAGACGCTCGCCAGGCAGCCCAGCGTGGATCCGTCGCGCATCGGCGCCGCGGGCTACTGCTTCGGCGGCGCGGTCGTTTTGAACATGGCGCGCGCCGGGGCGGATCTTGCCGCCGTCGCCGGCTTCCATGCATCGCTCGGCCTCAACACGCCGGCGCCCGCGCCCGGGACGGTGAAGGCGAAGGTGCTGGTGCTGAACGGCGCCGATGATCCGTTCGTGAAGAAGGAGCAGTACCAGGCGCTGGAGAAGGACTTCGACGCGGCGAAGGCGGATTACAAAGTGATCCAGTATCCGGGCGCGGTGCACGCCTTCACCAATCCCGAGGCGACCGCACTCGGCAAGAAGTTCAACCTGCCGCTGCGCTACGACGCGAAGGCGAACAAGGAAGCGAAGGCGGAAGCCGACAAGCTGTTCGCCGCAACGCTGAGGAAGTGAGCCCATGAAACGAGATCTGCAGAACCCGGAATTGAATAGTCTCTTGCCCGACGTGCAGGTCGACCGCCGCGGCTTCGTCGCCGCCTGCATCGCCGCGGGATTCGCCGTCACCGCAGAGCCCATCCTCGCACAGGCGATCAAGACGCCGATGGACGGTCTGGACGGCGGCGACATCAAGATCGGCGAAATCCCCGCTTACTACGCGGTGCCGAAAGGCGGCGGCAAGCGCCCGGTGGTGCTGGTCGTGGCGGAGGTCTTTGGATTGCACGAGCACATCAAGGACGTTGTGCGCCGGGCCGCCAAGGAAGGCTATTTCGCCATCGCTAACGAGCCGTATTTCCGCCAGGGCGAGCTATGGAAGCTCGAGGACCTCAAGCAGGTGATCGCCGGCGCGAACCAGCTCTCCGATGAGCAGGCGTTCAACGACCTCGACGCGACGTTCGCATGGGCCGGCAAACATGCACGCGGCAATGCCGACAAGCTCGGCGTCACCGGCTTCTGCCGCGGTGGACGCATGGTATGGATGGCGACGGCGCACGAGAAGCGTATGAAGGCCGGCGTCGCCTGGTACGGCAGCTTGAGTCCCGCCGAGCCGGCGATCAAGGCGACGCCGCTCGACATCGTCGACAGGCTGAATGCGCCGGTGCTCGGCCTCTATGGCGGCGCCGACCAAGGCATTCCTCAGGAGCAGGTCGAGAAGCTGCGCGAAGCGCTCAAGAACTCAAAGAACAAGAACGCGCAGCGCTCGCAGCTCCACGTGTATCCGGACATGCCGCATGGCTTCAACGCCGACTATCGGCCAAGCTATCGCAAGGAAGCAGCGCAAGACGGGTGGAAGCGCATGCTTGCCTGGTTCAAGCAGCACGGCGTCGCCTAGATCCGGCTGGCAAGACTCGGCCCCGCGTT
>DASSLQ010000054.1:0-8441 GCA_035689325.1 Burkholderiales bacterium | reverse complement strand
GCGATCTACATCGAGACCATTCCCTTCCCGGAGACACGCGACTACGTGAAGAAGGTGATGGCGAACTCCGTGTTCTACGCCGCCATGATCGAGAAACAGCTGACGCCGCTCAAGGCGCGCCTTGGCACCATCGCGCCGCGCGGCACGGCCGAGCCGGTGGACGACGACCTGCTGCCTTGATGCTCGAGCGGGTCCTGGTCTTGGGCGGATCAGGCTTCATCGGCCGGCATTTCGTTGCCCAGCTCGCGCGCCGCGAAATCCAAGTCACCGTTCCCTCGCGCCGCCGCGAGCGCGCCAAGCATCTGATCCTGCTTCCCACGGTCGACGTGGTGCAGGCCGACGTCACCGATCCGGCGGTGCTCGCGCGCCTCGCGCGCAATCAGGACGTCGTGGTGAACCTCATCGGTATCCTGCACGGCGACTTCGATCGCTTCCATGTGGAGCTGCCGCGCGCGATCGTCGCTGCGTGCCGCGCTGTCGGCGTGAAGCGCCTCTTGCACATGAGCGCGCTCGGCGCCGACGCCAACGGCCCTTCGGCGTACCAGCGCAGCAAAGGCACCGGCGAACAGGCGGTGCTGGAAGCGCGCGATCTCGACGTAACGGTGTTTCGCCCTTCAGTGGTGTTCGGGCCCGAAGACCGGTTCCTGAACAGCTTCGCAGCCATGGCGCGCTTCCTGCCCGCGCTTGCCGTGCCCTGCCCCGAGGCGCGCTTCCAGCCGGTGTATGTAGGCGACGTCGCGCGCGTGATGCTGAACTCGATCGAGGACACGGAATCGCACGGCCGCGCCTTCGAGCTCGGCGGCCCGCGGCAATACGAGCTCAAGCACCTCGTCGAGCTCGTCTGCACGATGACCGGCCGGCGCCGCGTCGTCATCGGCTTGTCCGACCGTCTCTCCTACTTCCAGGCCGCAGTGCTCGAGCACCTGCCCGGCCGCCTCATGACGCGCGACAACTATCTCTCGATGAAAGTGCCTAACGTCACCGCCGCGCGCTTCCCCTACGGCATCGTGCCGCAGTCGCTCGAGGCGGTCGCGCCGGCGTATCTGCGCCCCTCCGGGCCCCGCGAGCGCTACCCGCAGTTGCGCTGGCGCGCGCGGCGCTGAGTCAGCCGAGCTTCGCGACAGCGACGAGGCCCGCGAGGCTGTCCCAGCCGGAGCAGTGCCCGACGTTGTCCAGCTGTGCGAGCACGCTCGGCCAGTCGGCGTCAGCGCTGTGCAACGCTTGCAGGCAGGCATGCAGCACTTCGTGGCCTTCGCCCGCAGCCCCCGCGGCGAGATGCGCGGCGCTGATGGCGCTCGTGCGCCGTAGGCGCGGCTCGAGCCAGCGCCACAGCCCGCGCGCCTGCGCTTCGCGGCCGAGCTGGTGCAGCGCGATCAGCACGCCGCCGAGATAGTCGTCGCCCGAGGGCGTGAGCCCCGGGCCGAGGCCGATCAGCGCCTGCGCGTCGTCGTCGAGCGCGTTGCCGACGAGCCAGCGCTCGATCGCATCGAGCGCCGGCTGCGCGTGGCCGCTGAGCGAATTGTGCGCATCGACCACCAGGCAGCCGAGCCCCTCGCTCGGCACGCGCCCGCGCGCCGCGGCCTGCAGCGCGCGCAGATCCGGCTCGGCGCGATGCGAAAGCGGCGTCGGCGTCCATAGCTTCGCGCCGGCGATATCGAGTTCGACGCGCTCGCCGAGCGAAGCCATGCGGAAATCAGGAACCAGCGCGTTCAGCGGGCCGCCGCCGAGCGATGGGTCGCCGACACACGCGTAGCGCCCGCCGGGGAAGCGCAAGTAAAAGCTGCGGCGGAAAACGGCACGCACCTCGCCTGCGCCGCTCGCGCCCGCCTCGCGCGCGTAACGGCCGACGACGCTAGCGGCGTAGCTCAAAGTTCTCGATGAAGCGAAGGAGCGTGCGCGCGCCGACGCCGGCGTCGGCCGCGGTGATCGCTTCCGCGGGATTGTGGCTGATGCCGCCGCGGCAGCGCACGAAGAGCATCGCCACATCCGTGAGCCTGCTCATCGCCTGGCCGTCGTGTCCGGCGCCGGAGGGCAGCCTCCTCACGCGTACGTCTTCGGCGGCCACGGCGCGTTCGAGCTGCGCCATCAGCCGTGGCGCGCATTGCGTGACGCCGAGCTGCTGGATCAGCTCCACCTCGCACGCCACCTCGCGCCTGCCGGCGATTGCCGCCAGCTCGGCGCTGACGCTCGCAACTGCGCGCTGGCGCAGCTCATCGCGCGGTGCGCGAAAGTCGATGGTGAAGTCCACCTCGCCCGGGATGACATTGATCGCGCCGGGCTTCGCGTCGATGCGCCCGACGGTACCCACCAGTTCCGGATCGCTGCGCGCTACCCGCTCCACTGCCAGCACGCATTCGGCTGCCGCCGCGAGCGCGTCGCGCCGCAGCTGCATTGGCACCGTGCCCGCGTGACCGGCCGTGCCCCGCACCTTGGCACGCAGGCGCGAAAAGCCGTTGATGGCGGTTACGACGCCGACCGGCAGGCCTTCGGCTTCGAGCACCGGACCTTGCTCAATGTGCAGCTCGGTGTAGGCCAGCACATCGTCTTTCCTGCGCGCCAGGCTCGGAACGCGCGCAGGGTCGAGCCCGAATTCGCGCAGCGCCTGTTCGATGCTCACGCCGCGAGCGTCGCGCGCGCTCAGCACCGCCGCCTCCACTCCGCCGGCGATGGCGCGGCTGCCGAGCATCGTCGTGCCGAAGCGCACGCCCTCTTCGTCACCGAAGCCGACCACCTCGAGGGCGAATGGCAGGCGCTTGCCCCTGTCGGCGAGCGCGGCGACGCATTCGATGGCGCTCACGACGCCGAGCATGCCGTCGTAGCGCCCGGCGTCGCGCACCGTGTCGAGATGCGAGCCGAGCATGAGGCAGGCCAGCCCGGCGCGCGCGCCTTCGTACCGGCCGACGGTATTGCCGATGGCGTCGCGCTCGGCGCGCATGCCGGCCTCGCGCATCCAGCCGAGCACCAGGTCGCTCGCGGCGCGATGCTCGGGCGAGAGAAAGACGCGCGTCAGACCGCTGGCCGACTCGCTGTGCCGGGCGAGCTCTTCACAGCGCTGCATGATGCGTGCGGCGTTCGGCATCCGCGGATAGTAAACTCGCCCGCATGCAGCTCATCATCGGCAACAAGAACTATTCGTCCTGGTCGATGCGCCCTTGGGTGCTCCTGCGCGAGGCAAGCATCGCGTTCGAGGAAGTGCAGCTCAAGTTCGACGACACCGGCCACGTCAAGGGTGTCGAGCGCTACTCGCCGACGGGCAGGGTGCCGGTCCTCGTCATCGACGGCGATCCGATATGGGACTCACTCGCCATCTGCGAGACCGTCGCCGAGCGCTACCCCGAGAAGCAGCTCTGGCCCGCTGACGCGCGCGCGCGGCGTATGGCGCGCTCGATCTGCGCGGAGATGCACTCCGGCTTCCAGGCGCTGCGCGCTGCGATGCCGATGAACATCCGCAGCCGCTATCCGGGCAAGGGATTGACGCCCGAGTCGCGGCGGGACATCGAGCGCGTGGTGCAGATTTGGACGTCGTGCCGCAGCCAGCATGGCGCGGGCGGCGCGCTGCTTTTTGGCCGCTTCAGTATCGCTGACGCCTATTACGCGCCGGTGGTTACCCGTCTGCAAACGTATGCGGTGTCATTGCCGCCTGCGGCGCAGGCCTACTGCGACGCGGTGCTCGGCCTGCGCGCCGTGCGCGAGTGGATGGACGCCGCGCGGCGCGAGACCGAGTTCGTCGCCGATGACGAGCCCTATGCAACTCGTCATCGGTAACAAGAACTATTCGTCGTGGTCGCTGCGGCCGTGGATCGCGTTGAAGGTGCTCGGCGTGCCGTTCGACGAGCAGCGCATCGTGCTGCGCCGTGCCGAGACCAAGGCGGAGATCCTGCGCTACTCGCCCGCTGGGCGCGTTCCCATCCTGCGCCACGGCGACACGGTGGTGTGGGAGTCGCTGGCGATCCTCGAGTACCTCGCCGAGCGCCATGCGCAGCTCTGGCCGAAGGATCGTGCGCAGCGCGCCAGGGCGCGCGCCATCGCGGCGGAAATGCATTCCGGCTTTTCGCAACTGCGCGAGCACATGAGCATGAACGTGCGCCGGCGCTACCCGGGCAAGGGCCGCACGCCCGAGGTGCTCGCCGATATCGCGCGCATCAGCGCCATCTGGGCCGAGGCGACGGGTCCCTTCCTGTTCGGCGAATTCGGCGCCGCCGATGCGATGTACGCACCGGTCGTGCTGCGCTTTCGCACGTACGCGGTCGAAGGGCCGAACCGCCGCTATATGGACGCGATGCTCGCGCTGCCGGCGATGCGCGACTGGATCGAGGCGTCCGAGCGCGAGCCGGAGTCGATAGCCGAGCTCGATCTGTACGAGTGAAGCAAGCGTGAAGGTCTACGCGGTCGGCGGCGCGGTGCGCGACGAGCTGCTCGGGCTGGCGGTAAAAGATCGCGACTACGTCGTGGTCGGCTCAACGCCGGAAGAAATGGAGCGCCTCGGCTACAAACCGGTGGGTAAGGATTTCCCGGTGTTCCTCCACCCCGAGACGCACGAGGAATATGCGCTCGCGCGCACCGAGCGCAAGAGCGCGCGCGGTTACAAGGGCTTCACGGTGCACGCGGCACCGGATGTGCCGCTGGAAGAAGATCTGCGGCGACGCGACGTCACCATCAACGCGATGGCGAAGGCCGAGGACGGCACGCTGATCGATCCGTACGGCGGCAAGCGCGATCTCGAGCAGGGCATCCTGCGGCATGTCAGCGACGCATTTGCCGAGGATCCGGTGCGCATCCTGCGGGTCGCGCGCTTCGCGGCGCGCTTCGGCTTCAACGTCGCGCCGGAGACGATGGCGCTCATGCGCAAGATGGTGGCGAGCGGCGAGACCGACTATCTCGTGCCCGAGCG
Source organism: Burkholderiales bacterium (assembly GCA_035689325.1). GTDB lineage: Bacteria > Pseudomonadota > Gammaproteobacteria > Burkholderiales > SG8-39 > SCGC-AG-212-J23. The sequence continues at coordinate 3,550 of DASSLQ010000054.1, read as the reverse complement.
CGTCTGGCAGGAGTTCGCCAAGGGCCTGATGGAGCGCGAGCCCGAGCGCATGTTCGAGGTGCTGGAAGCCTGCGGCCTGCAGAAGAAGCTCACGCCGGAGCTGCGCGAGCGCAACGGCCTTGCCGGTGCCACGCTGCCGGTGCGCTTCGCGCGCCTGTGCTGGCCGCTCAAGGAAGCGCAGGCGGAAGGGCTCTGCGACCGGCTCAAGGTGCCGGGCGACGTGCGCGAGCTCGCGCTCCTCGCCTGCCGCAACCGCGTGGCGCTGCGCGCATCGGGCCTGGCGACGCCGGAGGCGCTGCTGGGCCTGCTGAAGCGCGCCGACGCCTTCCGGCGGCCCGGCCGCTTTGCCGATCTCCTCGAGGTGGCGCGCCGCGACACGCCGATCGTCGACACGACGCGCCTCGAGCGTGCCTGCACGGCCGCCGCGGCCGTCGACGCCGGCGCAATCGCCGCTGCGGCGCCAACGGCCGCCGACATCCCGCGGCTGATCGACGAGAGGCGCATCGAGGCGATCGCGCGAGCGCTATGAAGCTTTACCTGCGGGACCTCTACCGCAACCTGGTGGCGGGCGCGCGCCTCGCGCTCTTCATGCCGGTGCGCGCGCTCGACTTCCGCGCCTCGGCGCTCGATTACGTGCTGCTCGTTGCGTTCAACTTCGCGGTGTGGATGGCAGTGGCGGCGCTGCGCACCGGCATGGCGGGCGATTTCGACGAAGCCGCGATCGCCATCCACCTTGGCGCCGTGCCGCTCGTTCTGGTCACGGCGCTCGTCATCGCGCATATCTACGCCGCGCCGGAGATCCTGCTGCTCGTTGCGGTCGGGCTGACCGCAAGCGACGCACTGTTCGAGCTGCTGGCCTTCACCCTGCCCGCGGTGGCGGCGTGGACCGGCTATCCGAGCGTCGCAGCGATCGTGCTCCTCGCGTGGAACTGGGCGGTCGCGTTGCGCGCAGTGCTGGTCTGCGCGGGGAGCCAGCGGCCGCAGCTGCTGAAAGGCGCGGCGTTTGTGAGCGCAATGATCGTGATCGCCTTCATCGTGCTTCCGCGCACCGACGTGTGGCTCGAGCCCGACGAAGGCGACGAACCGGCGCCGCTTGCCGAGGAGCGCCTGTTCCATCTACAGGGTCAGCTCATCGAGCGGTCGCTTGCCGCCATCGAGCGCGGACGCCCGGGCGTGCGCGAGCTCTATTTCATCGGCTTCGCGCCGGACGCGAGCCAGGATGTGTTCGTCCACGAGATGCGCTTCGTGTGGCGCCTTTTCGACGAGCGCTTCGGCACCACGGGTCATTCGATCGCCCTCGCCAACAGCTACGACGCCCTGGACGAGTTCCCGATCGCGAGCGTCACGAACCTCGAGCGCGCGCTAAGGCGCGTCGCCCAGCAGATGAACGGCGACGAGGACGTGCTCTTCCTCTACCTGAGCGCGCACGGCTATGACGATCATCGGCTGTCCGCCGTCCAGCCGCCGCTCGACCTCGCGTCGCTGACGCCGACAGCACTCGCGCGCCTGCTGCAGGACGCGGGCATCAAGTGGCGCGTGATCGTCGTCTCGGCGTGCTACTCGGGCGCCTACGTCGAGCCGCTGCGCGACGAGAACAGCATCGTCATCACCGCGTCGGCCGCCGAGCGCACCTCGTTTGGCTGCGAGAGCGGGCGCGACTTCACTTATTTCGGCGAGGCCTACTTCCGCGATGCCCTGGCGCGCACGCGCTCCTTCACGCAGGCGTTCGAGCTGGCGAGGAGCACGGTGGCGAAGCGCGAGGCGGAAGAGAAGCTCGAGCCGTCGCTGCCGCAGATGTGGGTCGGGCGTGCGCTCGCCGCGCGCCTACAGCAGCCGGCCGATCAGCCAGACAAGTAGGGACAGCACGACGGTCGTCGCAAACGGCACGTAGTACACGCGGCCCCGCACCGGAATCTGGAAATCGCCCGGCAGGCGGCCGAGGCGAAACCGGCGCAAGAGCGGCGTCGCCGCCGATAGAATCACGAGCGCCAAGAACAACGTCACGAGCCACTTCAACATGATCGAACTCTATACCTGGAGCACGCCGAACGGCCGCAAGGTGTCCATCATGCTCGAGGAGTGCGGCCTGCCGTACAGCGTGCACAAGATAAACATCGGCACCAATACCGAGCAGTTCGCGCCTGCGTACCTCGAGATCAACCCCAACGGCAAAATCCCGTCGATCGTCGATCCCGACGGCCCGGACGGCAAGCCCATCGCCATGATGGAATCCGGCGCGATCCTGATTTATCTCGCCGGCAAGACCGGCAAGTTCCTGCCGCGCTCGGTGCGTGGCAAGTACGTGGCGCTGCAGTGGCTCATGTTCCAGATGGGCGGCGTCGGGCCAATGTTCGGCCAGGCGCATCACTTCATGCGCGCGAAGAAGGACGAGATCCCCTACGGCAGCGAGCGCTACGGCAAGGAGGCAAAGCGCCTCTACGGCGTGATGGATGCGCATCTTGCCGGCCATGATTACTTCGCCGACGAGTACTCGATCGCCGACATCGCCATCTACCCGTGGATCGCGCGCCACGAATGGCATCGCGTCGACCTCGCGGGGTTTCCCAACGTCAAGCGCTGGTACGACGCCATCGGCAAGCGTCCCGCCGTACAGCATGGCATGGCGGTCCCACAAACCTGAAACCAAAAACAGGGACAGACCACGCTTATTTCCAGGCAGGATCGGAAAACGTGGTCTGTCCCCGATTTCGGGTTTTAAGGCCGCGCGAGCACTTCAGCGAGTGTCGCATTGTCGACGGGCTTGACGAGATGCATGTCGAAGCCCGCCTCGCGGCTGCGATTGCGGTCCTCGGGCAGGCCATAGCCGGTGATGGCGACGAGGAGCGGGCGCTTGTCGTGCACAGCGCGGATGCGGCGCGCGACCTCGTAGCCGTCCATCTGCGGCAAACCGATATCGATCAGCGCGATGTCGGGCATGGCGCTGCGCACGGCATCGAGCGCCGCGCTGCCATCGACGGCGACGCGCACATGATGCCCGGCGAGCTCGAGCATGCGCTTGAGCGTCTCGCGCGCGTCGTCGTTGTCCTCGACTACCAGCACGTCGCGCGCCGGCACGGTGCTCGGCGCGCGCAGCCGCGTGCGCGCGGCCGCCGGCGGCTCAACGGCGGGTATCCGCAGCGTGAAGGTGCTGCCGCGGCCGGCGCCTTCGCTTTGCGCGGATACCGAGCCACCGTGCAGCTCCGCCAGGCGCCGCACGAGGGTAAGCCCGATGCCGAGTCCGCCCTGCGAGCGGTCGAGCGGCCGCTCGCCCTGCACGAACGGCTCGAACACCTCGGCCAGCAGGTCCGGCTCGATCCCGACGCCGGTGTCGCGCACGTGGATCTCGGCGGCGCCGCGCGCCACCTCGAGCGCGAGGTGCACCCGCCCGCCCGGCGCGGTGAACTTCGCGGCGTTGTGGAGGAGGTTGCCGACGACCTGCGCGAGGCGCGTCGCGTCGCCGTCCGTCCACAGCGGCTCGCGGGGCAGCTCGACCACCAGGTACAGCCCGCGGTCGCGCATCAGCGCGGCGTGGTCGTCGCCCGCGCGCCGC
>DASSLQ010000053.1:0-28177 GCA_035689325.1 Burkholderiales bacterium | reverse complement strand
TCTGGGCGCACATGCAGAAGCGCCTCAAGCCGCGCAAGGATCTTGCGCTGACCTCCGCTCAAAGCGTCGGCTGGGCGTTCCGCACCGGCAGCCCGAAGCTTGCGGCGGTGCTCGACGAGTTCATCGACAAGTACCCCGGCGCCCGGGCGCAGCGCTACCGCAACTATCCGGCTTATGTGCGAAGCCTCGGCCACGCGACTGCGGAAACCGACTGGAAGCGCTTCCAGGCGACGATCGCGCTGTTCCGCAAGTACGCGCCGCGCTATGACTTCGACCCGCTGTTCGTCGCCGCGCTCGGCTACCAGGAGTCGCGCCTCGACCAGAGCGCGAGGAGCTCGGTCGGCGCGATCGGCGTAATGCAGCTCATGCCCGACACCGGCGCGACGCTCGGCGTCGGCGACATCACCGAGCTCGAGCCCAACATCCACGGCGGGATAAAGTACCTGCGCCTGCTGCGCGACCGCGCCATCTCGGGCGGCACGCCGGACGAGCAGAACCTGACGCTGTTCGCGCTTGCCGCCTACAACTGCGGGCCGGGCCGCGTCGCGGCGCTACGCGCCGAGGCGCCGCAGATGGGCGTCGACGCAGACATCTGGTTCGACAATGTCGAGCGCGTGGCGGCGCGCCGGGTGGGGCAGGAGACGGTGCTCTTCGTGCGCAACATCTACAAGTACTACGTCGGCTACAAGCTGCAGCTCGAGACGCTGGAAGCGCGGCGCGCCGCGGCGTCCGTCTATGCGCCGCCGCCCAAGGCGCCTGCCGCGAAAAAGCCCGTGGCGAAGAAGCCGCCGCAGCAGTTGTAACGCGTGCGGCGGGCCGCTACCCGAGGGTCGCGCCCTTGATGGCGTAATCCGGAAGCTGCGCCGGCGCCGGATGCGCCTCGACGTATTTGATGTTGTCGAAGGGGAACATCAGCAGCACGCCATCGACCTCCACCAGCAGTTGGCGCTTCTCGAGGATTTCCTTCACCTTGAGCAGCGTGGCGATGTCGTTGGGCGTCTGCTTGGGATAGTCGAGCCGCATCTTCGTGCCGTCGGTGAAGAAGATGGTGAGGCCGCGTCGTTCGCTCATGGGGTTCTCCTCGCGCTATTGGACCGTGCTCGCGCGCGTTGCACCATGGGACCTAGGTCCAATTGCCCGCGGATGCACGCTTTGGTGAGATGCGCTCATGCGTCCATTGCGTGCCGCCTGGATCCTGCCGCTCGCGCTCGGGGCCTGCGCGGCGCCGGCGCAGTGGGAGAAGCCCGGCGCGACGCCTGAGGTGATCCAGGCAGACACCGAAGGTTGCCAGACCCAGAGCGCCGCGGCCGCAGGTTCGGTGACCCATTCGACGCTGCCCGCCCAAACCCTTACCGGCGCCGCGACGATCCCCGGGTTCCCTGCCGGGTCCGAAGACGCGCGCCTGCGGCAGAACCAGGCGTTCGGCCAGTGCATGCGCGACAAGGGCTATCGCGCAACCAATAGTCGCTAGGGCCGCGCGAGCCGCACCGACCAGAATCCCGGACCGCGCTGCGGGGCGTGGCCGTTGCCGAGCCGCGTGACGAGGTCATGCCACAACGTGTCGATGTCACGCCGGAAGAAGAGCGATGGATCCGCGTCGGCGACGAACCAGAAGCCGGCGTCGATTTCATCTGCGAGCTCGCCGGGTTCCCAGGCCACGAAGCCGGCGAAGTAGCGCGCGTCGTTGGGCATGCGCTCGATGACGCGGTCGACGGCCTCGCGCCGGTAGGCGATGAAAAGATCGCCGAAGAAGGGCGCCGCTTTCGCCCCGGGATTGTGCCGGACGACCGCAAAGATGGTGTCCTTCATCTGCGGGCCGCCGTAGTAGACCGGCTCCGCCACCTTGGCGGAGGACCGGTGACCGGGGAACATCGCCGCGAGGTTGGTCTCGGTGGCGCGGTTGACGATGAAGCCGACATGCCCGCTCGCTGCCGGAACCGCGATGAGCAGCGTCTCACGGTAAACGCCCCGCAAGTCGGGCGATGCAACGAGGAGCACGGGCTTCGACGTCTGCGCCTGCGCCGCGGCCGCTAGGGAGAGCCAGAGCGCTAGGACGCTCCACAGGGTGAGCAAACGAAACGCCACGGACTTATTTGTTGCAGGCGTCGAAGCACTGGTCGCTACTGCGCTGCGTGTGCTCGCGGCAGCGCGCGAAGCAGGCGTCGAACGACATGCCGGACGATGCCGGCTGGCAGCCTATCTGTTGCGCGCGCGACTGCAGCACGGCCACGTTCCTTTGCGCCGCATCCTGGTGCGCCAGGGCGGTTGACGGGTAGCTCGAGGTCGCCGCAACGTACTTCGCGAGGCTGCGTTGCCGCTCGATCGAGGTGTTGATCCACGAGCACTCGTCGTTCAGCGCTTCCTGGGTCGGCGGCTTGGCGCGCTTCAGAACCAGGTCATATTCGGTCGGCTCCTGCTTGCTGGCGCAGCCGGAGAACCCGAGCACGAAGGAGGTTAGAGCTGCGAGTCGCCAACCAGTCGCCATTTGCCCTCCACGCTGCAGAAGTAAAGCGTATTGTCGCCTTTGCGGCCCTGCGCTTCGGTGTGCACCTGCACTTCCTTGCAAGTGCGGCCGCGCGAATCGAAGGCGCGTACCACGGTCACGTCGCCGCGATGACCGGTATTGGGGTTCTCGAAACCGATCTTCTCCTTGTCGAGCGTCGGCCGGTCCAGTGCCTGGTACGCGGTGTCCATCAGCAGCCGCGTATCGGCCTCGTCGAACACCTCCATGGGACCGCCCCTGAAGAGGCCCCCGCTGACTTGGGCCAGCGCGACGCCGCAGGCGAGACCTGCGGCGAAGAAAGCTGCGATGAACCGCTTCATGGTTCCTCCGCCGACAAAGTAGCCCCGTGGCAGCGCGGGCGAAATGGGACCTTGGGCCTAGGGCGCCTCCTTGACGCAAATGTAAGCGACTAGCGGAACATGAGCCCGAGATCGAAGCGGAATTGCGGCCAGTACTCTTGTCCCCCAGAGCCGCCGTAGTCCATCCATTGCGCGTTAAAGACGCCGCGCACGAAGTATGGGCCGAAATCCTTGCGCACGCCGAGCGCCGCGTTGTAGCTGAATTTCGTCGTGTTGGCGGTCGGCACGTAGCCGTTGCACACCGTTCCGTACCAGGGGTAGTACCAGCAGAGGTTCTGCGGCGGCCCGGTGGGAATGTCGGTATAGACGTGCGTCCAGCCGAGGCCGCCGCTCACGAACGGCGTGAAGTCGCCCGGGAAGAAGTTGTAGGTGCCCTGGAAGCGCACGGTCCCCGTCTCTACCGATCCGGCGATCTGCGTAACGTTGCCCCCATTGCCCGGACCGCCGGCGAGGTTCGCGCGGTAATCCATCCAGCTCCAGGCGAAGTCGACGCCCGCAGCAAACCGCGCGTCGAAGTTGTAGGCCCAGCCGAGGCTGAAGCCCGTGCCATTCGCCGTGCTCACTCTCGTGCCGCCCTCCTGCGAAAGGTCCTTGCCCTGCGTAAATACCGGCGCGAAGTAGAACTCCGACTGTCGGGCGCGCGATGGCTGCGGCTGGGCCAGCGCGCTCGCGCACGCGAGCAGGACGAGCAGCAACAGATATTTCGGCTTCATGAGTTGTTCTCCTTGGGAATGCGCTTGACGGTCGCCGAAATGGCGTTGAGCAGCAGCCGCTCTTCGAGCGGCTTGCGCAGGTAGGCGGAAGCGCCGGCGGCAAGACATTGCTCGCGCGTATGCGGCTCGTCGTAGGCGGTGATTACGACGGTGGGCGGCGCGCGATGGGTCGCGCGCAGCTCGCGCAGCACCTGCAGTCCGCTCATGCCAGGCATGTGCAGATCGAGCACCAGGCAGTCGGGCGGCCGCAGCACGCTTGCCTGGAGGAAGTCCTGGCCGCTCGCGTAGGTCTCGGCCTCCAGGCCCGCGGCTCGCAGCAGGCGCTTCAGAGCCTTGCGGACCGGCTCCTCGTCATCGACGATCGCGACATACGGCACGGTGCTCTGATTGGAGCAGGTCGGCCAGCGGCGAGAAATTGGACCAAAGTCCCATGCGCCCCCCTCGGGGTGGCAGGGGCGCTCACTCGAGCGGCCACTCCATTGTCCGGCTGGGCGCCGATGAACGCGCGCGCACGAATCACCTTGACATTGGCCGGCACGACACCCCGTCAGTTGCTCCGGGTGCTCGGCAGCGTGATCAGGAAAGCGGCGCCGCCGCCGCGGCGGTTGGAGGCCCACAGACGCCCGCCGTGCGCCTTGATGATCGAGCGCGAGATCGACAGCCCGAGCCCGAGACCCTGCGGTTTGGTCGTGTAGAACGCCTCGAACAGTTTTTCGGCTGCCACCTTGAATCCCGGGCCGCGATCGACGACGTTGATGTGCACGCGGCCCGCGGTGGCGAGCGTCTGCACCGTAAGCAGGCGATCCTGCTGCGGAATCACCGACATCGCTTCGGCGGCATTCACGACGAGGTTGAGCAGCAGCTGCTGGAGCTGCACCCGATCACCCCTCACATCGGGCAGGCGGGGCGCGAGCCGCAGCACCAGCTCCACGCCGCGCGTCGTAAGATCGCCGTGCGTCAGCGCGAGCACCTCGCGCACCAGCGCGTTCGCGTCGAGCGTTTCGAAGCGCTCTTCGCCGCGCTTGAAGAGCGCGCGCAGCCGCGCGATCACGTCGCCCGCGCGCTGGTCGGCCAGGATGATGTCCTGCAGGATCTCGGCCAGCAGCTCCGGCTCGGCGGTCTTGTTGGCGAGGAAGTGCTGAGCGGCCTGCGCGTTGCTGAGGATCGCCGTGAGCGGCTGATTGAGCTCGTGCGCGATCCCGCCGGAGAGCTCCGCGAGCATCGCGACGCGCGAGAGGTGCGTGAGCTGCCGGCGCTGCTCGCGCGAGTCGCGCTCGGCGCGCGCGCGCTCCTCGAGCGCGACCGCGAGAAGCAGCAAAGGAACCGCGACGGCGATGAGGAAGAACTGCATGTCGCGCGCCGTTTGCTGCGGCGTGTGCGCGGCGAAGGGCCCGAGCCCGTGGACCGCGCCCCAGATCGTGGCTACCGTCATCAGCGCGAGCGCGCTCGTCGTGCCGGCGGGACCGAGGCGCACCGCAGCCCATAGCAGGAAAGGCAGCGGCGCGTAGTACACCGCCGGCGAAGGATGCGCGGCCCCCAGCGGCGCGTCGAACACCAGCAGGCATACGCCGAGCAACCCAAGGAACAAGGCCCCCGCCTCGACCAGGCGAGCGAGCGACGCCGCAGGACGCCGCGCAATGAGCGCCGCCCATGCCAGCACGAGAGGCGCGATCGTCAGCTGGGCGAGGATGTTCGAGAAGACGCGTTTATCGACCAGGTCCCAGTAGCCGGTCTCGCCCCAGCCGATCATGCGTACCAGCGCGGCGTCGAGAAACGAGGACACGAGCGGCGCGGCGAGCGCGGCACCAGCGAGGAAGATGCCGCCGTTGCGCAGCGTATCCAGGCGCAGCGGCTCCGGCACGAACGCGCGCACCAGCGCCGCCGCGATCAGCGCTTCGCTGCAGTTGCTGACGTACCAGCCGAGTACCATCGCCGTCGGCACGCCGCTCTGCAGCTCGGCGAGCAGGTGCGCCGGCAATGCCGCGGCAAGCAGCCACCACCAGGCGCTCGCCGGAGCAAGCAGCAGCGCGCCGGCGAGCAGCGCGTTCGGTGGCCACAGGGTGGAGATGGGGTAGGGCTTGAGTGTCAGCGCGAAGCCAAGACGCGCGGCAAGGTAGTAGCCGACAGCGACCAGCAATGCTGGCGCGACCCAGGAGGGGCGTTCGAACAGCGCCGCTAGGCGGCCAGAGGCGGCTGCGTGACTGTCCATGCGCGCACCAGTTCGGCAAGCGAGCCGACCTCCATCTTGCGCATCATGCGTGCGCGATGCACCTTGATGGTCTTCTCCGCGGTGCCGAGCTCCGCTGCGATCTGCTTGTTCAGCTTGCCCGCGACCACGCCGGCCAGCACTTCGCGCTCGCGCGGCGTCAGCGTGCAAAGGCGCGCCGTGACCGAGGCCTGCTCCGAACGCTGTTCGCGCGCCGCGTGGTCCTTCGCCAGCGCCGCGCGCACTGCCGCGAGGAGCTTCTCGCCGTCGACAGGTTTGGTAAGGAAGTCAACCGCACCGGCCTTCATTGCCTCGACGCTGCTTGGCACGGTGCCGTGGCCGCTGATGAAGACCAGCGGGCGCGCGTCGGAGACCATGGCGAGCGCGTGCTGCAGGTCGAGCCCGCTCATCAGCGGCAGTGAAAGATCCATCACGATGCAGCCAGGCGCATCAAACGCGCAGCGGCGCAGGAACTCGCCCGCTGAGGAATAGGTTTCCACTGCATAGCCGGCGGATTGCAGCAGGCGGTCGAGCGCGCGCAGCACCAGCACGTCGTCATCCAGGACCGTCACGCTTTCGCGCGCGCTGCTCATGCCACCCCCCGGGGCTTCGGTATCCAGACGTTTAACTTTTCCTGACATGTTACGCTGGTTGCAGCGCTACGGATTGCCGCACGACCGCCGGAAACCGCCGCCGGAATACCGCAGGACGACTGGACAAAGGCGACGATTTCATGGCCGCACCGCGTCGCGGATGGCGTCCAGGATGCGCGCGCCTTCGTCGGTCTTGCTGAAGAATCCGGCGCATCCTGCCTGCACGGCTTGGGTGCGTATGGACGGCCCGTCGTGCGCTGTAATGAATATGAGTGGCGCACATTGGCCCTCGGCGGCGAGCACGCGCTGCATTTCCAGCCCGGACATGCCGCCGAGCTGGATGTCGACGAGCAGGCAGCCGAAGCGCGCGCGGCTTGGGTCGCCGAGAAACTCCTCGGCGGAATGGAAAGTACAGGGCTGGTAGCCCGCAAGCCGGAGCAGCCGCGAGAGCGAGCGGCAAAGGCTCGCGTCATCGTCGATGATGGCTACCTGGGGGCCCACTGCGGTGCATTCTCGTGCCGCGCATCCGAGTGCGGTACTGCCCGTTGGGGCAGATGCGTCACACGATGCCGGCGTCCCGGGCAAGCGTGGTGAGCTCGGCCACGGAACGCACGCCCACTTTCGCCGTGACCGCGGTGCGGTGCAGCTTCACGGTGCGTTCGTGGATGCCGAGATCCGCGGCGATCTGCTTGTTCATCCGGCCGCGCACCACGTGCCGCAGCACCTCTAGCTCGCGCTCGGTGAGCCTGGCGAAGCGCTCGCGCAGGTTGCGCTGATCGCGCTCGCATGCGAGCGCGCGTTCGACCGCCGCGATCAGGTGCTCGCTCGGCGCGCGCTTCTCCAGGAAATCGACGGCGCCGCCGCGCATGGCGCGTACCGAGCTCGGAATGTCGGCGGCTCCAGTAAGGAACACGACCGGCAGCCGCAGGCCGCGGTGCGCGAGCTCGCTCTGCAGGTCGAGCCCATTCATCCCCGGCATTTTGAGATCCATCACCACGCAACCGCGCGCCTCGCCCGACAGTTCGGCCAGCAGCTCGGCGCCTGAGCTGAAGGTGCGGACCAGAAACCCGCGTGCGCCGAGCAGGCGCGCGAGCGACCGCGCGAACGAGCCGTCGTCGTCGACCACGCGAACGAGCGGCTCGGCACTCATGCGCTCGCCGCCGCCACCGGCAGCGTGAAGCGGAAGGTCGCGCCCGCCTGCGCGTTGTTCTGCGCCCACAGCCGCCCGCCGTGCGCCTCGATGATGGTGCGCGAGACGGCAAGGCCGATGCCCATGCCCTTCGCCTTGGTGGTGACGAAGGGCTCGAACACCTTGGCGAGCATGTCGGGCGCGATGCCGTGGCCGGAGTCGGCGACCGCGATCTCGACCGTGCGCTCGTCCGCGCGCCGCGCCTCGATCGCCACCCGCCGCTTCGAGGACTCGGACACCGCGTCGATGCCGTTGACAATGAGATTGAGCAGGACCTGCGACAGCTGCACGCGGTCGGCGACGACCGGCGGCAGGCTTTCCGGCACCGCGCAGTCGAGCGTCACGCGCCGTGCGGCCGCATCAGCGCGCACTAGTGCGAGCACCTCCTGCGCCAGCGGCTGCAGCGGCACCTGGTGCAGCTCGAGGCTGTTGCGCTTGAGCAGCGCACGCATGCGGTCGATGATCGCGCCTGCGCGCTGGTCGTCGGCCCGGATGTCGGCGACGATCGCGCGCAGCTCGGCGAGGTCCGGCGCGGGGCGCTCGAGGAGCAGCTCGGCCGCCTCGGCATTGCGCAGGATCGCGCCGAGCGGCTGGTTCAGTTCATGCGCGAGCGAGCCCGAGAGTTCGCTCAGCGTGCTGACGCGGGCGATGTGCGCGAGCTCGTCGCGCAGCCGGTGCGCCTCCTTCTGGATAGTCGCTGCGCGCACGATGTCGCGGGACAGCTCGTAGGTCATCACGCCGAGCATTACCAGGAAAGCGGGACTCAGCATGATCGGCATCTTCACCAGGCCCCAGATGACGAGCTGCGGCTGGATGGTGGCGGCGAGCACGAAGCCGACGATGCCGCCGCCTACCAGCACGGCCTTGCGCCGCGCTTCGCGCTCGGACTCGCGCCACAGCGCGATGGAAGCATCCAGGACATACACGGCCAGCAGGATCGCAGTCGTCGTCGCCAGCCATTGCAGCGGACGAGCGCTGCCGAGCCCGCTCGCGGAAACCGGTTCGCCGAGCAAGTGCAGTTGCTCCAGGCCGGTGACGAGCCACGAGGCCCCCGCCGGTCCGAGCACATTGCTCACCGTGACCACGGCGCGCAACCCGATCACGCTCGAGCCGAGCCATGCACGTCCGGTGCCGAAATACACGCGCACGAACATGACGAGCCCCAGCGTCGCAAAGAAGAGCGCCACGTGGATCCATCGCAACCACTGTGCGTATTCTTCGGGCGTGGCGGCCCGCATCATCGCGTACTCGATGCGCGCAATGGCAGCCACTGAAAATGCGAGGATGCAGAACGCAAGGTGGGCGAGACTGCGCCGGTCGAGGAGCCAGACCGCGCCATGCACGAGCGCGAGCGTCAACGAGGCCGTGCCGACCATCGTCCAGAGGATGAACAACGTGCTGTCCACTTCCGTCCCCCCGGGCGGAAACCCTATGCCCGGAACACCCTACACCGAAACGCCGCAGACGGTAAATAAGCCTCTTCGGAACGGTTGGCGCATGCTTGTAACATCAGCGCTGCAGGAGAGCCAATGCCGGACTGCGAGCTTTGTGTTCCAGCGAACGTAGTGGCGGAGAACGCAAGCGCCTACGCGCGCTACGACAGCAACTCGCTTGCTCCTGGTCACGTCATCGTCGTGCCACGTCGGCATGTGGCCGATTTCTTCGAGATGACTGGCGCCGAGCAGGCGGCGGTGCTCGAGTTGCTCAACAAGGCGCGCCGCTTTATCGGCGAGAGGCACTCGCCTGACGGCTTCAACATTGGCGTGAATGTCGGCAAGGCCGCGGGTCAGTCGCGCATGCACGTCCACGTGCATCTCATCCCACGCTACAAAGGCGACGTGCCGGATCCGGCCGGCGGCGTGCGCTGCGTGCTGAGGCGCTAGAGCTGTTTCAGCAGCTCGGCACAGCCGGCGCGCTGCGCCCAGTATTGCCACGCGCGCTGCGTTTCGGGCGACTGCGGCTTGTAGCCCGTGCCCGCGGCCCGCGCGTCGATCTCGCCCGCGCTGAGCGGCTTCAACTCGCCGAGCTGCATCGCCTTGTGCTGCACGCGCGCGTTGCGCGGCAGGTAGACGGACATGCGCACGACGTCGATCAGCGTGCGCGCCGCGGCGGCGAAGCCGTGGCCGCGCATCAGCGCCACGCTGCGCCCGGCGAGCGCGCGCGCGAGATCGCGACCCTGCTCAATGCTGGTGACGAGGAGGTTGGTGCGCTCGCCAAAGCGCTGCGCGATGTCCCATACCGGCACTTCGGCGCCGATGAAGGCGCCCGAGTGAATCACCGGCCGCAGCCTCGCCTGGGTGATGCTGAACGGCAACACGTCCTCGGCGTGCGCGTGGACAACGGCCATTACGTCCGGGCGCGCTTCGTAAATCGCCGCGTGGATGAAACGCTCGAGATAGAGCGGCCGCGGGTCCGATCGCACCGGCTCCGCATCCATATTGAATTCCAGGATGTCGCCGGCTTCGATGAATGCCGGCGCCTTCGAATGCGCGAGGAAGAAGCGTCCCGGCGCGTCGGGGTTGCGAACGCTCACGTGCCCATAGGCATCGACCACATCCTCGTTGGCCAGGATGCGGTTCGCGATGACGAGTTCGGTGATCAGCTTCATAGCCATTGGTTCCATACGCGCCGCGCGACGTCGATGACTTCGCCCGCCGTCATGCCCACGGGTCCGGTGCCTTCACGCGCGAGCTCGTCGGCGGCCGCCCCGTGCAGATGCGTGCCGAGCACGAGCGCGCCTTCGCCGCTAAAGCCTTGCGCGAGCAGCGCGCCGAGGAGGCCGGCGAGCACGTCACCCATGCCGGCGCTCGCCATGCCCGGATTGCCGGTGCGGTTCACGAACCAGTGCCCGTCGCGCGCGACGAGGATGCTGCCATTGCCTTTCAGCACCACGTGCGCGTTGAGGTTCTCGCCCAGCATGCGCGCCGCTTTTACTCGATCAGCCTGCACCGCCGCGGTGGTCGTGCCGAGCAGCCGCCCAGCCTCCGCCGGATGCGGCGTCAGGAGCGTCTCGGCGCTGCGGCGCGCACACACGTGCCGAAGATCGGCACTTTCCGAGATGAGGTTGAGCGCATCGGCATCCAGCACGCACGGCAGCTCGCTCGTGAGCGCTGCGCCGAGCAGCGTTTCCGCGCGCTCGCTGTCGCCGAGCCCCGGCCCGACGACGAGCGTGTTCAGGTCGAGGCCGAGCGCATCGTCGGCGTGGCGCAGCATCAGCTCCGGCGCGCCCGGATCGACGGGCAGTGCCGTGTCGAGCATGCCGACATACACGCGGCCCGCGCCGAGCTTCAGCGCGGCACGGCCGGCGAGCAGCGCGGCGCCCGTCATGCCGCTCGCGCCGCCGAGGATCGCCACCGAGCCGGCGAGGCCCTTGTGGAAGTTGCGCGGCCGGTGCTTGAGCACCGACTGGAAGAGCTCGCGCTCGGCGACCCACGCAGCGGGCTTGTCCGCCGGCAGACCGAGATCGGCTACCGTAATGTCGCCGCAGTAATCGGGGCCATCGAGCGTGAGCAGCCCGGGCTTGAGCGCGATGAAAGTGATAGTGTGCGTCGCGTGCACCGCGCTGCCCATCACGCGGCCGGTGTCCGAGTGCAGGCCGCTCGGGATATCGAGCGCGAGCACCGGGCACGTTTGCCGGTTCGCGTACTCGACCATGCGTGCGTATTCGCCGTCGATGTCGCGCGCAAGCCCGATGCCGAAGAGGCCGTCGATCACGAGCCCCCATGGCCGCTCGGGAATCTCGTCCGGCCGCGTCGCGACGCTCACGCGGTAGTACCGCTCCTGCAACCGCGCAGCCGCAATGCGCGCATCGCCGCCGTTGTTGCCTGGCCCGGCGAGCACCAGGATGTCCTTCTTCTTGTCGGACGCGAGGCTCGCCGCCAGCTCCGCCGCCGCGCTGCCCGCGCGCTCCATGAGCGGCGGCGTGACCTCGCCCGCGGCGCGCTCGATGCGCCGGATGTCCTCCGTTAGGTAGATCGGACTAGACATGAGTCCATTCTAAGTGCAGGCGCGGTGAAAGAATGCGCGCGTGCTCGGCCTCGCGCACGACCGCATCCTCATGTACCACGGCACGCCGGCGGCGGACGCGGCAGCGCTCGAGCGGCAGCTGCGCGTGCTGAGCCTCGTCTTCCCGGTGGTAGCGCTCGACGACATCGCGAGCGGCCGCGGCCGCAATGGCCGCGCGCGCATCGCGCTCACGTTCGACGACGGGCTGCGCAGCAATGTCGCGGTTGCCTATCCGATCCTGCGCAGGCTCGGCTTGAGCGCCACCTTTTTCGTCTGCCCGGGGCTGATCGAACACGGCGCATGGCTCTGGAACCACGAGGCGCGCGAGCGCTTGCGTACTCTTGACCCGGCGGCGCTCGCCGAGCTTGCCGACACGGTCGGCGGTCCGCCGGAGCTCGAGGCTTTCGTCGAGTGGATGAAGACGCTCGCCATCGCGCTGCGGCGGAAAGTGGAAGAGGCGGTGAGAGCCGCGACAGCCAAGTTCAAAGCTACGCGAGCGCAGCGCGACGAGTTCGATCTCGCCGGCTGGGAGGAGCTTGCGCGGCTCGATCCGCGCCTAGTGACGATCGGCTCGCACACCATGTCTCATCCCATCCTGACGTCACTGACGGCCGATGAGACGGACGCCGAGCTGCGCGAGAGCCGCGTGCTCATCGAGGCGCGACTCCAGCGGCCCGTTACGCTGTTCTGCTATCCGAATGGCAATCTCAACGATGCTGCGCTCAACTCGGCCAGGCGCCATTACCGCTCCGCGGTGACGGTCGATCCGGGCACCGTGCCGGCGAGCGCCGATCCACATCTGCTGCCGCGCTTCGCGGCGCACGCGCGCGGCTCGCGCCGGCTCGCGCGGCGCATGGTCTTCGGCTGAGCCTCAGCGCAGATTGAACATCCGGCTTGGCAGGAAGGTGACGAGCTCGGGGAAGAGCCAGATGAGCGCTACCGCGGCGACCATCAGGAAGAAGAAAGGCAGCGCCGCCCTTGCCACTTCGAACATGTTCTTGCCGGTCAACCCTTGCAGCACGAAGAGATTGAAGCCAACCGGCGGCGTGATCTGCGCCATCTCGACCACCAGCACGATGAAGATGCCGAACCACAGCAGATCGATGTTCGCCGCCCTGACCGAGGGCAGGATGACCGAGGAGGTGAGCACCACCATCGAGATGCCGTCGATGAAGCAGCCGAGGATGATGTAGAGCACCGTGAGCACCACGATGAGGTGCACGGCGCTGAAGCCCTGGGCGCCGATCCACTCGGCCATGATGCGCGGCACGCCGGTGAAGCCCATCGCCACTGTGAGGAATGCCGCGCCCGCGAGGATGAACGCGATCATGCACGAAGTGCGCGTCGCACCCATGACGCTCGCGGTGAAGCTCTGCCAGGTGAGCGAGCGGCCGACGGCGGCGAGGACGAGGGCGCCGGCCACGCCGATCGCCGCTGCTTCGGTCGGGGTGGCGACGCCGCTGTAGATCGAGCCGATCACGGCGGCGATCAAGAGCACCGCCGGGATCAGGTGACGCGCGGCGTAGATCTTCTGCACGAGCGTCGTCCCGGCCTCGCGCGGCGGCGTCTTCTCCGGGTTGAGTACGGCCCAGACGCCGATGTAGCCGGCGAACATCAGCATCAGCAGGACGCCCGGGATCACGCCCGCGACGAAAAGCCGCGCGATCGACACGTCCGCTGCCACGCCATAGACGATCATGATGATCGACGGCGGAATCAGCAGCCCGAGCGTGCCCGCGCCGGCGAGCGAGCCGATCGCCATTTTCTCGTTGTAGCCGCGCTTCAACAGCTCGGGGATCGTGATGCGACCGATGGTGGCCGCGGTGGCCGCGGAGGAGCCGGAAATCGCGGCGAAGATGCCGCAGCCGAACACGTTGCAGTGCATGAGCCGTCCCGGGAGCGGCGCCATCCACGGCGCGAGCCCGTGGAACATGTCCTCCGAGATGCGGGTGCGGAACAGGATCTCGCCCATCCAGATGAAGAGGGGGAGGGCTGTGAGCGCCCAGCTCGTGCTTGATCCCCACGACGTCGTGGCCATCAGCGGACCGGCGGGCGAATTGGTGAACAGCACCATGGCAATCCAGCCCACCCCGAGCAGAGTGAGCGCGATCCACACGCCCGCGATGAGAAGGAGCGCGAGCGCGGCGAGCAACACGACGGCCATCCAGGTGAATTCCACGGCTCAGCGCTCGAAGGTCGGCGTCTCGGCCGCGCGCTCGGCCTCGGCGGCAGCGTAGGCGGTCGGCCGGCGGCCGAGCGCCGCGACCAGATCGTCGACGAACGCGATCGCGAGGACCACAAGGCCGAGCGCCATGCCCGACTGCGGTATCCAGAGCGGTACCGGCACCAGCCCCTGCGACACGTCGCCGAGCTGGAAGGAAGTGAGCGTCATATCGCAGGTGAACCAGGCGAAGAGTCCCACCAGGAATGTCGCCACCGCGAGGCACACGATCTCGAGCGCGCGCCGCAGGCCCGGCCGCGTGTGGTGCAGCACCAGCGTCATGCGGATGTGCTCGTTCGCGCGCAGCGTATACGCGAGGCCGAGGAACGAGCTTGCCGCCATGGAGAAGCCGGCGAAGTCGTCGAATGAATACGCGGCAAAGCCGGCGAGGCGCCCGAGGATCTGCACCGCGGTGAGCGCGCCGATCGCGACCAAAAAAAATCCGGCCGCGAGGCCGGATGTCTTGTAGATTAGCTCGAGCGCGCTGCGCACTCGGGTTTACTTGCCGCGGTAGCCCTTGAGGATCGCCTCGCCCTCCGCGCCGGCCTTTTTCGCCCATTCCTCGGCCATCTGCCGGCCGATCGCTTCGAACTCCGACGAGAGCTTCGCGGGCGGCTTCATGATCTTGATGCCGTGCTCGCCCATGGTCTTCACGTAGCCCGCGTTTTCCGACTCGCTCGTCTTCCAGCCGCGCGCTTCGGCGGCCTTGGCGGCGTCGAGCACTGCGTTCTGCTCGTTCGGCAGCAGCTTGCCGAAGGCTGCCTTGCCGACGATCACCATGTTCTGCGGCAGGAACGCCTGCGTGTCGTAGTAGTACTGCAGGTAGTCCCACGCTTGGCTGTCGACCCCGGTGGCACCGCTCGTGATCATCGCGTCGACCAGCCCGGTGCGGAACGCCTGGGGAATGTCGGGCACCTGGATGGTCGTCGGGATCGCACCCACGAGCTCGGCGAAGCGCGACGTGGTCGGGCTGTAGGTGCGGAACTTCGTCCCCTTCAGGTCGGCGAGCGAATTGATCTCTTTTTTCGTGTACAGGCCCTGCGGCGGCCATGGCACGGAGTAGAGCAGCCGGATGCCTTGCCCGTCGAGGCGCTTGACGATGTGCGCCTTCGCCGCCTGCCAGAGCTTGCGCTCCTTGTCATAGCTGTTAGCGAGGAACGGGTTGGAATCGAAGGCGAACAGCGGCGATTCGTTCGAGAGCACCGAGATCAGCACTTCGCCGATCGGCACCTGCCCGGTCTGCACCGCGCGCTTGATCTCCGGGTGCTTGATCAGGCTGCCGTTGGAGTGCACCTGGATCTGGAGCTTGCCACTGGTCGCTTTGGCGATGTCTTCGGCGAACTGGCGCACATTCTTAGTGTGGAAGTTGCCGTCCGGATACGGCGTGGGCATGTCCCATTTGGTTTGCGCCTGTGCCGGAAGACCGAGAGCAAAGGCGAGCGCGCCGATCAGCGTTCTTGTGCGCAGCATGGTGGTTTCCTCCTTGGCGGCGGATGTTAGCCTAGTTCATCGCGCACAGCGCGCGCCAGCGCGAGGCTCGCGGTGAGGCCGGGCGACTCGATGCCGTAGAGCTGCACGAGCCCCGGCACGCCATGGCGCCGCGGGCCCTGGATCTCGAAGTCGGGCGCGGGCTCGTTCGGCCCGGCGGTCTTGGGCCTGATGCCGGCGTAGCCCGGCGCGAGCGAATCGTCGGGCAGCCCCGGCCAGTAGCGACGGATCGCGGCGTAGAAGCGCTCGGCCCGACGCGGATCCACGTCGTAGTTGATGCGCTCGACCCATTCGACGTCGGGCCCGAAGCGCGCCTGCCCGGCGAGGTCGAGCGTCACGTGCACGCCGAGCCCGCCGGGCTCGGGCACCGGATAGACCAGGCGCGAGAACGGGGCGCGGCGCGTGAGCGAGTAGTAGTTTCCCTTCGCATAGAGCTCGCGCGGCGCGAGCTCGGCCGGATAGCCTTCGATGCTTCTTGCGACCGTCGGCGCGCGCAGGCCGGCGCTGTTCACCAGCACGCTGCACGCAATGGGCTCCGCGCCGGCGACGCGCAATTCGAAGCCGTCGGCGCGCACCATCGCGCGCTCCAACGGGCTCTTCAGCGCCAGCATCGCGCCCGCGGCTTCGGCGTCGCCGAGGTAGGCGAGCATGAGGGCATGGCTGTCGATGATGCCGGTGGAAGGGGAGAGAAGCGCGCCCACGCAGAAAAGCTCGGGCTCGAGGCGCGCCACCTCGTCCTTGGCGATCCAGTCGACATCCGTCACGCCGTTCGCGTGCGCTTTGCCGCGGATCGCCGCAAGCTCGGTGAGTTGGGCTTCACTGGTCGCGACGATCAGCTTGCCGCAGCGGCGATGCGGCACGCCGTGCGAGGCGCAGTAGTCGTAAAGCAGGTGCTTCCCCGCGACGCAGGTGCGCGCCTTGAGCGAGCCCTTCGGGTAGTAGATGCCGGCGTGGATCACTTCGGAGTTGCGCGAGCTCGTGTGCGTGCCGATCGCGTCTTCGGCTTCGAGCACGATCACTTCGCGGCCGGCGCGCGCGAGCTCGCGCGCGATGGCGAGCCCCACGACGCCCGCGCCCACCACCACGGCGTCTACACGTTCCAAGTTAGCATTGGATTGTAATGAAGCCGCTGCCTTTGCCCCAGGCGACGCTCGCGAACTGGCGGGAGGCGCCCTACAACCGCTGGGCCTTCCACCATGTGCGCGAGCTCATCCCGAGCGCCGACATCGCGCATGACCCGCAGCGCGTGCGCGAGCTCGGCGTGCGGCCGCGCGAGCTCGACATCGCGCAGTTCCTCGCCGAAACCGGGACCGACGCGTTCGTCGTCCTGCATCGCGGCGCATTGATCGCCGAGCACTACGCGCACGGCATGTCGGCGGCATCGCCGCACATCCTGATGTCGGTGTCCAAGTCGATGCTGGGGCTGCTCTTCGGCAGCCTCGGCATCGACGCGGAACGGCAGGTAACCGACTTCGTGCCCGAGCTTGCGAACACCGCATATAAGGGCGCGACCGTGCGCCAGCTCCTGGACATGCGCACTGGCGTCGCCTTCGCCGAGGACTATCTCGCCACCTCGGGTCCGATCGTCGAGTACCGCAAGGCGACCGGCTGGAACCCGCTCGCGCCGGGTGAGCGGGCTTCGGATCTCCACTCCTTCTACCAGGTGCTCACGCAGCGCGATGCTCCTCATGGTGGCCGGTTCCACTACATTTCGCCGAACACGGACCTGCTCGGCTGGGTGATCGAGCGCGCCACGGGCAGCCGCTACGCCGAGCTGATGAGCGAGCACCTGTGGCGGCCGATCGGCGCCGAGCACAGCGCCTATATCACGGTGGATCGGCTCGGCGCGCCGCGCACCGCCGGCGGCATGTGCGTCACCGCGCGGGACCTCGCGCGCGCCGGGCAATGGATGATCGAGCACGAATCTGCCTGGGTGCGCGATATAGAAAACCGTGGAGACCGTGCGGCGTGGGACGCGGGCAGCTTCGTCGCCTATTTTCCCGGCATGCCGATGCGCTATCGCAGCCAGTGGTACATCCTCGAAGGCGACTCGCCGCTCGTCTTCGCCGTTGGCATCCACGGCCAGCATCTCTTCGTGGACCGCAAGAACCAGCTGGTGATTGCGAAGCTCTCGTCGCAGGCGCTGCCGCTGGATGCGGGGCGCATTGCGCTTACCATGCGGGCGGTGTCACAGATTAGAAAGTGGCTCGCGTGAGCCGCTGGGAGTTCTGGATCGACCGCGGCGGCACGTTCACCGACGTGGTGGCGCGCAAGCCCGATGGCGCGATCGTCACGCACAAGCTGCTCTCGGAGAACCCCGAGCGCTATCGCGACGCCGCCCTTGCCGGAATCCGAGCGCTCCTTGGCGTCGGGCCCGGCGCGCCGATACCGGGCGAGCGCATCGAGGCGGTGAAGATGGGCACCACGGTGGCGACCAACGCGCTCCTCGAGCGCAAAGGCGAGCCGACAGTGCTCTTCATCACGCGCGGCTTTCGCGACGCGCTGCGCATTGCCTATCAGAACCGGCCGCGCCTCTTTGACCGGCACATCGTCCTGCCTGAAATGCTGTACACCCGGGTGGTGGAGGTCGAGGAGCGCGTCGGCGCGCGCGGCGAGATCGTGCTGCCGCTGAACGCCGCACAGGTGCGGGCAGATCTGGAGCGCGCGCATAGCGAAGGGTTCCGGTCGATCGCGATCGCCTTCATGCACGGCTACCGCTACACGGAGCATGAGCGGCGCGTCGCCGAGCTCGCGGCGCAGGTCGGCTTCCCGCAGATCTCGGTCTCGCATCGCGTGAGCCCGCTCATGAAGCTCGTCGGCCGCGGCGATACCACGGTGGTCGATGCGTACCTGTCCCCGATTCTTGGCCGGTACGTGCGCCAGGTCGCGTCCGAGCTGGAGGGCGTGCGGCTCTTCTTCATGCAGTCGAACGGCGGCCTGGCGGACGCGCGCCGCTTCCAGGGCAAGGACGCGATCCTCTCCGGGCCCGCGGGCGGCATCGTCGGCGCTGCACGCACGGCCGAGGCGGCGGGCTTCGCGCGCATCATCGGCTTCGACATGGGCGGCACGTCGACCGACGTGTCGCATTACGCGGGCGCCTTCGAGCGCGAGTTCGAGACCAGGGTCGCCGGCGTGCGCATGCGCGCGCCCATGATGTCGATCCACACGGTCGCCGCAGGCGGCGGCTCGATCCTGCATTTCGACGGCTCACGCTATCGCGTGGGGCCGGACTCGGCCGGCGCCAATCCCGGCCCGGCCTGCTACCGGCGTGGCGGGCCGCTCACCGTGACGGACGCGAATGTGATGCTGGGCAAGATCCAGCCGGCTTTCTTTCCGCATGTCTTCGGCCCGGACGGCAAGCAGCCGCTCGACGCGGCGGTCGTGGCGCGCGAATTCCAGAAGCTGACCGGCGCGATCGGCGATGGCCGCAGCGCAGAGGCGGTGGCGGAAGGCTACGTGCAGATCGCGGTGGGCAACATGGCGAACGCGATCAAGCACATCTCGGTGCAGCGCGGCCACGACGTGACGCGCTATACGCTCAACTGCTTCGGCGGTGCCGCGGGCCAGCACGCGTGCCTCGTCGCCGACGCGCTCGGCATGACGCGCGTCTTGATCCATCCGCATGCAGGCGTGCTTTCCGCCTACGGCATGGGACTCGCCGACCAGAGGGCGATGCGCGAGCGCGCGGTGGAGATGAAGCTCGACGACTCGCGCACGCTTGCCGATATCGCCGAGGAGCTCGCCACTGCGGCGCGCGACGAGCTCGTGCTGCAGGGCGTGCTGCCGGAGCGCATCCGCGTAGAGCGGCGGGCGCACCTCAAGTACGACGGCACGGACACGGCGCTCGTCGTGCCGCTCGGGCCGCGTGAGCAGATGGTCGCCGCGTTCGAGGCGGCGTACCGCAAGCAGTTCTCCTTCCTCATGCCCGGTCGCGCGTTGATCGCAGAAGCCGTGTCGGCAGAAGCGATCGCATCCGGCGACGCGCCGCGCGAAGTACCGACCCCGCCGCGCCGGCCGGCGCTGCCCGCGCAGAAGGTACAGGTGTTCACTGCCGGCACGTGGCACCACGCGCCGCTTTATCGGCGCGAGGAGCTCGCGGCGGGCCAGCGGATCGAAGGGCCGGCGATCATCGCCGAGGCGAACGCAACCACCGTGGTCGAGCCCGAGTGGCGCGCCACGGTGACCGAACTCGATCACCTCGTGCTCGAGCGCACGCGAGCCCGGGAGATGGCAGCGGCGATTGGCACCGAAGTGGATCCGGTGAGGCTGGAGATATTCAACAACCTGTTCATGTCGATCGCCGAGCAGATGGGCCTGCGGCTGCAGAACACGGCGTACTCGGTGAACATCAAGGAGCGCCTCGACTTCTCCTGCGCGATCTTCGACGGCACCGGCAATCTGATCGCCAACGCGCCGCACATGCCGGTGCATCTCGGCTCGATGAGCGAGTCGATCAAGACCGTGATCCGCGAGAACGCGGGGCGTATCAAGCCGGGCAACGTGTACGTGCTGAACGCGCCCTACAACGGCGGCACGCATCTGCCCGATGTCACGGTCATCACGCCGGTGTTCCGCGACGGCCGGATCCTGTTCTACGTCGGCTCGCGCGGCCACCACGCCGACATCGGCGGCATCACGCCGGGCTCGATGCCGCCCGGCTCCAAGGTGGTGGAAGAGGAGGGCGTGCTGATCGACAACTTCCTGATGGTGGAGGAGGGACGCTTCCGCGAGGAGGCAACGGTGAAGCTGCTCGGTTCCGGTCGCTACCCGGCGCGCAACGTCACGCAGAACATCGCCGATCTGCGCGCGCAGATAGCGGCGAACGAGAAAGGCGTGCAGGAGCTTGGCCGGATGGTGGAAGAGTTCGGGCTCGAGGTGGTGCAGGCGTACATGGGGCATGTGCAGGCGAATGCCGAAGAGTCGGTGCGCCGCGTGATAGGAGTGCTTAAGGACGGCGCGTTCGAAATGCCGCTCGACAACGGCGCGCTGATTCGCGTGCGCATCACGATCGGCGCCGACCGGCGCAGCGCCACGATCGATTTCACCGGTACGTCGGCGCAGCTGCCGAACAACTTCAATGCGCCGTCGGCGGTGTGCATGGCCGCGGTGCTGTACGTCTTTCGCACCTTGGTGGATGCGGACATCCCGCTCAACTCGGGCTGCCTCAAGCCGCTCAACGTGATCATTCCCGACGCTTGCATGCTGAAGCCGCGCTACCCCGCGGCGGTGGTTGCCGGCAACGTCGAAACCTCGCAATGTCTGACCGAGGCGCTCTATGGCGCGCTGCAGGTGATGGCGTCGGCGCAGGGCACGATGAACAATTTCACGTACGGCAACGCACGCTACCAGTACTACGAGACGGTCGGCGGCGGCTCGGGCGCGGGCCCGGGGTTCGACGGTGCTGATGTCGTGCAGACGCACATGACGAATTCGCGCCTGACGGATCCTGAAGTGCTCGAGTGGCGCTTCCCGGTGCGCCTAGAGAGCTTTGAAATCCGTCACGGCTCGGGAGGGCGCGGCCGCTGGCGCGGCGGCAACGGCGCGATCCGCCGCGTGCGGTTTCTGGAGCCGATGACCGCCGCGATCCTGTCCGGGCACCGGCTCGTGGCGCCCCACGGCATGGCGGGCGGTGAGCCGGGCGAGCGTGGAAAAAACTACGTGCTGCGCGCGGACGGAAGTCGCACCGAGCTCGGCCCGTTCGACCAGACCGAGATGGCCGCCGGCGACGTATTCGTCATTGAAAGTCCGGGCGGAGGCGGGTACGGCTCGCCTCACTAATATAATGGCGGCCAAGAAATGAATCCGACCGCCATCTACTCGAAGTCGGGGAAGGGAGTGCAGGAGGCATCAGGGAAGACGAGCCTGCTGCAGCGCGCGGACCGGGCAGTGCTGGCAGCGATCGACGGCCGCGCCACGCTTGCCGATGTGGCGCAGAAGGTGGGCAAACCCTACGACGCCGGCTTCCAGAAGATCATCGCGCAGCTCGACAAGGACGGTTTTATCCGCCAGGTGACCGCGGGTGCGCCCGCCGCAGGGCCGGCGAAGCCCGCCGCAGCGGCGCCCGTATCCAGGCCGGTGTCCAAGCCGCTCGCCAAGCCCGAGAGCAGTCTCGGCGACCTCGATTTCAGCTCGCTCGGAGGTGCCTCCAAGCCTGCCTCGCGACCGGCCGCACCCTCCCAGTCGGCCATGGAACAGACCACGATACTCGCCAAGGCGCGCGAGGAGGCGGAAGCCAAGGCCGCGGCCGAGCGCGACAAGCTCAAGAAGGAAGCCGAAGCGAAGGCGCGCGCCGAGATGGAAGCGCAGGCGCGCACCGAGGCCCAGAACAAGATCAAGGAAGAAGCGGCGGCCCGGGCAAAGGCGGAAGCCGACGCGAAGGCCAGGGCCGCCCAGGAAGCGGCGGCGCGCGCCGCCGCGGAAGCGAAGGCGAAGGCCGAGGCCGAGGCACGGGCGCGCATCGAAGCCGAGGCCAAGGCGAAGCTCGAGGCCGAGCGCAAGGCGCGCGAAGAGCTCGAGCGCAAGCTCGAGGCGGAACGCAAGGCGCGCGAGGAAGCCGAGCGCAAGGCGAAGGCGGAAGCCGAGCGCAGGGCGAAGGAAGAAGCCGAGCGCGCGCGCAAGGAAGCAGAAGAGAAGGCGCGCCGGGAAGCCGAGGAACTGCGCCAGCGGCTCGAGGCGGAGCGCAAGGCGCGCGAGGAGGCCGAACGCAAGGCGAAGCAGGAAGCCGAGCGCGCCCGCAAGGAGGCGGAGGAGAAGGCGCGCCTGGAGGCGGAGCGCCAGCGCGAAGAGGCGCGGCGCCGGGAGGAAGAGGAGCGCAAGCAGCGCGAAGCGGAGGAGGCTGCGCAGCGCGAGGCCGCCGCGGCGGCGGCGGCGGCAGCCGCCGCGATGGCGAACGTCGAAGCGGCGCCGGGCCCGGGCGACGGCGTATCGAAGAAGGCGAAAAAGAAGGACAGCTTCGCCGATTCACTGCTCGCCGACCTCGAGAGCTTCACGAGCGACAGCGAAGAGGAGCAGAAGGCCAAGGAGGAAGCCGACCAGCAGGTGAAAGCCGAAGCCGACCGCCGGCGTGCCGAGCTCGATCGCAGGGCCAGCGAAGAGGCCGAGCGGCGCCGCCAGGCCGAGGAGGAAGAGCAGCGCCTGGCAGAAGAGGCACGTCGCGCGCAGGCGGAAGAGCAGCGCCGTGCGCAGGAGGAGGAGCGGCGCGCGCAGCAGGAAGAGCGCCGCAGGCGCGAGGCCGAGGAAATCCGCCGCAAGGCCGAGGCCGCAACCGCGGCGGCGATGGCGAAGGAAGGCAAGAAGCACGAGCCGAAGGAAGAGGACATCC
This sequence comes from Burkholderiales bacterium, assembly GCA_035689325.1. GTDB lineage: Bacteria > Pseudomonadota > Gammaproteobacteria > Burkholderiales > SG8-39 > SCGC-AG-212-J23. Next base: position 5,579 of record DASSLQ010000053.1, on the reverse strand, counting down.
CGGTCAGCGACGACGACCTCGACATGACCGAGGTCGAGCGCGAGGAAGCCGAGATCGCCGAAGCGCGAGCGAAGGAGAAGGAGGAGAAGGAGCGCGCGGCGAAGAAGGAAAAGAAAAAGAAGAAGGAGGAGGAAGTCGCATACGCGCCCGCGCCGTCGCGCCCGCGCCGGCCGATCAAGTGGGGCAAGCCGGTTTCACTAACCCTGGCGCTGCTGCTCATCATCGGCGTGGGCGCCGCGCACATCGTGCCGCTCGACACGGCGGGCTACGAGCGCATCTCGAGCGAGGCCCTCGGGCGCACGGTCAAGATCGAGTCGGCGAACCTCTGGCTCTTCAGCGGACTGCCGCAGGTGCGATTCAGCAATGTGCGCGTCGGTAACGCGAGGATCGCGCGCGTGGTGGCAAGCGGCTGGCCCGGCGGGCTCTTCAGCGACAAGAAAGAGTTCACCAACGTGCGCGTCGAGGGCCTGAGCCTGCCGCAGGAGGCGATCGGCGATGCGCTCTTCGCCAAGCTGCGCGCCGACAACCTCAGCATCTCGACCCTCACCGTCAAGAACCTGCAGCTGCCCGGGCCGGCGACGCTGCCGAAGGATCTGCTCGCCGAAGCCACGTTCGACGCCCGGGGCACGCTGAGGAGCGCCAAGGTCGAGGGTCCCGACGGCCTCGTCGCCAAGCTCACGCCCAAGGAGGACGGCTCGATCAATTTCGAGGCGTTCGCAGGCGGCTTCACCCTGCCGATCGCGCCGCAGGTGACGCTGAGCAAGTTCGCCATGCACGGCGTGGCGACGCCGCGCGGCATGACGATCAACGACTGGGGCGGCGCCATCTTCCAGGGCGGCATATCGGGCAAGGCCAGCGTGCACTGGTCCGGGAGCTGGAACGTGGAAGGCGTGGTTACCGTGCGCAACATCAACGCCGCGGTGTTCGCGCCGGCGCTGCTTTCCTCCGGCAATGCCGACGGCACGGCGAAATTCAGCATGAGCGCGCCGGATGCGGCGGGCCTCGTCGCCGGCAGCCGGCTTGACGGTACCTTCACCGTCAACCAGGGAACGCTCGGCAGCTTCGACCTCGCGCGCTATATCCAGTCGGGCGGCAGGCAGGCCGCCGGTGTCACGCAGTTTGCCGAGATGAACGGCCAGGCCAGCTACGACCGCGGGTCGGTGGCGCTGCGCAACGTCAACATCGGCGCCGGGCGGCTGAACGCCGGGGCGAGCGCCGACATCGCCAGTAACGGTGCTCTCTCCGGCCGCATCGTGGTGGACCTGAAGGTGTCGGACGATACCCGGCGCGCGACGCTGCTTATCGGCGGCACGGTGAAGGAGCCGCAACTTCGCAACTAGGGAAGTCCTGAAATGTCGCCCCCGCGAAAGCGGCAGCCCAGCTTCTTGCTCGAGAATCACAAGTTCCCGCTTCCGCCGAAACGACGATTGGCCGCGTATCAAGAGATTCTGTAGTGCCTGACATCCTCCAGCTCCGGGGACCGCGCGCGCTCTCGGAGTTCCGCCTCGCCAAGCTTGTCGCGCAACTGCAGAAAGTCGATCCCGGCATCCGGGCCGCCGCCGCCGAGTTCCGGCATTTCATCGAGCTCGAGCGCGCGCTCGCGCCGCAGGAGCGCACCCTCCTCGAGCGGCTCCTCGCGTACGGCCAGGAACCGGTTCAACCGAGCGGCCGCCTTTACCTCGTGGTGCCGCGCCTGGGCACCCTCTCGCCGTGGTCGTCGAAAGCGACCGATATCGCGCATAACTGCGGCCTCACGGCGGTGAAGCGCATCGAGCGCGGCACCGCCTACTACGTACAGTCGGAAAAGGCGGGCGTCGCCGCGCTGCTGCATGACCGCATGACACAGACGGTGCTTGCCTCCTTCGAGGATGCGGCGCAACTCTTCGTGCATGTGCCGCCGCGGCCGCTGCAGTCGATTGCCGTCGTCGAGCTGCGGGCGGCGAACAGGCGCCTCGGCCTCGCGCTGAGCGACGACGAGATCGAGTACCTCGAGCGCGCCTACCGCGCAATCGGCCGCGACCCTACCGACGCCGAGCTCACCATGTTCGCGCAGGCGAACTCCGAGCACTGCCGGCACAAGATCTTCAACGGCGACTGGATCATCGACGGAAGGAAGCAGGACAAGTCGCTCTTTGCGATGATCCGGCACACGCACGCGCTGAACCCGAAAGGCACGGTGGTCGCCTACGCCGACAACGCCGCGGTGATGGAAGGCCGCGGCGCGCAGCGCTTCTTCCCGCGCGCCGACGGCAGGTATGCCCGGCAGACGGGTCTTACGCACACGGTGATGAAGGTCGAGACGCACAACCACCCGACCGCGATCTCGCCCTTCCCCGGCGCGGCGACCGGCGCGGGCGGCGAGATTCGCGACGAAGGCGCCACCGGCCGCGGCGCGAAGCCCAAGGCGGGCCTCGTCGGCTACACGACCTCTTATCTGCGCATTCCCGGCCACGTGCATCCATGGGAAGCGCAATCGCCCGGCAAGCCCGCCCATATCGCCTCCGCACTGGAGATCATGCTCGCGGCGCCGATCGGCGCCGCCGCATTCAACAACGAGTTCGGCCGCCCGAACCTGTGCGGCTACTTCCGCGCCTTCGAGTACCAGAACCGCGGCTACCACAAGCCGATCATGCTGGCAGGCGGCATCGGCAACATCGATGCGAGCCAGGCGACCAAGCTCGATGTCCCCGCGGGCAGCCTGCTCGTGCAGCTGGGCGGCCCGGGACTCCTGATCGGCATGGGCGGCGGCGCCGCCTCGTCGATGGGCGCTGGCGCAAACGTCGCCGAGCTCGATTTCGATTCCGTGCAGCGCGACAACGCCGAGATCCAGCGCCGCGCGCAGGAGGTCATCGACCGCTGCTGGCAGCTCGGCCCCGCGAACCCGATCCTCTCGATCCACGACGTCGGCGCCGGCGGCCTCTCGAACGCGCTGCCCGAGCTCGTCTGGTCGGCGAGCCGCGGCGCCAGGCTCGAGCTGCGCGACATCCCGAGCGAGGACACCGGCATGTCGCCGCGCGAAATCTGGTGCAACGAGGCGCAGGAGCGCTACGTGCTCGCGATCGCGCCCCAGGACCTGCCGATGTTCGAGATGCTCTGCCAGCGCGAGCGCTGCCCGTTCGCGGTGCTCGGAGCCGCCACGGATGACGGGCGACTCGTCGTCACCGACGGCAAGTCGGGCACCAAGCCGGTCGACATCGAGCTCGGCGTGATCCTCGGAAGACCACCGAAGATGCTGCGCGACGTGCGCCGCGTGCCGCGCCAGCCCGAGCCGCTCGTGCTCGACAAGATCACGCCCGATACGGCGGCACACCGCATCATGCGCCACCCGGCAGTCGCGGCGAAGCACTTCCTGGTCTCGATCGGCGATCGCACGGTCGGGGGCCTTTGCGCGCGCGATCCGTTCGTCGGTCCGTGGCAGGTCCCGGTCGCCGACTGCGCGGTCACGCTGCTCGACTACGACGGCTACGCGGGCGAGGCGATGGCGATCGGCGAGCGCACGCCGCTTGCCCTGATCGACGCGCCGGCCTCGGGCCGCATGGCGATCGGCGAGGCGATCACCAACATCGCGGCGGCGAATATCGTCTCTCTGCAGCAGGTAAAGCTCTCGGCCAACTGGATGGCCGCCGCCGGCTATCCGGGCGAGGACGCCGCGCTCTACGACACCGTGCACGCCGTGGCGATGGAGCTCTGTCCGGCGCTCGGCATCTCGATTCCCGTCGGCAAGGATTCGCTCTCCATGCAGACGCGCTGGGATGGAAAAGAAGTGCTCGCGCCGCTCTCGCTCGTGGTGTCGGCTTTCGCGCCGGTCGAGGACGCGCGCGACACATTGACGCCGGAGCTGCGCACCGACGCGGACGAGACCGAGCTCCTCTTGATCGATCTCGGCGGCGGCAAGAATCGACTTGGCGGCTCGATCCTCGCGCAGACCTTCGGGGCGGGCTACGGCACCGAATGCCCGGACGTGGACGATGCGGCACTGCTGAAGGCGTTCTTTGCCGCCGTCCAGGCGCTGCGGCCGCTCATCCTCGCATACCACGACCGCTCCGACGGCGGGCTCTTCGCGACCGTCTGCGAGATGGCGTTCGCCGGGCACTGCGGCGTCAGCATCAATCTCGATCCGCTCACGTTCGACGCCGCGGCGGACGACGTCGACGCCTTCAAGCGCAACACCGAGGAGCAGCTCGCCGGCCGCGCGCGCGAGCTTGTGCTCGCCGCGCTCTACAACGAGGAGCTCGGTGCCGTCATCCAGATCCGCGCGCGCGACCGGTCGAACGTCATGCGGTTGCTGCGCGAGGCGGGCCTCGGCGGCTACACGCACGTCATCGGCCAGCTCAACGCGCGCGACGAGATCCGCTTCACGCGCAACAACAAGCCGGTCTACGCCAACAAGCGCGACCACATCCAGCGCATCTGGGGCGAGCTCAGCTACCGCATGCAGGCGCTGCGCGACCATCCCGAGTCGGCGCGCGAGGAGTACGACCGCATCATCGATCCGAACGACAGCGGCCTGTCGATCGATCTCACGTTCGACGTCAGGTCCGTGCGCATCTCCGCCGGAGCGCGCCCCCGCGTCGCCATCCTGCGCGAGCAGGGCGTGAACGGCCACGTCGAGATGGCCGCGGCATTCGACCGCGCCGGCTTCGACGCGGTCGACGTGCACATGACCGATCTCCTCGCCGGGCGCCAGACGCTCGCCGGCTTCAAAGGCATCGTCGCCGGCGGCGGCTTCGCCTACGGCGACGTGCTCGGCGCGGGCCGCGGCTGGGCCAGCACGATTCTCTACAACGCACGCCTGCGCGCCGAGTTCATGAACTTCTTCGCCCGCAAGGACAGCTTCGCGCTCGGCGCCTGCAACGGCTGCCAGATGTTCGCCGCGCTGAAGGAAATCGTCCCCGGTGCCGCGCACTGGCCCGCCTTCCTCAGGAACAAGTCCGAGCAGTTCGAAGGCCGGCTCGTCATGGTGACGATCGAGAAGAGCCCGTCGCTCTTCTTCGCCGGCATGAGCGGGAGCCGCATCCCGATCGTCACCGCGCACGGCGAAGGCCGCGCGGAGTTCGCCGGGGCCGAGGCGCAGCTCGTGTGCATGCGCTACGTCGACCACGCCGGCCGGCCGACCGAGACCTATCCCTACAACCCGAGCGGCTCGCCGCAGGGCATCACCGGCGTCACCACTGCCGACGGGCGCTTCACCATCCTCATGCCGCACCCCGAGCGCTGCTTCAGGAGCATCCAGTACTCCTGGCGCCCGCCCGGCCTGGGCGAGGACTCGCCGTGGATGGAGATGTTCCGCAACGCGCGCCGCTGGGTCGGATAATTCGGACCCGGGGTCACAACTCGGAAAATCGTTGATGGCAACGGCAGTCGATGTAGTTCATGAGTTTTGGCGCCTCATGGCAACGAACGATTTCAGATCCGTCGGGCGCGTCCTTGCGACAGACTTTGTGGTTGAGTGGCCGCAAACCAGAGAACGCATCCGCGGGGCGGAGCCGGCCAATGGTCCTTGGCGGTTCAGTATCAACCGGCTCATTGGCGGTGAAACAGAAGCGGTGTCCGATGTGACGGTGAGCGATGGAGTGCGT
>DASSLQ010000052.1:0-19467 GCA_035689325.1 Burkholderiales bacterium | reverse complement strand
GGGGTCAAGCCCGCTCATCGGCTCGTCGAGCACGTAGAGCTCACGCTCGAGCGAGAGCGCGGCGGCGAGGCCGAGCTTCTGCGTCATGCCCTTGGAGAGCGTGCGCACCGGGCGCTCGAGCGCCGCGGGCTCGAGCTCGAGCTCGGCGATGAGCGTTGCGCTGCGCGCCTCGTCATGGCGCGCGCGGCCAAGCGCCGCCAGCACGCGCAGGAATTCGCGCCCGGTGAGGTAGTGCGGCGGCGCGAAGCGCTCGGGCAAGTACGCAAGGCGAGCGCGCGCCATCGGGTCGCGCGCGCGCGTACCGAAAATCTCGATGCGGCCCTGGTCGCACGCGGTGAGGTCGAGCAGGCAGCGGATGAGCGTGGTCTTGCCGGCGCCGTTCGCGCCGACGAGGCCGAAGGCTTCGCGCTGCGCGATGCTGAGATCGATGTTGTCGAGAGCGACCAGTGCGCCATAGCGCTTGACGAGCGCGTCGACGCGCACTGCGGGCTTCGCCGCAATTTCCAGATGCGCGGGTGCCTCCCCCATGCGCGATAATATTACGCCGTGCAGCAATCCCCCGCCGCGCAGCCGATCGTCGAGATTCGCAAGCTTTCGTTCGGTTATGACCGCTCGCGCCCCGTGCTGCGCGACATCAACCTCGAGATCGCGCGCGGCTCGGTGGTCGGCATCATGGGCCAGTCGGGATGCGGCAAGACGACGCTCCTGCGCGTCATCATGGGCGCGCTGCGGCCGAGCGCCGGCGAGGCGCGCGTGCTCGGCCACGCCACCCGCAGCCTCGACAGCGAGGCCCTCTATGCCATGCGCCGCAAGATGGGGATGCTGTTTCAGTTCGGCGCGCTGTTCACCGATATGTCGGTCTACGAGAACGTCGCGTTTCCGCTACGCGAGCACGCCACGCTGCCCGACGAGCTGCTGAACGACCTGGTGATGATGAAGCTGCAGGCGGTCGGCCTGCGCGGCGCGGCGCACCTCGCGCCGACGGAGCTCTCCGGCGGCATGGCGCGTCGGGTGGCCCTCGCGCGCTCGATCGCGCTCGACCCGCAGCTCATCCTCTACGACGAGCCCTTCACCGGCCTCGATCCGATCTCGTTCGGCGTCATCGTGCGGCTGATTCGCGAACTCAATGATTCGCTCGGCGCCACCTCCGTGATCGTCACGCACGACGTGCAGGAGGCGCTCGGCGTAGTCGACTACGTCTACTTCATGGCCGCCGGCCGCGTCATCGCGCAAGGCCGGCCGGACGAGATCCGCCGCAGCCACGAGCCGTTCGTGCGCCAGTTCGTCAACGGCAGCGCGGAGGGCCCAGTGCCGTTTCATTACCCGGCGCCCGGGTACGACGTGGACCTCGAGCTCGCTACCCATTGATGCGCGTCGCTGACGTTCGCGCGCGCCTGGAGCGCCTGGGCTCCGGCGTGACCTTCCATGTGCTGCGCCTCGGTTTCGCCAGCCGCTTCCTCGCCTATCTGGTCGTGCATTCGGGCACGGCGCTGCGGCGCTTCCGGCTCACCACGGCCGAGGTCTACTTCGCCGGTGTGCTGTCGCTCATCATCATCCTGGTCTCGGGCATGTTCGTCGGCATGGTGCTCGCGCTGCAGGGCTACGAGACGCTGCAGCGCTTCGGCGCGTCCGAGTCGCTCGGCGTGCTGGTCGCGCTGTCGCTCGTGCGCGAGCTTGGCCCGGTGGTCGCCGGGCTGCTGTTTGCAAGCCGCGCAGGGTCCGCCATCACGGCCGAGATCGGGCTGATGAAAGCCACCGAGCAGCTCTCGGCGATGGAGATGATGGCCGTCGACCCGATCGCGCGCGTCGTGGCGCCGCGCTTCTGGGGCGGCGTGATCTCGATGCCGCTGCTCGCCGCGCTGTTCTCGGCGATGGGCATCTTCGGCGGCTATGTCGTCGGCGTGCAGCTGATCGGCGTCGATGCCGGCGCCTTCTGGTCGCAGATGCAGGCGGCGGTCGACCTGCGCACCGACATCCTGAACGGCGTCATCAAGAGCGTGGTCTTCGGCATCGCCGTGACCTGGATCGCGGTGTTCGAGGGCTACGACGCGCCGCCCACCGCGGAGGGCGTCTCGCGCGCCACCACCCGCACCGTCGTCACTTCGTCGCTTGCCATCCTGTTTCTGGATTTCATCCTGACCGCGCTGATGTTCACCGGAGGCAACCACCAATGAGTCGCTCTACCATCGATCTTTGGGTCGGCGTGTTCGTCGTCGCCGGCATCGCGGGGCTCTTGTTCCTCGCGCTCAAGGTCGGCAACCTCGCCTCCTTCTCGACCTCGCAGACCTACCAGGTGCAGGCCAAGTTCGCCAATATCGGCGGGCTCAAGGTGCGCGGACCGGTGAAGAGCGCGGGGGTCGTGGTGGGACGCGTTGCCGATATCCGCTTCGACAACGAAACCTACGAGGCCATCGTCACCATCAACATCGTGGACCAGTACCAGTTCCCGCGTGACACCACCGCCAAGATCCTCACTTCCGGCATCCTCGGCGAGCAGTACATCGGCCTCGAAGCCGGCGGCGACGGCGTGATGCTGAAGAACGGCGACCGCCTGCGCCTGACGCAATCGGCGGTGGTGCTCGAGAACCTGATCAGCCAGTTCCTGTTCAACAAGGCGGCCGAAGGCAAGCCCGAAGCCAGGGAACCGGCGAAGTGACGTCGCGCATCGTGTGCGCGGCGCTCGCCGCCGCGCTGGCCGGCTGCGCCAGCACGGCCGAGCGCGATCCGCGCGATCCGTTCGAGCCGCTTAACCGCAGCATCTATAGATTCAACGACACGGTCGACGTCACAATCGCGCAGCCCGTTGCGCGCGGCTACCGGCGCTTCGTGCCCGGCGAGATCCGCGATCGCGTGCGCAACTTCTTCGGCAACATCGGCGACTTCTTCATCGGCGTGAACAATTTCCTGCAGGGCAAATTCGAGGACGGTGTCAGCGACTGGGCGCGCCTTGCGTTTAATAGCACTGTGGGCCTCTTCGGCATTCATGACGTCGCCACCGACATGGGCTACGAGAAGCACAACGAGGACTTCGGCCAGACCTTCGGCCGCTGGGGCGCCGGGACGGGGCCCTACCTCGTGCTGCCGATCATCGGCTCGAGCGATCTGCGCGACGGCATCGGCAGCGGCATCGATCTCTATGTCGATCCGCTGGGCGAGGTGCGGCCCTACCACCTGGAGTATGCGCTGTGGGCGCTGCGCTTCACCCAGCTGCGCGCCGATCTGCTCGATGCGAGCCGCATCCTCGAGGAGGCGGCGCTCGACAAGTACGTGTTCCAGCGCGATGCCTACCTGCAGCGGCGCCGCAGCCTGGTCTACGATGGACACCCGCCCCGCGAGAAGGAACCGGACGAAGACAAGGGAGCCGAAGATGACAAGGACAAGAAGCCTTAGCGTCGCGCTGCTTGGCCTGCTGCTCGCCATGACGCCGGTGCGCGCGCAGGACGTGGCGCCCGACCAGCTGGTGAAAACCGTGACGCTCGAGGTGGTCGACCTCATCGCCAAGGACAAGGAGATCCAGTCCGGCAATCGCGCAAAGCTGATCGAGCTGATCGACGCCAAGGTGCTGCCGCACTTCAACTTCACCGCCATGACGGCGCTTGCGCTCGGCCAGAGCTGGAACAAGGCGACGCCCGAGCAGAAAAAACGCCTGACGCAGGAGTTTCGAACGCTGCTCGTTCGCACCTACGCGAGCGCGCTCGCTGCCTACAGCGACCAGAAGTTCGAGTTCCGGCCGCTGCGCGCGAAGCCCAGCGACACGGACGTGACGGTCCAGGTGCGCGTGCTGCAGACGGGCGCGCAGCCGGTGCCGATCGACTACAGCATGGAGAAAACCGCCGCCGGCTGGAAGGTCTACGACGTCATGGTCGGCGGCGTGAGCCTGGTCGCCAATTACCGCACCGAGTTCAGCAACGTGGTGCGCGAGTCGGGCATCGAGGGCCTGATCAAGAATCTCAGCGCCAAGAACCGCCCCATTGAGACGCCTGCGGCGCCGGCGGCCAAGAAATGATCCGGCGCGAAGGCCCACGCATGATCGTCTCGGGCCCGGTGACGCTCGCCAATGCCGCCGCGCTGCTCGAGGAAGGACGCCGGCATCTCGCCGATGGCGTGCAAACCGTCGATCTCGGCGAAGTGAGCGAATTGGATTCCGCGCTGCTCGCGCTGCTCCTCGCCTGGCTGCGGGAGGCGCGTCAGCACGAGCGCGCGCTCGGATTCACCAACCTGCCCGAGTCCTTGCGCACCATCGCCCGTCTCTACGGCGTCGATCGCCTGCTGCCCGCCTCCTGAACGCAATAGAAGTCCACGACGTCACCAAGCGCTACGGTGAAGTGCGCGCGCTCGCCGGCGTGAATCTCGCCGTGCGCGAAGGCGAGTTCTTCGGCCTGCTCGGGCCCAACGGGGCGGGCAAGACCACGCTTATCAACGTCATCGCGGGCCTCGCGCGCCCGGACGCGGGCCGTGCCTCAGTGATGGGCGCCGATGTAGCGCGCGAATACCGTCGCGCGCGCCGGCTGCTGGGTGTCGTCCCCCAGGAGCTGGTGTTCGATCCGTTCTTCACGGTGCGCGAGACGCTGCGCCTGCAGGCAGGCTACTACGGCCTGCGGCGAAACGACGCGTGGATCGACGAGGTAATGCACCATCTCGACCTTACGGCCAAGGCGGACGCCAACATGCGCTCGCTTTCCGGCGGCATGAAGCGCCGCGTGCTCGTCGCGCAGGCGCTGGTGCACAAGCCGCCGGTGATCGTGCTCGATGAGCCGACCGCCGGTGTCGATGTCGAGCTGCGGCGGGGCTTATGGCAGTTCGTGCGGCGCCTGAACCGCGACGGGCACAGCATCGTGCTCACCACGCATTACCTGGAGGAAGCCGAGGCGCATTGCCAGCGCATTGCCATGCTGAAGGACGGACGCATCGTGGCGCTCGATACGACACGCAACCTGCTCGGCAGCTTCTCCGGCCTGGAGCTTCGCGTGCATCTCGACCGCGATTCGCTGCCCGCCGGCCTGCCGGGTCGGGTGCTCGAAGCCGACGGCGGCCAATTCCGCCTGTGGCTTGCGAACCATCTGGAGCTCGAAGCGGCGCTCGCGCGCCTGCGCGAGGCTCGAGCGACCATCCGCGAAATGGAGGTGCACCCGCCCGATCTCGAGGAAGTGTTCCTGCGCCTGACCGGCAGAGCGTCATGACGCGCTTTGCCACGCTCTGGCACAAGGAGCTCCTGCGCTTCTTCAAGGTGAGCGTGCAGACGGTCGCCGCGCCGGTGCTGACGGCGCTCCTTTACCTCGTGATCTTCGGCCACGCGCTCGAAGGCCGGCTGCAGGTGTACGAGGGCGTGCGTTACACGTCTTTCCTGGTGCCCGGGCTCGTGATGATGAGCGTGCTGCAGAACGCCTTTGCCAACAGCTCGTCGAGCCTGATCCAATCCAAGATCACCGGCAACATTGTCTTTGTGCTCCTCGCCCCGATCTCTTACGTGGAGTTCTTCGCCGGCTACGTGCTGGCGGCCGCAGTGCGTGGCGTTGTCGTTGGCGCGGGCGTGCTGCTCGTCACGGTATGGTTCGTGGAGCTGCGGCTCCAGGCACCGGTGTGGGTGCTCGCCTTTGCGCTGCTTGGCGCGGCGCTGCTTGGCACGCTCGGCCTGATCGCCGGAATCCTTTCCGACAAGATCGACCAGCTCGCAGCCTTCCAGAACTTCGTCATCATGCCGCTCACTTTCCTCTCGGGCGTGTTCTATTCGATCCGTTCGCTGCCGCCCTTCTGGCAGCGCCTGTCGCACGCCAATCCGTTCTTCTATATGGTGGACGGTTTTCGCTACGGGTTCTTCGGCGTGTCGGATTTCCCGCCGGCGGCAAGCCTTGCGATAGTCGCGGCCTTCCTGCTGGTCGTATCCTTCGTCAATCTCGCGCTGCTCAACTCGGGGTACAAGCTGAGGTCCTGATGGTGACGCCGGAAAGCATCAAGCAGTCGATCGAGGGCGCGCTTGCCTGCCAGCATGTCGAGGTGCTGGGCGACGGCGAGCATTTCCAGGCACTGGTCGTTTCGGACCAATTCGCCGGGCGCAGCCGCGTGCAGCGCCACCAGCTCGTCTATGCGGCGCTCGGCGATCGCATGCGCGAGGAGATCCACGCGCTGTCGATGCGCACGCTCACGCCACAGGAGTGGCGCTCCGGTGGATAAGCTGCGCATCCGCGGCGGCGTGCCGCTGGAGGGCGAAGCGCATGTCTCGGGCGCGAAGAACGCGGCGCTGCCGATCATGTGCGCGGCGCTGCTCACCGCAGAGCCGCTCGCGCTTGCGAACGTGCCGCAGCTCATGGACGTGCGCACCATGGCGAAGCTCCTCCGTCAAATGGGCGTCGAGGCGTCGTCGCTGGCGGATGGCTGCATGACGCTGCGCGCGGCACGCATCGCGGATCCAACGGCGGCGTACGACTTGGTGAAGACCATGCGTGCGTCGGTGCTGGTGCTCGGGCCCCTGCTTGCGCGCGGCGGTCGTGCGCGAGTCTCGCTTCCCGGCGGATGCGCCATCGGCCTGCGGCCGGTCGATCAGCATGTCAAAGGCCTGCAGGCGATGGGCGCGACCATCACCATCGAGCACGGCTACATGAATGCCGCCGCGGAGCGGCTGCACGGCGCGCGCATCGTGATGGACATGGTGACGGTGACGGGCACTGAGAACCTGCTGATGGCGGCGACGCTCGCCGAAGGCACCACGCTCATCGAGAACGCCGCGCGCGAGCCCGAGGTCGTCGACCTCGCGCGCTGCCTGGGGGCGATGGGCGCGCGCATCGAGGGCGCGGGCACCGATGTCATCCGGGTAGAGGGTGTCCGGTCCCTGCGCGGCGCCGAGCACACCGTAATGCCGGACCGCATCGAGACTGGCACCTACCTCGCCGCTGCCGCGGCTACGCGCGGCCGCATCCGGCTGCACGGGGCGGAACCCGCGACGCTCGACGCGACGCTCGAGAAGCTGCGCGAAGCGGGCGCGCGCATTCGCGTCGAAGGTTCGACGGTCGAGCTCGAGGCGGCGGGCCGGCCGGAAGCGGTGAGCCTGCGCACGGCGCCGTACCCGGGATTCGCCACCGACATGCAGGCGCAGTTCATGGCGCTCGCTGCGATCGCGCGGGGTACCGCAGTCATCACCGAGACCATTTTCGAGAACCGCTTCATGCACGCGCTCGAGCTCCAGCGCCTGGGCGCGGACATCGCCATCCAGGGCAACAGCGCGGTGGTGCGCGGTGTCGAACGCCTGCAGGGTGCAAGCGTCATGGCTACCGACCTGCGCGCCTCCGCCGGTCTGGTCATCGCCGGGCTCGTCGCCGAGGGCGAGACGATCGTCGACCGCATCTATCATCTCGACCGCGGCTATGAGGCGCTCGAGAAGAAGCTCTCCGGCCTCGGGGCGCGCGTCGCGCGCGTGAGCTAGCGCCTTGCGGTAGAATCCGCCCCCTTCAGCACGTCGATCAGGGCGATTCCCGGATGGTTGCACATGGCGAGCATCAGCATAGCGTTGTCGAAGGGGCGCATCTTCGACGAGACCGCGCCGCTGCTCGTTCGCGTCGGCATCCGGCCTAAGGCGAACCCCGACACCTCGCGCAAGCTCGTCATCGCGACCAATCGCCGCGACCTGCGGCTGATCGTCGTGCGCGCGAGCGACACGCCCACTTATGTGCAGCACGGCGGCGCGGATCTCGGCATCGCCGGGCGCGACGTGCTGGTAGAGCATGGCGGCGATGGCCTGTATCAGCCGGTGGACCTCGGCATCGCCCGTTGCCGCATGATGGTGGCGGTGCGCAAGGGCTTCGATTACGCCCGCGCCGTGAGCCAGGGCGCGCGTCTGCGCGTCGCGACGAAGTACGTCAACACTACGCGCGGGCACTTCTCTGCCAAAGGCGTGCACGTGGACCTCATCCGGCTCTACGGCTCGATGGAGCTCGCGCCGCTGACCGGGCTCGCCGATGCGATCGTCGACCTGGTGGCATCGGGGCGCACGCTGCGCGAGAACGGCCTGGTCGCAGTAGAGGAGATCCTGCCGGTTTCGGCGCGCCTGATCGTCAACCAGGCCGCCCTTAAGACCAAGCGCAGCGCGTTGCAGCCGCTGATCGACGCCTTCGCCGCGGCCGCCGCATGAAGCTAAGGCGCCTTGTCAGCTCGGCTGCCGGCTTCGCCGCGGCGCTCGATGGCCTGCGCTTCGCCACGGCGCGCGACCCCCGCGTCGAGCAGGCGGTGCGCTCGATCATCAGCGATGTGCGCGCGCGCGGCGATGCCGCGGTGCTTGATTATGCGCGCCGCTTCGATGGCGCAACTGCTGCCTCAATCGGCGAGCTTGACGCTACGCCGCGCCTGCACTCGGCGCATGCGGGCGCCGCAGAGCTCGAAGCCTTGCGCGCCGCGCATGAGCGCATCCGCGCCTTCCATGAACACCAGGTGCAGAAGTCCTGGGACCAGCGCGAAGCCGACGGCACGCGACTTGGACAGCGCATCACCCCGCTCGAGCGTGTCGGCCTTTATGTTCCCGGCGGCAAAGCCGCTTATCCGTCCTCGGTACTGATGAACGCAGTGCCGGCCAAGGTAGCGGGCGTGCGCGAGCTCATCATGGTGAGCCCGAACCCGGATCCGACGGTGCTCGCGGCAGCGGCGCTCGCCGGCGTCGACCGGGTGTTTGCGCTCGGCGGCGCGCACGCCATCGCCGCGCTCGCGTATGGCACCAAGTCCGTTGCGCGCGTCGACAAGATCGTCGGCCCGGGGAACCAGTATGTCGCCGAGGCGAAGCGCCAGGTCTATGGCGATGTGGGCATCGACATGCTCGCGGGCCCCTCCGAGATCCTTGTCATCAGCGATGGCGCCGCGCCGGCCGAGTGGCTGACGATGGACCTGTTTTCGCAGGCCGAGCACGACGAGGCGGCCCAAGCGCTGCTGCTTTCGCCCGATGCGCGCCACCTGGACGCGGTGGCTGCCGCCGTCGAGCGGCTGCTCCCCGCAATGCCGCGGCGCGAGGTGATTGCGCGTTCGCTCGAGGCGCGCGGAGCGCTCATCCAGACGCGAGACCTTGCCGAGGCCTGCGCGCTCGCCAACCGCATCGCGCCGGAGCACCTCGAGCTCGCCGTGGCCGAGCCGCAGGCGTGGCTCGCGCAGCTTACCCATGCAGGCGCCATCTTCCTGGGCCGCTTTAGCTCGGAGGCGATTGGCGACTATTGCGCAGGGCCGAACCACGTGCTGCCCACCGCCGGAGCCGCGCGCTTTTCTTCGGCGCTTGGCGTCTACGACTTTCAGAAGCGCATCAGCATCGTCGAGGTGTCGCAGGCGGCCGCCGAGCGCCTCGGGCGCGTCGCCGCCACGCTTGCCGACGCCGAAGGCCTGTCCGCGCACGCGCGCGCCGCGCGCATGAGGTACGAATGAAGCCCGAGGACCTGGTGCGGCCGGAGATCCTGGCACTATCGGCCTACGCGGTCGCGCCGGCGGCCGGCATGGTGAAGCTCGACGCGATGGAGAACCCGTATCTGCTGCCGCCCGCGATGCGCCGCGAACTCGCCGAGCGGCTGGCGGCGGTTGAGCTCAACCGCTATCCCGAGCCCAATTCGCCACGGCTGCGCGAGCTGCTTATCGGCAAGATGCGCGTGCCGGCAGGGATGGATGTGCTGCTTGGCAATGGTTCCGACGATCTCATCCAGGTCATCGCGCTCGCGCTGGCGCGCCCCGGCGCGGTGATGATGTACCCGTCGCCGACGTTCGTGATGTACAGCATGAACGCCACGTTCTCCGGCATGCGGGCAGTGCCGGCGCCGCTGCGCGACGATTTCAGCTTCGACGCGGACGCCTTCATCGCGCGCATGCGCGCCGAGCGGCCGGCGCTCGTGTTCCTCGCCTATCCGAATAATCCTACCGGCGTGCTCTATCCGCGCGCCGATGTCCGGCGCGTCATCGAGGCCGCGCCCGGCCTGGTGGTGCTGGACGAGGCTTATCACATCTTCGCGGGCGAGACGTTCATGGACGAGCTGCCGCGCTACACGAATCTGCTCGTCCTGCGCACGGTGTCGAAGCTCGGCCTCGCCGGCATCCGTCTGGGCTATCTCGCCGGACGGCCGGAGTGGCTCGCCCAGTTCAACAAGGTGCGGCAGGTCTACAACGTGAACGCGCTGACCGAGGCGGCGGCGCTCTTCGTCCTCGAGCGGCTCGAGGCGCTGGAAGCGCAGGCCGCGGAGATTCGGAGCGAGCGCGAGCGTCTCGGTGCCGCATTGCGGGCGATCGACGGCGTGACCGTGTTTCCGTCGCGCGCCAATTTTTTCCTGGTGCGCGTGCGCGACGCCGTGCGCACTTACGAGGGGCTCAAGCGCCAGGGCGTGCTCGTGCGCAATCTGCACCCGGCGCTCGCCAACTGCCTGCGTATCACGGTCGGTACACCGGACGAAAACCGTATACTGCTCAACGCGCTCAAGGAAGCGCTCTGACATGCGCAGCGCCGAGGTCGCTCGTAACACCAAGGAAACGCAGATCCGCGTGCGCGTGGATCTCGACGGCACGGGCGTCGCGCGCCTCGCCACCGGCATCCCTTTTCTCGAGCACATGCTCGACCAGGTGGCGCGCCACGGCATGCTCGATCTGGAGATCGATGCCAAGGGCGACCTGCATATCGACGCGCACCATACGGTGGAAGACATCGGCATCACGCTCGGCCAGGCCTGCGCGCGCGCCATCGGCGACAAGGCCGGCATCGCGCGTTACGGCCATGCCTACGTGCCGCTGGACGAGGCGCTCTCCCGCGTGGTGATCGACTTTTCGGGCCGCCCCGGGCTCGAGTACCACGTAAAGTACGCGCGCAGCCTGATCGGCGAGTTCGATGTCGACCTGGTGCACGAGTTCTTCCAGGGGTTCGCGAACCATGCGCAGGTGACGCTGCACATCGACAACTTGCGCGGTGAAAACGCCCACCACCAGTGCGAAACGATCTTCAAGGCGTTCGCGCGCGCGCTGCGCATGGCCGTGGCGCGCGAGCCGCGCGCGCCGGGGGCCATTCCTTCGACGAAGGGCTCCCTGTAGCAGCATCGTGGCGCGCATCGCGGTCGTCGATTACGGCATGGGCAACCTGCGCTCGGTGTTCAAGGCGCTGGAGCACGTCGCGCCGCAGGCGCAGATCGCCGTAACCGCGGATCCGGAGGTGATACGCGACGCCGAGCGGGTGGTCGTGCCCGGACAGGGCGCGCTGCCTGACTGCATGCGCAGTCTGACGGCGAGCGGTGCTCGCGACGCCGTGCTCGAGGCGCTCGCTGCAAAGCCGTATCTCGGCATCTGCCTCGGCCTGCAGATGCTCTTCCAGCATGGCGAGGAAGGCGACACGCCCGGCCTCGGCATCTTCGCCGGCAGGGTGCCGCGCTTCGCGGCGACGCAGCTAAAGATTCCGCACATGGGGTGGAACGAGGTGCTGCAGGAGCGCGCGCATCCGTTGTGGGCTGGCATCAGCGACCGCAGCCGCTTCTACTTCGTGCACAGCTACTATCCCGCGCCCACGGACCGGACGCTGAACGCGGCGAGCTGCGTGTACGGCGTGCCCTTTACCTGCGCCGTAGCCCGGGATAACATCTTCGCCGTCCAGTTTCACCCTGAAAAGAGCCAGTCCGCCGGCCTGCAACTTCTCTCCAACTTCGTCCGCTGGCGTCCCTGACTTACAACTGAACGACGGCCCGCTTCCGCGCCGTGCTCCTTAATCTGTTGCCGTGCTGATCATCCCCGCGATCGACCTGAAGGACGGGCGCTGCGTGCGGCTGCAGCAAGGCAAGATGGAGACCGCCACCGTGTTCTCGGAAAACCCGGTCGAGATGGCCAAGCACTGGGCGGCACAGGGCGCGCGGCGCTTGCACATCGTCGACCTAAACGGCGCCATCGCCGGGCGCCCGAAGAACGAGAAGGTGATCCGTGAGATGGTCGCGGCGGTCGGCGAGCAGGTCCCGGTCCAGGTGGGCGGCGGCATCCGCGACCTCGACACGATCGAGAGCTATCTCGACGCGGGCGTCACCTACATCGTGATCGGTACCGCCGCGGTAAAGAATCCTGGCTTCCTTTCCGACGCCTGTTACGCTTTTCCTGGCCACGTCATCGCGGGCCTGGACGCCAAGGAGGGCAAGGTCGCGGTCGAAGGCTGGTCCAAGCTCACCGGCCACGACGTGGTCGATCTCGCCAAGAAGTACGAGGACTACGGCATCGAAGCGCTGGTTTATACCGACATCGGCCGCGACGGCATGATGAGCGGCATCAACATCGATGCGACACTGCGCCTGGCGCAGGCCACCAAGACGCCGATCATCGCCTCGGGCGGCCTGAACAGCGTCGAGGACGTGCAGGCCGTGTGCACCAGGCTCGCGCCAGAAGGGGTGATCGGCGCCATCGCCGGCCGCGCGCTCTACGAAGGCAGGCTGGAGCTGAAGAAAGCGCAGGCTGCGGCCGACAAGGCGCTCGGGAAGGCCTGAGGCGTGGGCCTTGCCAAGCGCGTGATCCCCTGCCTCGACGTCACCGCGGGCCGGGTGGTGAAAGGCGTGAACTTCGTCGGGCTGCGCGATGCCGGCGACCCGGTGGAAGTCGCGGCGCGCTACGACCGGGAAGGGGCGGATGAGCTTTGCTTCCTCGACATCACCGCCAGCTCGGATGAGCGCGACATCCTGTTGCACGTGATTGAGGCGGTGGCCGCGCAAGTGTTCATTCCGCTCACCGTGGGCGGCGGCGTGCGCAGCGTGGCGGATGTGCGCCGGCTGCTCAACGCCGGTGCGGACAAGGTCTCAATCAATACAGCGGCCGTGCAGACTCCGGAGCTCGTCGCGCAGGCGTCCGCGATCGTCGGCGCCCAGTGCATCGTCGTGGCGATCGATGCCAAGCGCGGCGGCCGCGGCTGGGAGGTATACACGCACGGTGGGCGCCGCGCCACGGGGCTCGACGCCGTGCAGTGGGCGCAGCGCATGACGGCGGCGGGAGCGGGTGAGATCCTGCTTACCAGCATGGACCGCGACGGAACCCGCGACGGCTTTGACCTTGCGCTCACGCGCGCGGTGTCGGAGGCGGTGACGGTGCCAGTCATCGCTTCCGGCGGCGTCGGCAACCTGGAGCATCTGGCCGAGGGCGTCCTGCAGGGCAAGGCCGATGCTGTGCTCGCGGCGAGCATCTTCCATTTCGGCGAATACACGCTGCGCGAGGCCAAGGCGCACATGAAAAGTCGCGGGATTGAGGTGCGCGAATGACCTGGCTCGACGAAGTGCCGTGGAACGAGCACGGGCTGATTGCCGCCGTGGCGCAGGACGCCACGAGCGGCCGCGTGCTTACCGTCGCATGGATGAACCGCGAGGCGCTCAAGCAGACGGCCGAAATAGGCGAGGCCGTGTACTGGTCGCGATCACGTGGGCGGCTGTGGCGCAAGGGCGAGCAGTCCGGGCACGTGCAGAAGGTGCGCGAGCTGCGCCTTGATTGCGACGCCGACGCCCTGCTGCTGCAGGTGGAGCAGGTGGCCGGCATCGCTTGCCACACCGGCCGCGAGAGCTGCTTTTTCCGCAAACTCGAGAACGGGAGCTGGGTGACGACCGATCCGGTGCTGAAGGATCCGGCCGACATCTACAGGAAATGAAGACCGGACTGTACGAGACGCTGGAGCGCATTGCGGCAACCATCAACGAGCGCAGGCACGGCGACGCCGACAAGTCCTACGTCGCGCAGCTGTTCGCCAAGGGCGAGGACGCGATGCTGAAGAAAATCGGCGAGGAGGCGACCGAGACGGTGCTCGCCGCGAAGAGCGGCGACCGCCTCGCGCTCGTGCGCGAGACGGCCGATCTCTGGTTCCACTCGATGATCGTGCTCGCGCGCCACGGGCTCGGCCCCGCGGACGTGCTCGCCGAGATGCACCGGCGCGAGGGCATATCGGGCGTGGATGAGAAAGCAGGGCGCAAGCCATGACCGATCCGAACTGCATCTTCTGCAAGATCGCGCGTGGCGAGATCCCGGCGAAGAAAATCCATGACGATGCCGATGTGATGGCTTTCCACGACATCCGGCCGCAAGCGCCGGTGCACTTCCTGCTCGTGCCGAAGGCGCACATCGCTTCGCTCTACGATGCGCAGCCGGCGCACCAGGCGGCGCTCGGCAAAATGCTCGCGCTCGCGGGCCGCCTGGCGCGCGAAGCGGGGGCGACCGAGGGCTTTCGTACCATCATCAACAACGGCCGAGTGGCGCATCAGGAGGTGTATCATGTCCACATGCATGTCCTCGGCGGGCCGGAACCCCTTGGCCCGATGCTCGCGAGGAAGTAAACAGGAGAAGGAACAATGGGTTCGCTCAGCATATGGCACTGGCTGATCGTTCTGGTGATCGTGATGCTGATCTTCGGCACGAAGAAGCTGCGCAACATCGGCGCCGACCTCGGCGGCGCGGTGCGCGGCTTCAAGGATGGCATGCGCGAGGGCGCCGACAAGCCCGCTGACACGCCGGCCCCGCCGCAGGTCACGGGCAAGACCGTGGAAGGCGAGGTGCGGGGCAAGACCGAGCAGAAGGCCTGACGCGCCTGGCGGCCCGGCCAAGGCGCCCGCGCGGGCGCCTTTTTCGTCTCTAGCAATGTTCGATATCGGTTTCTCCGAGCTTCTGGTCATCGGCATCGTGGCGCTGATCGTCATCGGGCCGCAGAAGCTGCCGGGTGTCGCGCGCACGGTCGGCCACCTGCTCGGGCGGCTGCAGCGCTACGTCGCCGACGTCAAGGCGGACATCAACCGCGAGATCGAGCTCGAGGAGCTGCGCAAGATGCGCGACTCGATGCAGAAGGCTGCGAGCGAGATGCAGACGGCGGTCGACACGGAGCTCACCAAGACCGCCGATGAGCTGAACCAGGCAGCGTCCGGTGCGCCTGCCGCCGAGCCGCCGCCCGAGAGCGCGAAGCCGCCCGAGAGCGTCAAGCCGCCCGAGCAGAAGCAGGCATGAACGACCAGGAAAGCTTCATCTCGCATCTGATCGAGCTGCGCCAGCGACTGATGCGCGCGGTCGGCGCGGTGCTCGTGCTCTTCGTGGTGCTGTTCATCTGGCCCGGCTCGGGCTACATCTACGATATCCTGGCAGCGCCGCTCATGAGCGCGCTGCCCGAGGGCGCCAAGATGATCGCGACCGGCGTCATTACGCCGTTCATGGTGCCGGTGAAGGTGACCGCGCTCGCCGCCTTCCTGGTGGCGCTGCCGTACGTTCTCTACCAGGCGTGGGCTTTCGTCGCGCCGGGCCTCTATGAGCATGAGAAGCGCCTTGCGCTGCCGCTCGTCGTGGCGAGCACGGTGCTGTTTCTCGCCGGCATCGCGTTCTGCTATTTCTTCGTGTTTCAGAAGGTCTTCACCTTCATCCACGGCTTCGCGCCGAAATCGATCACGCCCGCGCCCGACATCGAGGCCTACTTCAGCTTCGTCATCACGATGTTCATTGCCTTCGGCGTGACTTTCGAGATCCCAATCATAGTCATCGTGCTCGTACGCGTCGGGCTGGTGAGCGTCGAACAGCTGAAAGGCGCGCGACCCTATGCCATCGTCGGCGCATTCGTCATCGCGGCGGTAGTAACTCCCCCGGACGTGCTCTCGCAGCTGATGCTCGCGATACCGATGTGCCTGCTTTACGAGGCAGGCTTGTTCTTCGCCCGCTTCGTCAGCGCGCGGCGCGCCTCCCCCGCCGCCGAGCCCGCGGAAAATCCATAGCGGCCCCATTGCCGCTTGCGCGCCCGCATGGCACCATCGGCGCGCCGTACCACCCAAAGGGAGATCGACATGCGGATCCGTTTCGCCGGCCTGGCGCTGGCGTTTGCGCTTTTCGTGCCCGCGGCGTTCGCGCAGCCGCAGCTGCTCACCGAGAAGAAGTTCTTCACGCTGCCGCAGTACACCACGCAAGGCGGAAAGCAAATCAAGAACGTGCGCGTCGGCTACGAGACCTACGGCAAGCTCAATGCGAGCGGCAACAACGTCGTCTTCGTGCCGCATTTTTTTTCGGGCAATTCGCATGCGGCGGGCCGCTACAAGGCGGACGATAAGACGGCGGGTTACTGGGATGCGATCATCGGCTCGGGCAAGGCGATCGACACGGATAAATACTTCGTCGTCAGCGCCGACACGCTCGTCAATCTCAACGTCAAGAGCCCGATGGTCGGCACCAGCGGCCCGGCGACCATCAATCCGGATACCGGCAAGCCCTATGGCTCTAGCTTTCCCGTCGTCACGATCGGCGACTTCGTGCGGGTGCACAAAGCGCTGCTCGACTCGCTCGGCGTGAAGAAACTTGCCGCCGCGGCCGGCGCTTCGATGGGATCGCTGCAGGCGATGCAATGGGCCGCGGAGTACCCGGACTTCGTCGAGCGCGTGATCCACGTCATCGGGCCCGGGCTGGACATTCATCCGTATGTGCTCGAGCTCGCCGACGTTTGGGCCGGCCCCATCAAGCTCGATCCGAACTGGAAAGCCGGCGACTACTACGGTGGCCCCGAGCCCACCGCCGGACTGGCGCAGGCGCTCACTCTGGTGAGTTTCACGACGCTGCATTTCGGCTGGGCGGAGAAGGTGCACGGCTACAAATGGGCGGCCGAAGGAAAGAATCCCGCCGACGCCATGGGCAATCTCTTCGCGATCGAGGATTCGCTGCAGAAATCCGGCGAGGCGCGCGCCGCCGCGTCCGACGCCGGGCACTTCGTCTGGCTCGTGAAGGCGAACCAGCTCTACAACCTGGAGAAGCAGCAGTCGCAGATCAAGGCGAAGGTGCTCTTCCTGCCGGCCAAGACCGATCTCGTCTTCCCGCCCGAACTGTCACGCCGCTGGGCGGACAAGCTTCGCGCCCAGGGCAACACCGTAGAGTTCTACGAAATCGACGGCACGAGCGGGCACCTCGACGGCATCTTCTCGATCGCCAAGGTCGCCGACCAGATCAAGGCCTTTCTGGCGAAGTAACTATTCGACGCGCGCCTGCGGCTTGGGGCGGCGGCCCACCGTGATGGTGGCGTCGACGTCCTGGCCGTGGCGCTTGAGCTTGACCTGCGCCGACTGGCCCGGCGCAAGCGCGGCAATCAGGTTCAGCATGCCGGTGGGATCGGCGACCGGCTTGCCTTGCACCTCGAGCAGCACATCGCCGGGCTTCACGCCTGCCTTGTCCGCGGGGCCGCCGCGCAGCACCCCCGCGATGAGGGCGCCGCGCGTGCTGCCCAGTTTGAAAGACTCCGCGACCGCAGGGCTGATCGCCTGTGCCTCCACGCCGATCCAGCCGCGCGTCACGCTGCCGCTCTTCACGATCTGCTCGAGCACCATCTTCGCGGTCGACACCGGGATGGCGAAGCCGATGCCCATCGAGCCGCCGGAAGGCGAGAAGATCGCGGTGTTGATGCCGATCAGGTTGCCGGCCGCATCGATCAGCGCGCCGCCGGAATTCCCCGGATTGATGGCCGCATCGGTCTGGATGAAGTTCTCGAACGTATTGATGCCGAGCCCCGTGCGTCCCAGAGCGGAGACGATGCCGCTCGTCACGGTCTGGCTGAAGCCGAACGGACTGCCGATCGCGAGCACGACATCGCCCACGCGCAGGCTCTCGGAGGAACCGAACGTAATCGCCGGCAGCTCGTCGGCGTCCACGCGCAGCACCGCGAGATCCGTGTCAGGATCGTTGCCGACAACCTTTGCGAGCAGCTTCTTGCCGTCGGCGAGCGTCACCTCGATTTCGTCCGCTGCCTCGACCACGTGATGATTGGTGAGCACGTAGCCGCTCGAACTGACGATCACGCCGGAGCCAAGGCTGGATGCGCGCTGCGCCTCGTCCGGCAACTGGTCGCCGAAGAAGCGGCGAAACACCGGGTCGTTCAGCAGCGGATGACGCGGCGTGCGGATCTCCTTCGAGGTGGATACGTTCACTACCGAAGGCGTTGCGCGCTGCACGGCGTCGCTGTACGAGGCGACGCGCGAGGTGGAGATCAGCATTGCCGGCGCGCTTTGGTTGAACGCGGGAGTTGCGGCCGAGCGTGCCGGCAGCCATTCCGGGCGGAAGGTCGTCACCACGAACAGCACCGCGACAGCAATCGTCGTGGCCTGAGAAAAGATGAGCCAAAGGCGCGCCATGGGGAGCGTGCCTAGTATACAAAAATCCCCTTGAAAACTAGGCGCTTACAGGCGAAATCGTGGACAACGAAGAAGCGCGTCGCTAGAATCGCCTGCTTTTGCGCCCTCCTAGAAGAATTCCATCTCCATGAACGAGCAAGAAAAAGTCGACAAGACGCGGCGCAACCTGATCGTCGCCACGTCGGTCGTCGGCGGCGCCGCGAGCGTCGGCGCTGCCGTGCCCTTCGCGGTGAGCCTGTGGCCTTCGGAGCGCGCCCGCGCTGCCGGCGCGCCGGTCGAAGTCGACGTTTCGCGCATTCCGCCCGGCGAGCTTGCAGTGATCGAGTGGCGCGGCAAGCCGGTCTGGGTCCTCCGCCGCACGAAGGAGATGATCGAGTCGCTCAAGGCGCTCGAACCGCGACTCTCCGACCCGCAGTCGAAGGCTTCCGAGCAGCCGAAGTACGCGGAGAACGAATACCGCTCCCGAGCCCCCGACGTGCTCGTGCTGGTCGGCGTCTGCACGCATCTCGGGTGCTCCCCGCAGGAGAAGCCGGCCGAGGCGAAAGCCGAAATGGGCGCCGATTGGCTCGGCGGCTTCTATTGCCCGTGCCACGGCTCGAAGTTCGATTTCGCCGGTCGGGTCTTCAAGGGCTCGCCTGCGCCGCTCAATCTGGTCGTGCCGCCCTACGAGCTCGTGTCCGACACGAAGCTCGTGATCGGCGAAGACGAAAAGAACAAGGCCTAGACGATGGCAATCGGCGCCTGGAAGTGGATCGATACGCGCTTTCCGACGCTCGGAGCCGAGTGGCGCAAGCACGCCTCCGAGTACTACGCGCCGAAAAATTTCAACTTCTGGTACTTCTTCGGCTCGCTCGCGCTGCTCGTGCTCGGGATTCAGATCCTCTCGGGCATCTTCCTGACGATGAACTACAAGCCGGACGCGAATCTCGCGTTCGGCTCTGTCGAGTACATCATGCGCGATGTCCCGGGCGGCTGGATCATCCGCTACGTCCATTCGACCGGCGCTTCCGCGTTCTTCATCGTCGTCTACCTGCACATGTTCCGCGCGCTGCTCTACGGCTCGCACAAGGAGCCGCGCGAGCTGGTGTGGATCTTCGGCGTGCTTATCTACCTCACGCTGATGGGCGAGGCGTTCTTCGGCTACCTGCTGCCCTGGGGGCAGATGTCGTACTGGGGCGCGCAAGTCATCGTGAACCTGTTCGGCACCATCCCGTTCATCGGTCCGGACCTGGCGCTCTGGATCCGCGGCGACTACGTCGTGTCCGACGTGACGCTGAACCGCTTCTTCGCGCTGCATGTCATCGCCTTTCCGCTGGTGCTGCTCGGCCTGATCGTGGCGCACATCCTTGCGCTGCACGACGTGGGCTCGAACAACCCCGACGGCGTCGAG
>DASSLQ010000051.1:0-11908 GCA_035689325.1 Burkholderiales bacterium | reverse complement strand
GCAGCCGATGGCAGCGGCGCGCTCGGCGTCGTCCGGGCGCTCGACGCCCTTCAGCAGCAGCTTGCGCGGCCACAGCTCGCGGATGCGCTTGATCGCGTCCCAGTCGAGCGCTGCGTCCATCTCGCGTCCTACCGCGGTGGCGATGTCGGTACCGTGCGGCGTGGTGAAGCGATAGCCCTCGAAGTTCGCCATGCCCGGCACGCCGTGCCTGATGATGTCGAAGAGCCACGCGGGCTTGAGGATCACGTCGCGCGAATTGCGCCAGTTCGGGTTGTACGGCGTGCGGAAGCCGTTGCGCGGGTCGCGCTCGCGCTTGCCCGAGACTGGCAGATCCACGGTGACCAGCATGGCTTCGTACCCTGCGTCCCGGGCACGAGCAATCAGCTTTTCGCGGAAGTCGTGCTCGCGCACCGCGTAGAGCTGGAACCAGAGCCGGCCGCCCTCCTCGGCGACACGCTCGATGGTGAAAGCGGAGGGCGTCGCAAGCGTGAAGGGCACCCCGAATCCCTTTGCCGCGCGCGCGAGGATCAGCTCCGCGCCGGGACGCCCTGCGCTGATGCCGCCGGTTGGGGCGATGGCGAGCGGCAGGCCGGCGCGCGCGCCGAGGATGTCGGCGCCCATATCTATCTGCGAGACATTGACCAGCACCCGCGGCAGGAGCCGCACGCGCTCGAAGGCGGCGCGGTTCTCGCGCAGCGTCACCTCGTCCTCGGCGCCGCCGTCGAAGAAGTCGAAGATCGCGCGCGGCAGGCGCCGGCGCGCCAGCTGCCGCAGGTCCTCGATGCTGACGACGTGGTTGAAGTCCGCCATATAATTCGCGGCTCGCACTCTACCGTCTAAAGGTTCACCAGTGTTCCGGATTGTCGCTCTCGTGCTACTGCTGCCGATGCTCGCGCTCGGGCAGTCCTTCCCATCGAAGCCGCTGCGCATGGTGGTGCCATTCACGCCGGCCGGCGCGGTGGACATCGCCACGCGCGCGACCGCCAACGAGATGCAGAAGATCCTCGGCCAGCCGGTCGCCGTGGAGAACAAGCCCGGCGCGGGCGGCAACCTCGGCGTGCTGGACGTCGCGCGCTCGGCGCCCGACGGCTATTCGCTGGTGATGAGCACGAGCGGCATCCAGGCGATCAACCCGTTCCTGTACACCAAGATGCCGCTCGACGTGAACAAGGACCTCGCCCCGGTGGCGCCGATCGTGTCGCTGAACAACGTGCTCGTCGTGCACCCCTCGTTCCCGGCGCGCAGCGTGAAGGACGTGATCGCCATCGCGAAGAAAGATCCCGGCAAATGGACCTACGCCTCGAGCGGCAACGGCACGAGCATCCACATGTCGGGCGCGATGTTCACCTACCTCACGAAGACCGACATCGTGCACATCCCGTACAAGGGCAGCGCCCCGGCGGTGACCGACCTCCTCGCCGGGCAGACCAACATGATGTTCGACAACATCCCGTCTTCGCTGCCGCACATCAAGGCCGGCAAGCTGATCGCGCTCGCCACCACCGGCGCGAAGCGCGACCCGGCGCTGCCCGATCTGCCGACGATGCAGGAAGCGGGCGTCGCGGGCTATGAATCGGGCGTCTGGTTCGGCCTGATGGTGCCTGCGGCGACGCCGAAGGACATCATCGCCAAGCTCAACCATGCGGCGGTGCAAGCGACCAAGGCGCCGGAGTTCGTGAAGCGCATGCACGACCTCGGCTACAACATCATTCCCGGCTCGCCCGAAGACATGGCGCGGATGATCCAGGACGAACTCAAGCGCTGGGGGCCGATCGTCAAGGCCTCCGGAGCCAAGGTGGACTGATATGAAACCTGCAATGACCAAGGTGAAGCGCATCGAGGGCGTGCTCTCGCCCGTGATCACGCCGTTCCGCAAGGACTACGCGCCGGACGAAGAACGCTTCGTACGCCATTGCCGGTGGCTCTTGAAGAGCGGCTGCGCCGGCCTCGCCATCTTCGGCACGAACAGCGAAGCGAACTCGATGTCGGTCGGCGAAAAACGCCGGCTGCTCGAAGCGCTCCTCAAAGGCGGCGTGTCGCCTTCGACGCTGATGCCGGGCACGGGCCATTGCGCGCTTGCCGACTCGATCGAGCTCACGCGCGCGGCGGTGGAGCTCGGCTGTGCCGGCGTGCTGATGCTGCCGCCCTTCTACTACAAGGGGGTCTCCGACGAGGGGCTGTACAGAAATTTCGCCGAGGTGATCGAGCGCGTCGGCGACGAGCGCCTGCAGCTCTACCTGTATCACATCCCGCCGGTGTCGCAGGTGCCGATCACGCTCGGCCTGATCGAGCGCCTGCTCTCCAAGTACCCGGGCATCGTCGCCGGCGTCAAAGACTCGAGCGGCGACTGGAGCAACACCAAGGCCATGCTCGACGCGTTCGCGAAAGAGGGCTTCGACGTCTTCGCCGGCAGCGAAGTGTTCCTGCTCGACAACATGCGCCACGGCGGCAAGGGCTGCATCACCGCCACCGGCAACGTCAACCCGGGCGCAATCGACCGGCTCTACAAGAACTGGCGCTCGCCGGATGCGGACAAGCTGCAGGCGGGCATCACGGCGACGCGCAAGATCGTGCAGAAGCAGCCGATGATCCCGGCGCTGAAGGCGATCGTCGCCCACTTCGGCAACGACGCCGGCTGGAAGACCTGCCGGCCGCCGCTGGTCGAGCTCACCGCGAGCCAGGAAGAGGAGCTGATTCGCGACCTGAAGGGCGTGGGCTTCACCATGCCCGGTCTCGCCGCCTGAAAACGGCGCTCGTCACCGGCGCGGCGCGCGGCATCGGCCGCGCCACCGCAGACGCACTGCGAAAGAGCGGCTGCAAGGTGATCGGGCTCGATCGCGAGCCGTGCGACGTCGTGTACGACCTCAGCGACGTCGCCGGCATAGCACGGCTGGTGGAGTCGCTCGGCCAGATCGACATCCTTGTCAACAACGCGGGCGTGCAGACCGCGGTTTCCATCGACCGCTATACCGACGAGGCGCGCCGCCGCATGCTCGCGGTGAATCTCGAAGCGCCGGTCGAGTTGATCCGCGCCGTGTCCAAGGGCATGGTGCAAAGAAAGCAAGGCCGGATCATCAACCTCGCCTCCGTCGCCGCCTATAGCGCGCATACCGATCTCTGGTACGGCGTTACCAAGGCCGGCGTGGTGAGCTTCACGCGCAGCTTCGCCTCATACCTCGGACCGCACGGCATCCAGGTGAATGCGGTTGCGCCGGGGCCGATCGAGACCGATCTCTTGAAGCGCGCGCAGCCCGAGCGCATCGAAGCGCTGATGAAGCAGGTCTACACGCGCCGCACCGGCAAGCCTGAGGAAGTCGCGGAAGCGATCCGCTGGCTTGCGCTCGACGCGCCGGTGCTCATCAACGGCGCGGTGCTCGACATCACCGACGGCTGCTTCCTGCGCTGAGAATTCCGTACTAAGTACGTAATTTTTGCACCCGGGGCAGGAGCCGTGCGTCGCCGATGCGCTCGGCCCAGGCGGCGAAGTCCTCGGTTGGTCCGCGCCACCGCAGCTCGTCCACATCCGCGAACAGCGGCGCATCAGTCTTCAGCGTCGCGAGCCGCTTGAAAAGCAGCGCACGCTCTCTTCGCTCGCCGGAAAGCACTTCCGGCGGGAACTCCTCGATGGCGTCGTACTGGCGCACGAGCCGGGCGGCGCTCACTTCCCCGATGCCCTCGAGGCCGGGATAGCCGTCGGCGACGTCACCGACCAGCGCGAGGAAATCCGGGATCTGTCGCGGCTCGACGCCGAACTTCCCGCGCACCGCGGCCGCATCGCGAATCTTGTTCGACCGGCGGTCCATCTGCACGACATGGTCGCCGCGCACGCATTGCGCGAGATCCTTGTCCGGGGTCCAGATGCAGACCTTGGCGACGCGCGCGTCGCCCGCGGCGAGATGCGCGGCCGAGGCGAGCGCATCGTCCGCCTCGAGCTCCACCATCGGCCACACCGTGACGCCCATGGCGACGAGCGCCTCCTCAAGCGGATGGAACTGCGCCAGCAGCGCCGGCTCGACGCCTTCGCTCGTCTTGTAGGCCGGCCACAGCTCATTGCGGAACGATTCGATGACGTGATCGGTAGCGACACCGAGGTGCGTCGCGCCCTTCTCGACAAGCTGCAGCACGGTGTGCAGCACGCCGGCAACGCCGCCGTAGGGCCGGTCCTTGTCCTTGGTGAAGCGGCGCAAACCGTAGAAGTGACGGAAGAGCTCGTACGTCCCGTCGATGAGATGCACAACCACTATCGAAAAATGGTGACTGTCACCATTTAGAGGTGGAAGCGGATCGTCGGGTCGCGCTTGATCTGCTCGATGAGCGCGACCTCCCAGGCGAGATACTCGCGCGCGTGCTGCTCGAAGCTTGCCTCGTGGTCGTAGGGCTTGTACCAGACGTCGTCGCGCGTCGTAGTCGCACGCTCGGTGCCGGATTCCCACGGGCCGGGCCAGGCAGCATTACCGCCGTCCAACACCTGCACCCGTGCGCGCGGCCAGAGCGCCGCCACGTCCGGGGCGGCGAGCTGGGCGAGGACGCCGTCCTCCGACGTGAGCGTCAGCATCGCGGCGTCGCCGATGCAGCGGCGCGCCTCATCCAGGCGTGAGCGAACCACCCACCATGCGCCGGGAATGTGGCGATGGTGAAAACGCAGGCTGGTCGAAAAATCGAGCACTGCGCCTTCGGCCTCCCGCGTGGTTGGCCACGGCCGCAGGCCGAGCACCGGTTGCTGGCGCGCACCGTGCTCGAGCGGAAAACCGACGAGCGACGGCAGCACATACACGTCGTGCCAAGCCATCTGCCCGAGCCACGACGCCGTCATGATGGCGCGCACGCGCTCCGGATCGACGAGCACGACGCGCGCATGGCGCACGGCCAGGTACTCGTCGGTCGCCTGCACCAGCTGTCCGCCCGGCGCATGGCGCGAGCCGGCGAGGTGCGCTGCTTCGAATTCTTCGCGCGTGCGGACGTCGAGCAGGTACGTCGTGCGCCGCTCGTCGCCCAACCACCGGTGCACCGTTCCGGCGTCGGTGAACTTCACGCCATGGCGGTGCGCGACCTCATGGGCGAGCGCCTGAGCTTTCGCGCGGCCGGCGGCCGACGGCTCAGGCGCCCGGCGCGACGCACCGCGCTCGCAGCCGTAGCCGGCGAGCTCCCAGCCCATGGTGCCGTCCTTGAGCGCGACGACGCGATTCGCGATGCCGGCGTTGCGCAGCGACTGGCAGCCGATGATGCTGCGCGTGCGGCCCGCGCAATTCACCACCACCAGCGTGCCGGGATCCGGCGCGAGGTCGTGCACGCGCCAGGCGAGCTCCGCGCCCGGCGTATCGATGCCGTTCGGGATGCACATGCGCTGGTATTCCTCGAACGGCCGGGAATCGAGCACCACGACATCGGCGCGCGACCCCTGCAGCCCTCGCAGCTCCGCGGCGCTGATGCGCGGCGTGCCGTAGCGGTGCTCGACGAGCTCGCCGAAGGCCTTCGACGGCACGTTGATGCCGCTGAAGAGTTCGCCCCCCGCCGCCTGCCAGCCGGCGCAGCCGCCTTCGAGCTCGCTAAGCTCCGTATAACCGAGCTCACGCAGGCGTGCGGCCGCCCTGGCGGCGAGTCCCTCGCCGGCGTCGAAAACGACGAGCGGTGCGCTGCGGCGGGGCACGAGGTCGGCGGTCAGCATTTCCAGCCGCGAAAGCGGCGCCGAGCTCGCGTAGAACGGGTGGCCGCGGTAATGCACGCCCTGCTCGCGCACGTCGAGGAGCGCGAGCTCGCCGTGCCCGGCGAGCCGGCGGCGGAGCTCCGCCGCGCCAATCACCCGCGCGCTTCGCGGATGTCGGAGTGCGGCGGGAAGACCTTCCAGGCGCGCTCTTCGGCCTTGTAGTACTCGCGGTGGTGCAGCGCTTCCAGCGCGAGGCCATACATGTGGAAGTTGATGAGCGGCGCGGAGATGTGGATCGAATGCAGGTCCTCGGGCATGAAGGCGACGCCGGTCCCCTGCTTCACCACCGCGCTGCCGGTCTGGCGCACGCCGCCCTCGGCACGATCGTAGAAACGGTTCAGCTCTTCGCCGCTCACGCCGACGATCACCGCCCAGGTGGTGTGGTTGTGCGCCGGGGTGCCGTAATTGCCGAACGAGGAATTTACATACAGCGCAAAGCGCTGGTCGGCGTCCTCCGACACCCGGTAGAGGCAGGAATTGCGCTTGCCGCCGGGCTCCGGCGGCGGGTAGTCGCGTCCGCTGAAGAGATCTTGCCGCGCTGCAAGACGCATCAGCCGCTGCTTGATCTTCTCCAGGCTCGTGCGCGTCACGCCGTCGGCGCGCTCGATGGCGCGCACATCGGCGACTGCGGCGTCGATCTCTCGTTTCCGGGCTATCGCGCGCTCATCCATGGGAGTAGATTATGCCTCCCCTGTCCACTTCCTAGGAGGAGCAACATGGCGATCAAGGCGAGCCGCATCGACGTGTGGATGACAATCATCGATGATCGTGCGGGGGGCGCGGCGGAGAAGCTCGAGGCGCTGGCGAAGGCGGGCGCGGATCTCGAGGTGGTGTTCGCGCGTCGCACCCCGGAGCAGCCGGGCCAGGGAATCCTGTTCGCCGGCCCGATCGAGGGCGCGAAGGTGACGCGCGCGGCGCAGGAAGCAGGCTTCAAGCGCTCCGAGAACATCCACGGCATCCGCATCGAGGGCACCGACAAGCCGGGGCTCGGCGCGAAGATCGCGCGCAGTGTCGCCGAGAGCGGCATCAGCATGCGCGGCATCAACGGCATGGCGGTGGGGAAGAACTTCCTCAGCTTCGTCATGTGCGACACGCCGGAGGACGCGGCGAAGGCGCTCAAGGCGCTGCGCAAGCTCTAGGGGAGCTCTGAAATAGTCGCCCCCGCGAAAGCGGGGACCCAGGTCTTCTTGAAAACCATGGGTTCCCGCTTTCGCGGGAACGTCGGTTCGCCGCGGATTCCTAGCGAACCCTGTAGATCTCTTCCTCGAACGCGCCGCGCCACACGAGCAGTGAGGCGCGGCGCCGGCCGTGCTCGGAGCTGAGCCGCGCCCGCTCGCCGGCAGCTTTCCACTCCACGGTGACCGGCCCCGCCGGCGTCGGCGGCGCCGGCGGCTCGGCAAGCGGCTTGCCATAGCGCGCCTGCAGGAACTTCAGCACCGCGGCGAGCTCGCGCTGATCGAAGCGCATGTCGAAGCCCTCCACCGAATCGCGCTTCAGGTAGAACGTCACGCTCGCGTCGACGCCGCCGAACTTGATGCGCGAATCGTCGCAACGCCGCTCGGCGGCGCGGCTCGGCCACTCGAGCGCGCGGCAGTGCGCGTTCGGGAAATGCTGCTTGATGTCGCCCTCGCTCGCGCCCAGCGTCACATCGTTCACGTCGTAGGCTGCGCTGGCTACGCTCGCGACGAAAGCGAGCATAAATGGGGTCAGACCCCATTTATCCGTCACGTGGAAGTGAGCCGCCCGCCGAGCATGGTGAGGCGCGCCGCCATGATAGCGAGGAACGCCTCGGTGAAGCGGCCGCGCGTGGAATCGGAGAGCGCATCGACATCGGCGACGCGCATGCGCATCGCCCAGCTCGGCTCCACCGCCGTGACGGTCGCGGTGCGCAGCTGGGCATCGCGCCGCGCGTAGGCCATTTCGCCGACGCACTCGCCCGGGCTCACCGCGTTCAGGAGCTTGCCGCGCATGGTCACCTTCAGCAGCCCGGAGGCGACGATATAGAAGTGCTCGTCGGCAGTTCCTTCCTCGATCAGGAGTTCGCCCGCCGGATGCAGCGCCCAGCGCGAGGCGCGCACCGCCTCCCAGAGCTCGACGTCGCTGAAGCGGTTGAAGAACGCGAGGCGCCGCGCGGCGCTGAATTTCTCGGCGTCGGAGAGATCGGTCGAGCTGCGCTGCTGGCCGAGCAGCCCCGCGAGCGCCTCGGCGAAGCCGTCCCAGCTCGAGTAACGCTCGTCGCGCGTCTTGCCCATCGCGCGCGCCACGACCTTGTCGAGCTCGGCCGGCACGTCGGCGCGCAGGCTCGACGGTGCGGCCGGCATCGCGTTCAGGATGCCGTTCACCAGTTCGTAGGCGCCGCTGCCGTCGAAGGGCCTGCGGCCGGTGAGCAGGTGATAGAGCACGCCGCCGAGCGAAAACATGTCGGTGCGAAAGTCCAGGTCCTCGCCGCGCACCTGCTCCGGCGACATGTAGGCGGGCGAGCCGACGCCGGAGACCTGCGTGACTTCGATGCCGCTGAGCTGCGCCGCGCCGAAGTCGGACACCTTGATGTCGAGCGAGCCCGCTTTTATTCCGGCAGTCAGGATGTTCGCCGGCTTGATGTCGCGATGAACCACGCCGAGGGTGTTGGCGAACTCGAGCGCCTTGCAGCACTTGTAGGCGATCTCGACCGCCTTCTTCGGGTAGAGGAGGCCCGCCGGCTCGCAGTAGCGCGTGAGCGCCGGGCCGTCGACGACCTCCATTACCAGGTAGCGCAGCGGCTCGCCGCCGCTCACGTCCTCGAGGCCGGCGTCGAGAATGCTGACGATGTGGGGATGGCGCAGCTTCCCGGCGAGCGCGGCCTCGTTCTGGAAAAGGCGCAGCTGCCGCCGCGCCTGCTCGGGATCGGTGGAGAGGTTCTCCAGCACCTTGATCGCGACGTCGCGCTGGCCGAACGGGTCGGCGGCGAGGTAAACGGAGCCGCTCGCGCCTTTGCCGAGCAGTTGCTTCACCTCGTACTTGCCGACCCGCTGGAGCATTTCCCGCCCGCTTTTCAGGCTGTTTGTACGTTTCGAGCGAAGGCATCGTACAGGTCGAGAATTCGCTCGCGCCAGTTATAGAACGTCTCGGCAGTGTCAAATATCACCCGCGGGCTCATGACGCGCGCCCATTGCAGGACGGAGAACAGGATGTAGTCGGCGTAGGCCGGCTCGGCGCCGCAGATGAACGGCTGGCGCTTCAACGCCGCCTCGAGCGGCGCGAGCACGCGCTTCAGCCGCTCCTCGGCCTGCGGCGCGCGGCTGCGCGCTTCCTCGAGCGTCGATTTCAGGAAGCCTTCGAACTGCCGTCGGAAATATTGCTCATCGGCCGGATCGACACGCTCGTGCACGTCGGCGACGATCACCGGCATCATCGCCGGCACGATGGCGCGATCCACCCAGGCGTTGAACGTCTGCGTCACACCGCGGCCGATGGTGCCGCCGAAGAGCGTCGGCCGCTGGGGGTACTTGTCCTCCAGATATTCGGCGATACGCCAGGAATCGCGCACCACCGTCTCGCCGTCCTTGATAACCGGCACGGTCTTGCCGCCGGAAAAGGCGATCGCCGCCTTGTCGCTCATCGCGACCGGCATCGATTCGAATTCCAGACCCTTGTGGCGCAGCGCCATGCGCGTACGCCAGGAGAACAGGCTGTAGCGGCGGCCGCCTTTGCCGCCCAGTTCCCACAGCGTGATCACGCGGCCTTCTTCACGCCGACGTCGGTCACCTCGTGGCTCGCCGGCCGCGCCTTGATGCGCAGGTCCTTCATCTCGGCGCGCTCGCGCGCGGCGTTGCGGAACGCCTGGTCGCGGCCCGCGAGATATTGCGGCGGCCAGTACTGGCCCATGTGCTGGTACCAGGCTGACGCCTGCAGCGTGAAGTACGGATTGGCGAGGTGCGGACGCGCGAGCGCCACGAGGTCGCACTTGCCGGCGGCAAGCAGCGTGTTGACCTGGTCCGGCGTGGTCACCGCGCCCACCGTCATCGTCGCGATGCCGACTTCGTTTCGCACCCAGTCGGCATAGGGCGCCTGGTACATGCGGCCGTAGACCGGCCGCTGGTGCGGCACAGTCTGGCCGGTAGAGACGTCGATGAGATCGCAGCCCGCGTCTTTCAGCGCGCGCGTGAATGCGATCAGATCCGCGCCGCTCAGGCCACCCGGCGCCCAGTCGGTCGCCGAGATGCGCGCGGACATGGGCTTGCGTTGCGACCATGCCGCTCTGCAAGCGCGGAACACTTCGAGCGGGAAGCGCATCCGGTTCTCGATCGGCCCGCCATATTCGTCGCGGCGCTGGTTCGTCAGCGGCGAGATGAAGCTCGCGAACAGGTAGCCGTGCGCCATGTGGAGCTCGAGCATGTCGAAGCCCGCGTGCTCGGCGTATTTCGTCGAGCGCACGAAATCGGCGACGACCTTGTCCATGTCGGCGCGCGACATCTCCTTGGGCACCTGCGACACGCCCTCGTAATACGGGATCGGGGAGGCCGACAGCACCGGCCAGTTGCCGCGCGCGAGCGGATAGTCCATGCGCTCCCAGCCGAGCTGCGTCGAGCCCTTGCGGCCCGAATGGCCGAGCTGCATGCACATTTTCGCCCTGGAATTCGCGCGGCAGAAGTCGACGATGCGCTTGAATGCATCGCGCTGGGTCTCGTTCCACAGCCCGGTGTCGGCAGGCGAAATGCGCGCTTCGGGCGATGGGCAGGTCATCTCCACATAAACCAAACCGGCACCGCCGATCGCGCGGCTGCCCAGATGCACGAAATGCCAGTCGCCCGGCACGCCGTCGACGGCGGAGTACTGATCCATCGGCGAGACCACCACGCGGTTCTCCAGCACCATGTCGCGCAGCTTGAACGGCGTGAACATCGGCACCGGCGGATTCTCCGGGTCGATGTCGAAGCCCTGCTTCTTCACCTTGTGCGCGAACCAGCGATGCACGCGGCGCACGAACGCTTCGTCGCGCAGCTCGAGGTTCTCCCAGGTGATCTGCTTCGAGCGCGACATGACGCCGAAGGCGAACTGCTCGGGCTCCATGCCCCAGTAGCGCTTCATGTGCTCGAACCAGGCGAGCGACACGTTTGCCGCATGCTGCGTCTTCTCCACCTCCTCGCGCCGCGCCGTGTCGTAAACGGTGAGCGCCTTCTCGACGTCCTGGTGGCGCCGAAAGGCCTCATACAGCGCGATCGCATCCTCCATGGCGAGCTTGGTGCCCGAGCCGATGGAGAAGTGCGCGGTGGCCTTGGCATCGCCGACCAGCACAGCTTTGTCCTTCACCCACGTACGGTTGGTGATGTTCGGAAAATTGCGCCAGAGCGAGCGGTTCGCGATCAGCGGATGGCCGTCGAGCTCCTCGGCGAAGACGCGCTCGAGCACCGGCAGCATCTCCTGCTCGCCCAGCTTGTCGAAGCCGTAGTTTAGCCACGTCTCGTGGTTCATCTCGATCACCCAGGTCGAGCGGTTCGCCTCGTACTGGTAGCAGTGCGCGAGCACGATGCCCTGCGGCGTCTCGCGGAAGAAGTACTTGAAGGCGTCGAGCGGCCGCGTCGAGCCGAGCCAGGTGAACTTGTTCGGGCGCAGATCGACGCTCGGCTGGAAATGGTCCTTGTACTTCTCGCGGATGCGGGAATTGATGCCGTCGGCGACCACGATGAGGTCGGAGTCGCGGAATTCCTCCAGGCCCTCGACCTCGCGCTGGAAGCGCATCTGCACGCCGAGCTCGCGTCCCCGGTCCTGCAGGATGTTGAGGAGCGCGACGCGCGAGCAGCCGCAGAAACCATTGCCGCCCGAGCGCAGCGTCTGGCCCTTGTAGACCACGTCCACGTCGCCCCAGTAGGCGAAGCGGCGCCGGATGCGCTCGTAGGTCACGAGGTCGTAGGCCTTGAAGCTGTCGAGCGTCTGGTCGGAGAACACCACGCCGAAGCCGAACGTGTCATCGGGACGGTTGCGCTCGTAGACGGTGATGTCCCAGCGCGGCCAGGCTTTCTTCGCCAGCAGCGCGAAGTAGAGGCCGCCGGGCCCGCCGCCAATGACGGTCACTTTCATGACGCCTCCGGTATTACCGCGGTCGCCTCGATCTCGAGCCGCGCCTCCGGCTCTACCAGTCCACCGACCTGCACCACCGCCATGGTGGGAAAGTGGCGGCCCATCAGCTCGCGGTAGGCCCTGCCCACGCCGGGCAGCGCGGCGAGG
>DASSLQ010000050.1:0-15946 GCA_035689325.1 Burkholderiales bacterium | reverse complement strand
CGGTTTCCGGCCGCGCTCGACGCAGCAGCGATCGCGATCGCCGATTCGATGTATCGCTTCGACGAGGTCGTCACCGCGCCGCTGCACGGATTCGCTGGCGCCGACGACTACTGGCAGCGCGCGAGCAGCAAGCCGTGGCTCAAGGGCATCGCCGTGCGAACCCTCGTGCTCAACGCGCGCAACGATCCGTTCATCCCGGCGGAGTCTCTTCCCGGGCCTTCGGAAGCGGGCGCTGCCGTGACGCTTGAACAGCCCGAAGGCGGCGGGCACGGCGGCTTCCTGGATGCGCGCTTTCCGGGAAGCCTCGACTGGCTGCCGCGACATTTGACCCACTTCTTTCGCAATGGACGGTAATCCCATGCAGCTTCCATCCGACATTTTCAAGGCGTACGACATCCGCGGCATCGTGGGCAAGACGCTGACGCCGCCCATCGTCCAGGCCGTCGGCCAGGCGCTCGGATCGCTCGCGCTGGAGCGCAGCCGCGACACGATCGTGGTCGCCCGCGACGGCCGGCTTTCCGGCCCCGAGCTGGCGCGCGCGCTCTCCGACGGCATACGCCGGAGCGGCGCCAACGTGATCGACATCGGCATGGTCACCACGCCGATGAGCTATTTCGCGGCGCACGAGCTGGGCACGCAATGCAGCGTAGCGGTGACGGGCAGCCACAATCCTCCCGACTACAACGGGCTCAAGATGGTGATCGCCGGCGAGACACTTGCCGGCGACGCCATCGCCACGCTCAAGACGCGCATCGAAGCCGGCAATCTCAGGAAGGGCGCCGGCACATACCGCACCGACGACATCGGCCCTCGCTATCTCGATCGGATCGCGGGCGATGTCAAGATCGCGCGTCCGCTCAAGATCGCCGTCGATTGTGGCAACGGTGTGGCCGGCGCATTCGCGCCCGAGCTGTTTCGCCGCCTCGGCTGCCGCGTCACCGATCTCTTCTGCGAAGTCGACGGCCATTTTCCGAATCATCACCCCGACCCGTCGCAGCCGAAGAACCTGCAGGACCTGATACGCGATCTCGCGACCACTGACAACGAGCTGGGGCTCGCCTTCGACGGCGACGGCGACCGGCTCGGCGTCGTGACGAAGGACGGCGAGATCATCTTCGCCGACCGGCAGCTGATGCTCCTCGCCAAGGACGTGCTCTCGCGCAATCCCGGCGCGCAGATCATCTACGACGTGAAGAGCACGCGGCTGCTCGCGCCCTGGATCGAGCGCCACGGCGGCAAGCCGCTGATCTGGAAGACCGGCCACTCGCTCATCAAGGCGAAGCTCAAGGAGACCGGGGCGCTGCTCGCGGGCGAGATGTCGGGCCATACCTTCTTCAAGGAGCGCTGGTACGGCTTCGACGACGCGCTCTACGGCGGTGTGCGGCTGCTCGAGGTGCTGTCGCGCGAGCGCAACCCGAGCGCGGTCCTCAGCAACCTGCCGAACGCGCCGTCGACCCCCGAACTGCACTGGGCGCTCGCCGAGGGCGAGCCGCACGCGCTGGTGGCGAAGCTGCAGGCAGCGAAGCCCTTTCCAGGCGCCGAGCGCGTGCTTACGATTGACGGCGTGCGCGTCGAATATGCCGACGGCTTCGGCCTTGCCCGCGCGTCCAACACGACGCCCGTGATCGTGATCCGCTTCGAGGCCGACAACGAAGCGGCGCTCGAGCGCATCAAGAACGAATTCCGCCGCGCCTTGCAACCGCTCAAGCCAAATGCGCCCCTTCCTTATTAGCCTCGCACTCTGGTTCAGCATCTCCGCCATGGCCGCCTGCCCGCCCCTGCTCGACCGCAAGATGCAAACGCTCGACGAGCGCACCCAGTCGCTGTGCGATTACCAGGGCAAGGTGCTGCTGGTCGTCAACACCGCGAGCCAGTGCGGCTTCACGCCACAGTACGAAGGGCTGGAAGCGCTCTATCGCAAGTACAAGGCGAAAGGCCTCGTGGTGCTCGGCTTCCCGATGAACGACTTCGGCAGCCAGGAGCCGGGCTCCAACAAGGAGATCTCGACCTTCTGCGTCAATGAATACGCGATCGATTTCCCGATGTTCGCGAAGACCGAGCTGAAGGCGAACCCGCTCTACGCGGACCTCGCGCGCGCGACCGGCCAGACGCCGCGCTGGAACTTCCACAAGTATCTGGTCGACCGCAAGGGCGCGCGCGTGGAAAGCTTTGGCACGCGCGTCGAGCCGAGCGACGCCAAGCTTGTCAACGCCATTGAACGACTACTGGAGGAGCCGCAATGAGACTCGTGATCGCCGCAGTCTGCCTCGCCTTTGCCGCAACCGGCGCCTACGCGCAGGACAAGAAGGAACCCAGCGCGGCGCAGAAAAAGCAGCAGGAGCGCATGAAGGCATGCAACGAGAAGGCAGGCGACAAGAAAGGTGACGAGCGTCAGAAGTTCATGAGCGCCTGCCTGAAGGGCGGAGCGAGCGCTCCGAGCGCGGCGCAGAAGGAACAGCAGGACCGTATGAAGGCCTGTAACAAGCAGGCGAGCGACAAGAAGCTCAAAGGCGACGAGCGCAAGAAGTTCATGAGCACCTGCCTTAAGGGCTAACTGCGGGGTTGAGGCGGCGCGAATAGCTCTCGAGCGCCTGCGGCGCGGTCTTCTCGCCGCGCCACACCGCTTCGAGCTCGCTTTCCATCAGCTCACGCTCGCGCCGCGCCTGCGCGGCGCGAGCGGCAAGGAACGCGAGGAAGTTCGTGACCCCCACCGATTGGCGCTCGACCCAGAGCGCCGCGGCAGCCGCCGGCAGCGGACGAACCGAGGCGTTCGCCTCGTCGTAGTCAGGCAACGGCGCGACGCCGAGCTGGAAGTGCGCGCGCTTGGCGAGCTCGCGCACGCTGTCGGATGACGACGTGATCACGGCGCACTCGCCGGCGGTGAAGCGCGCCTCCGCCTCGTTGGCGCGGCCGGCGTAGCTAAAAAGCCCCGCCTTCTCCCACGAGGCGAGGAGCGAGCTCCACCGCACCATCATCTCGCGGCTGAGCGCGCCGCCGGAGTTGTCGAGCATCACCCATGCCGGCCACGCCGTGGTGTACGGACAGGCGAAGCCGGCGTCGGCAAGCGCGCCGAGCAGCGGTGCCATCTCGTACCAGGTCTTCGGCGGGTTCGCGTGCACGCGCCGAAAGGCGTCGCCGTTGTAGTAGAGCACCGGCCGAGCCGTATTGAGTGGCAGCGGCAGGCGCACCAGCCGGCGGGTTGCTGCGCCGCCGAGCGGCTCCAGGCGGATGCGGAATTCCTGCTGCTCGGCGTTGTACTCGGCCGCGTGATGCGCAAGCTGGCTCGCCATGGCGGCATCCAGCGTGTGCCACACGCGCACTTCCACGGCAGCTTGTGCCGCGCTGCACAGTGCGAATGAGAGCGCCAGGGTTCTTATCACGGCGCGGCGAGTATATAGTCGGAGCCGATATGGCGGCGATACACGAGCTGACGGCGCGCGAGCTCGCCGCCGCGTACGCGAAGCGCGAGCTCTCGCCGGTCGAGGTGACGCGCGCGCAGCTAGAACGCGTCGCCGCCTGGGAGCCGCGCATCAATGCGATGTATCGCGTGAGCGGCGAGCAGGCGCTCGCAGCGGCGAGCGCTGCGGAGGCGCGCTGGCGCGCGCGCGAGCCGCGCTCGGCGCTCGACGGCGTGCCGGTCACCCTCAAGGAGAACATCTACACGCGCGGCGACCCGGCGCCGATCGGCACGCGCGCCAACGACGATGCACCGGCGCAGGCCGCGGACGCGCCGCCCGCCGCGCGCGTGCGCGAAGCGGGCTGCGTGATCCTCGGCAAGACCACCATGCCCGACTACGGCATGCTCTCGTCCGGGCTCTCGAGCCTGCACGGCGTGACGCGTAACCCCTGGCGCCTCGACCGCAACACCTCGGGCTCGAGCTCCGGCGCCGCGGCCGCCGCCGTGGCGGGCTACGCGCCGCTTCACCTCGGAACGGATATCGGCGGCTCGGTGCGCCTGCCGGCGACGCATTGCGGCATCTTCGCGCTCAAGCCCTCGCTTGGCCGTGTTCCGGTCCACCCGCCGTACATGGGACGCGTCACGGGGCCGATGACGCGCAGCGTCGCCGATGCGGCGCAGCTCATGAACGTGCTCGCCAGGCCGGACGTACGCGACTTCATGTCGCTCCCCTACGAAGCGCGCGATTACAGCGCGGCGCTGGACGAGCTCGAGCCACGCGGCCTGCGCATCGGTTTGCTCGCCGACATGGGCGTCGGGCTGCCGGTGGATCCGGAAGTGCGTGACGCGGCCGAGGCGGCGACGGGCGCACTCGCCGCCGCCGGCTGCGCAGTCGAGCCGATCCGCTCGTTTCTCACCGCGGACATGCTCGATGGCATGTGCCGCTTTTTCGAGGCCCGCTCGCATAACGACTTCATGCAGCTCGCAGAAGCGAAGCGTGCCAAGGTGCTGCCCTTCATCGCCGAGTGGTGCACGTGGCGCGCGGCGCGCTTTTCCGGCCGCGACGTGCTGCAGGCCTACACGCAAGTAATGAGCATGCGCGAAGCGGCGCTGGCGGCGATCGAGCGCCACGATTTCCTGCTCTCGCCGGTCTCGCCGATCCTGCCCTTTGAAGCGGAGCTCGCGGCGCCGGGGAACAAT
This sequence comes from Burkholderiales bacterium, assembly GCA_035689325.1. Classification (GTDB taxonomy): domain Bacteria; phylum Pseudomonadota; class Gammaproteobacteria; order Burkholderiales; family SG8-39; genus SCGC-AG-212-J23. The sequence continues at coordinate 11,349 of DASSLQ010000050.1, read as the reverse complement.
CCGCACGACGCGCTCCCGCATATTGCCTTCACCGTGCCTTACAACATGTCCGAGCAGCCGGCCGCGTCGGTCAACTGGAGCTACAGCGCCGGCGGCCTGCCGATCGGCGTGCAAATCATCGGCAAGCGCTTCGACGACGCGGGCGTGCTGCGCGTTGCGCGGCTCATCGAGAAGCTGCGTCCCGTGCAGCGTCCCTGGCCGCAGTGATGCCCGCGCTCAGCGCCGTTCGAACTCGAGCTGCGAGCTGCCGATGTCGATCAGCGGACCGAGCTCGTAGACGTTGCGGTAGCCGTAGTTGTAGAGGGCGATGTAGGTGGAGAGGTTGAGCGAGGCGCTCGCGAGCTTCGCCGGGAAAGGCCCCTCGGCGTTGGCGAAGTTGTTGTTGCAGTAGATCAGGATGCGCGTCGCCGTGTCGGGGATCGTCGAGCGCAGCGTCCCGATGGCGATGTCCGGAAAGCTGAGGTTGACGGCGCCCTTCACGTGCAGCTCGTGGTATTTCTCGCGGCTGCGCGCATCCCGCACGACCGTCCTTCGTTCGCGACGCGCAGATAGCCGGGCATATCGATCGCAGGTTCTGCCGCGCGCATGCCGTGACAAGCCAGCCCACGAGAGCCAAAGCACGCACCATGCCGCCAGCGTAGAGCTAGGCGGGCAGGGCGGCTGTAAGCCCGTGTATCAGGATGTGAGCGCCGCGCCCAGCCATTCGCCGGCTTCGCCGAGCGCCAGGGTGACGCCGAGAAACAAAAGCGCGAGCGCCGTGGTGCGCATGCCGCGCTGCCAGCCGCGCGAGCGGATGAAGTACACGGGAAGCGCGATCACCGCGAGCAGCAGGACGCCGGAATTCATGAGCTTGCCCGCCCGGTACGCATGCTCCGCCTTGTCGACGTGGTACCACCAGAAAAGGACGACGAGCGAGACCGCCATCTCCACCAGGCCGTAGGTGCTGAACGGCTCCACGCGGCCCGTCGCCCAGCGCTCGGCGAGCGGCGCAACGAACGAGATCGCCGCCAGCGCGATCAGCGCGAGCGCCTTGGGACGCGCGAGCGCGCCGATTGCGATGCCTGCCATGCCCTGCTAACCTGCGACGCGACGTTGTGACCGGGGAGATTTTCGCATGCGTCGCCTGATTTTCGCCGCTGCAGCGCTCGCCGCCGTCTGCACGGCCGCCGCGCAGGAGAGCGTGCTGCGCGTCGTGCCGCACTCCAACCTGAACATCCTCGACCCGATCTGGACCACGCAGTACATGGCGCGCAACCACGGCTACATGGTCTACGACACGCTCTTCGGCACGGACGAGAAGAACCGCATCCAGCCGCAGATGGTGGAGAAATGGAGCGAGAGCCCCGACCACCGCCTGTGGACCTTCACACTGCGTCCGGGGCTTGCGTTTCACGACGGCAAACCGGTCACCGGCGAGGATGTCGTCGCGTCGCTCGAGCGCTGGGGCAAGCGCGACGCCATGGGCCAGAAGCTGATGACGTTCGTCGAGCGCATGGACGCGCCGGGCGCCAACACCTTCCGCATTTTTCTGCGCGAGGCGTGCGGCTTCGTGCTGGAGGCGCTCGGCAAGCCCTCCTCCAACGTGCCCTTCGTCATGCCCAAGCGCGTCGCCGAGACGCCCGCCGACAAGCAGATCGACGACGCGACCGGCAGCGGGCCTTACATCTTCGTGAAGGAGGAATTCAAGCCCGGCGATCGTGCCGTGTATGTCAAGAACACGCGCTATGTGCCGAGAAAAGAACCGCCCTCCGGCACCGCCGGCGGCAAACATGTATATGTGGACCGCGTCGAGTGGAATCTCGCGCTGCGCGATGCGCAGGCGCAGGTCAACGCGCTGCAGCGCGGCGAAGTCGACATCCTCGAGCAGCCGGCCTTCGAAAGCTATCCGCCGCTGCAGGCCGACAAGAACATCCAGGTGGTGAACTCCAACCCGCTCGGCTTCCAATACATGTGCCGCTTCAACCACCTGTATCCGCCGTTCAACAATCAGAAGGTGCGGCAGGCGGCGCTCGCGGCGATGGCCGAGGAGCCGTTCCTGCGCGCCCAGGTAGGCATCAAGCAGTTCTATCGCACCTGCCCGTCTATGTTCACCTGCGGCACGCCGTACGGCAGCCCGAAGGGCAGCGACATCCAGTCGAAGTCCAACATGCGCAAGGCGCAGGAGCTGGTGAAGAGCTCCGGCTATGACGGCACGCCGGTCGTGCTGATGAAGCCTACCGATCTCGCCGCGATCCAGAAGCTGCCCGACGTCGCGGCGCAGTTGCTGCGCCAGGCGGGCTTCAAGGTCGACCTGCAGGCGATGGACTGGAACACGGTCGTGACGCGCCGCGCGAAGAGGGATCCGCCAGCGCAAGGCGGCTGGAACATGTTCTGCACCGCGTGGGTCGCGCCCGACATCTGGAACCCGCTCGCCAATCCGGCCGTCAGCGCTCTCGGAGAAAAATCGTGGTTCGGCTGGCCCAGCGACGCAGAGCTCGAGAAGCTGCGCGACCAGTTCGCGCGCGAGACGAACGAGGCGAAGAAGAAGGCGCTCGCGGAGGCGATCCAGGCGCGCGCGTTCGAGATCGGTACGCATGTGCCGCTCGGCGAATACGTTAACCCGCTCGCCGCGCGCAAGAACATCTCGGGCTTCGTCACCGGCCCGGGCAACCTCTACTGGAACATTAAGAAGAACTGATCGCCTTCATCGCCCGGCGCCTGGCGGCGACGATCCCGGTGCTCGCGGTCGTCGCCGTGCTGGTGTTCGCGCTGCTGCGCCTCGCGCCGGGCGATCCGGCGGCGATCATGGCGGGCGACGCCGCCACCGCCGAGCAGATCGCGCAGATCCGCGCCGGCCTCGGCCTCGACCGGCCGCTCGTGGTGCAGTTCGGCATCTGGCTCGGCAAAGTGCTCTCGGGCGAGCTCGGCGAGTCGTTCTACTTCCGCATCAAGGTGGCGACCCTCATCGGCCAGCGCCTCGAGCCCACCTTCGCCCTCGCCACGCTCACCATCCTGCTCGCGGTGCTCGTCTCCGTGCCGCTGGGAGCGCTCGCCGCCTGGCGCCAGGGCGGCTGGCTCGACCGCGCGCTGATGGGCTTCTCGGTGCTCGGCTTCTCGGTGCCGGTGTTCGTGCTGGCGTATCTGCTCATCTGGCTCTTCTCGCTCGAGCTCGGCTGGCTGCCGGTGCAGGGCTACGCGCGCATCGCGGACGGTTTGGGCGCCTTCCTGCGCCATCTCATCCTGCCGGCGAGCACGCTTTCGGTCATCTACATCGCGCTGATCGCGCGCGTCACGCGAGCGGCGGTGCTGGAAGCGCTCGGCGAGGACTACATCCGGACCGCGCGCGCCAAAGGCCTGCCCGAGCTGCGCGTGCTGGTGCGCCATGCGCTCGCGAATGCCGCCGTGCCGATCGCCACCGTGATCGGCATCGGCATCGCCATCCTGATCGGCGGCGTGGTGGTGACGGAGTCGGTGTACGCGATCCCGGGCCTGGGGCGCTTGACCGTCGACGCCGTGCTGGCGCGGGATTTCCCGACCATCCAGGGCGTGATCCTCTTCTTCTCGCTGGTGTACGTGCTGGTGAACCTGCTGATCGATCTTTCGTACGTGTTCCTCGACCCGCGCATCCGATACTGATGCTGCCGCGCAACTGGTCGGTGCGAATCGGCGGCGCCGCGCTGCTTGCTCTCATACTGGTGGCGATCGCCGCGCCATGGCTCGGCACGGTGGATCCGACGCTGTTCGACGCGGCGAGCCGCGACCTGCGGCCGGGCGAAGTCGGCAGCATCACGACGCTCGAGGGCGAGACCCTGCCGCACCGCTTCCTGATGGGCTCGGATTCCTACGGACGTGACATCTACAGCCGCGTGCTCTACGGCACGCGTGTCTCGCTCATCGTCGGGCTGGCCTGTGCGGTGGTTGCGCTTTTCTGCGGCGTGCTCCTCGGCCTCATCGCCGGCTATGTGCGCGCGGCCGATGGCCTTGTGATGCGAGTCATGGACGGTGTCATGGCGATCCCGGCGATCCTGATCGCGATTGCGGTGGTGGCGCTGTGGCGCGCGAGCCTCGCGACAGTCATCATGGCCATCGCGATCCCGGAGATACCGCGCGTCACGCGGCTGGTGCGCTCGCTGGTGCTGACGATCCGCGAGGAGCCTTACGTCGAGGCGGCCGTCGCGCTGGGCACCAGCGCGCCGAACATCATGTTCGGTCACATCCTGCCGAACACCATTGCGCCGCTCCTTGTGCAGGGGACGTACATCTGCGCCTTTGCCATCCTGCTGGAAGCGATCCTCTCATTCCTCGGCGTCGGCCTGCCGCCCGACATCCCCACGTGGGGCAACATCATGGCCGAGGGTCGCGTGCAGTTCGTGGCCTATCCGCACAATGTTTTCTTCCCGGGCGTGTTCCTCGCCGTGACGGTGCTCGCGGTAAACATGCTCGGCGACGGGCTGCGCGACACGCTTGATCCGAAGCTCGCGGTCGATGAGCACGCTTGAGGTAAGCGGGCTCACCGTGCGGCTGCCGCCCGGCGCTGATCGCGCCGAAGCGGTGAGCGGCGTGTCGTTCGGCGTCGAGCGCGGCGAACTCCTGTGCCTGGTCGGTGAATCGGGCTCGGGGAAGACGGTGATCGCGCACGCCGTCATGGGCCTGCTGCCGAAGGCGCTCGCGCTCACCGCGGGATCCATGCGCCTGGAAGGCGAGGAGCTCACGCAGATCGGCGCCGCGCGCCGTCGACGGCTGCGCGGCTCGCGCATGGCAATGATTTTCCAGGAGCCGATGACGGCGTTGAATCCGGTGATGACCTGCGGCGCGCAGATCGACGAGGTGCTGCGCTACCACACGCGCATGGCGCAAGGCGAGCGGCGCGCGCGGGTCGGCGCGCTGCTCGGCGAAGTGGCGCTGGCGACGGAGCTCGCCGAGGCGTATCCGCATCAGCTCTCCGGCGGCCAGCGCCAGCGCGTGGGCATCGCGATCGCGCTCGCGCTCGAGCCCGCGCTGCTCATCGCCGACGAGCCGACTACGGCGCTCGACGCCACCACGCAGGCGCAGATCCTGCGGCTCATCGTCGAGCTGCAGCGGCGCCACGGCATGGCGGTGCTCTTCGTAACGCACGACTTCGGGGTCGTAGCCGAGATCGCGCACCGCATCGCCGTGCTGCGCGAAGGACGGCTCGTGGAGGTCGGCGCCAAGCACGAGGTGCTGACGCGGCCCCAGCACGAGTACACGCGCATGCTTATCCGCTCGGTGCCGACATTGGTGCCGCGGGCCCGCCCGGTGGATGCGCGGGCACCCGTCGTGCTCGCGACGCGCGGGCTCTCCAAGACGTACGTCGAGCGCGGCTGGCTGCGCGTACGGCGCGAAGTGCAGGCGGCTAGCGACGTGACGCTGGAGGTGCGCAAAGGCCAGACGCTCGGCATCGTCGGCGAATCCGGCTCCGGCAAGACAACGCTCGCGCGCTGCATCGCGCGCCTCATCGAGCCGACGGGCGGCGAAGTGCGCCTGGGCGGCGTCGATCTCGCGCGCATGAAGCGCCGCGAGCTGCGCTCGCTCCGCCGCCGCGTACAGGTCGTGTTCCAGGATCCCTATCGCTCGCTCAACCCGCGGCGCAGCGTGGGCCAAGCCATCATCGAGGGGCCGCTGAATTACGGCGTGCCGCGCACGGAGGCGTTGAAGCGGGCGCGGCGCCTGATGGAGCTGGTGGGCCTGGATCCGGCGGCGCTCGGCCGCTATCCGCATCAGTTCTCCGGTGGACAGCGGCAGCGCATCTGCATCGCGCGCGCGCTCGCGCTCGAGCCCGAGCTGCTGGTGGCGGACGAGCCGGTGTCGGCGCTCGATGTCTCGGTGCAGGCGCAGGTGCTCGCGTTGCTGGAAGACATCCGCACGCGGCTGGAGCTCGCGATGCTCTTCATCACGCACGACCTGCGCGTCGCCGCTCAGATCTGCGACCAGATCGCCGTGATGCAGAACGGCCGCGTCGTCGAGCACGGGCCGACGGCTCAGGTTTTCGCGCAGCCGCGACATCCCTACACGCAGGCACTGCTCGCCGCGGCGCCCGGCCGCAACTACGCTTTCGCCACCGCGTAGACTAACGGTTATGGACCGACTGGAGGCGGGCGCCATCGCGCTCGCCGGCATCGAGGTGCGCGTGCAGGAGCGCTGCACCTCGACCAACGACCTGCTGCTCGCCGCAGGACAGGCGGACGTGCTGCTCGCGGCCGAGGAACAGAGCGCGGGCCGCGGCCGCCGCGGGCGCCGCTGGCATGCTGCGCCCGGCGCTGCGGCGATGTTTTCGCTGGCGAAGCGGGTCCGGCGTCCGCTGCGCGAGCTGCCCGGCCTTGCGCTCGTCGCCGGTGTCGGCGCGGCGCGTGCGCTGCGCGCGCTTGGCGCCGAGCGCACGGCGCTCAAATGGCCGAATGATCTTGTGCTCGACGGCGCGAAGCTCGGCGGCATCCTTGTCGAAACGCGCAGCCGGGGCGACGCCACGCTGGCGGTGATCGGCGTCGGCATCAATTGCCGGCGCGACGCGGCTCTGGAGCGGCGGTTGCGGCGGCCGGTTGCCTGGCTCGAGCAATATATGAAGGTCGATCGCAACCGCATCATCGCCTGCGTCGCGGCGAGCGTGATCGAAGCGCTGGCCGAGTTCGAGGCGCGCGGCCTGCAAGCGCTGCGCGCGGCCTGGGAGAGCATGGACGCGCACGCCGGCGAGCGCCTGCGACTGCGCCTCGCGGACGGGCGCGTGGTGACGGGCGTTGCACGCGGGCTCGATGACGACGGCGCGCTGCGCCTGCAGACGGCAAGGGGCCTGCGCGCGGTGCGCAGCGCCACCGTGCTCAGGGCGAGGCCCGCATGATCCTGTGCATCGACGCCGGCAACTCGCGCGTCAAGTGGGGATGGGCGGAAGCCGACAAGGACGGCGGCCACCGCTGGGCGAGCATCGCCACCGTGTCGCTGATCGAGTTTGCCGCCTCGAGCGACCATATCAATCCGTTCTCCGTGACGGACGAGGCGCCCGAGCGCATCATCATCGCCAACGTCGCCGGCGAAGGCGCGCACCAGCTGCTGGTGAACTGGACGAGCATCTTCGACGCCGAGCCGATCTGGCTGCGCGCGGACACCGAGCGTTGCGGCGTCAAGAACCGCTACGAGCGGCCGGAAATGCTCGGTCCCGACCGCTGGGCGGCGCTGATCGCGGCGCGCGCGCTGCATAACGGTGCTTCCCTCGTGGTGAACGCCGGCACGGCGACCACCGTGGACATGCTGACGGCGGACGGCACTTTCGTCGGCGGCGCGATCCTGCCGGGCGTGGAGCTGATGCGCTTCGTGCTGCACGAGCACACCGGGCGTTTGCCGATCCAGCAAGGCAAGTACACCGACGTGCCGCGCAATACGATCGACGCCATCGAGACCGGCTGCCGGCACGCCCAGGCCGGCGCGGTGGAGCGCATGTATCGCGTGTTCCGCGAAATCGCGCCGGCGCCGCTCTGCATCGTGGCGGGCGGCGCCGGGCGCACGCTCGTCGATCAACTGACGATGCCGCGCCGCTACGTCGAGAACCTGGTGCTGGACGGCCTCGCGCAGATCGCCCAGGCCGAGCGCGCCGCGACCGTGCTCAAGCTCGCCGCGAAAAAGGCGCCGTGAGAACGCTGGTCCTGCTGCTCGTGCTCGCGAACGCGGCGTTCTTCGCCTGGGCGCGGTACGTCGCGCCGCCCGAGGCCGCTGCCGACCCGGTGCCGCTCGGCCGCCAGATCGAGCCGCAGAAGCTGAAGGTTATCGCGCCCGCCGACCTGCCGCCGCCGGTCGCGGCGCGGCCCGCGCCTGCGCCGGTAGTGCTGAAGTGCATCGAGTGGGGCAGCTTCACGCTCGCCGACGCCTCGCAGGCGCAGGCAGCGCTCGAGCCGCTGCAACTTGGTGAGCGCCTGGCGCAGCGTCGCACGGAAGAAAGCGCCGGCTGGTGGGTGTTCATTCCGCCGCAAGGCAGCCGCCCGGCAGCGCAGAAGAAGGCGGCGGAGCTCAAGGCGCTCGCAGTCGACGACTATTTCGTCGTGCAGGACGAGGGCCCCTACCGCTGGGCGCTGTCGCTCGGAGTGTTCCGTTCCGAGGAAGCGGCGCAGGCGCGCCTCACGGCGTTGCGCGCGCAGGGCGTGCGCAGCGCTCAGGTCGGCTCGCGCGAAACCACGATATCTAAAGTGTGGCTGCAGGTGAAAGCGGTCGACGCCGGTCTGTATGCCCGTCTGAAGGAGGTGGCGCGTGGCGTCGAGGGCAGCGAGCTACGGGAGTGCACGCAATGAGGATGCGCGCGCTCCTCGCCGTCACGGCCTTGCTCGCCGCCCATCTCGCGGTGGCACAGCAATATCGCTGGACCGACGAGAACGGACGCGTGCACTACAGCGACACGCCGCCGCCCGCGACCGCGAAGGACGTGCAGAGGAAAAGAATGACCGGCAATGCGGTGGGCGCACAGGGAAGCTACGACCTCGCCGTGGCGATCAGGAATTCCCCGGTCACGCTCTACAGCCATCCGGACTGCAAGGACATCTGCCAGATGGCGCGCGATGTGCTCAACAAGCGCGGCGTCCCCTTCACCGAAGTCAGCACCACCGACGAGGCGAAGATCGAAGAGCTGCGGCGCTTGAGCGGCACCGTGAGAGTGCCGGTTCTCGTGGTCGGCAGCCGGGTCGAGACGACGATCAGCGCTGCGGCGTACGACCAGGCGCTCGACCTCGCCGGCTATCCGAAGGCCGGCGCTGTGCCGCCGCGCTAGGCGATCGGCGTGCGCCCGCCGCGCACGTGCTGTGCGACCAGCGCGAGCAGGCGGTCCGCCCGCACGGGCTTGGTGATATAGCCGACCACGCCGAGCGACTTGCCGCGCTGGTCGCCTTCCTCCATCGATGTCAGGAAGATCACCGGAATCTCGGGCAGCGTCTTGTCGGCCCGCAGCGCCTCGATGAACTCGAAGCCGTCGAGGTGCGGCATGTCGACATCCGAAATGATCAGATCGGGGGCCTTCTTCAGCACCATGTAGCCGGCGGCGATGGCGTCCTCGGCCGCTTGCACGTCGTAGCCCGCGGAGCTGAGGTGCAGCCGCAGCAGCTCGCGCATGCTTTCGTCGTCGTCAATGATCAGGATCCTGGCTGCCATGGTGCTCGCGGCACTTCGATTCCGACTTGGTGCTGGTGGCCCGACTCGAACGGGCGACCTACTGATTACGAATCAGTTGCTCTACCAACTGAGCTACACCAGCGTGAACCGGCGATTATACGCGCCATGACATTCGTCACGGCCAAGGGGCACCGTAGCCGCTCGGGGCAGGTTTTACACCGCTAGTCGTTCTCTTTTGCGGCGCCCTAGGCCGGTCCTTAGCATGCTCCACAAGAACAAGGGAGGCTAAGTGCGATCGTCGCGCGGCTTCACGCTCATCGAGCTGCTTGTCGGCCTGGCGGTGCTGGCCGTACTGCTTGGGCTGGCAGCGCCGTCGATGATCACCATGATGCAGAACAACCGCATGAGCTCCGCGGCCAACGATCTGATGTCCGATCTCGCGGCAGCGCGCAGCGAATCGGCAAGGCGTGGGCAGCGCATCGTGTTCTGCAAGAACTCGGGCGATAACGCCACCTGCAACACCGCGTCGCCGTGGGAAAACGGCTGGCTTGCGTTCATCGATGTCAACAGCAACGGCGCCCTCGACTCCGGCACCGATATCATGTTCCGGGTCAGGCAGCCTTTGCCCACGGGCATCACGGTCACGCCCGCTGGCGGAATCACCAACACGCTGACCGCCACGCCCATCGGACTGGTCACGCCGCAGGGCACTTTCAAGCTCTGCGACAGCCGCACCGGCAACTTCGGGCGGCTGATCACGGTAGCGGCCACCGGCCGCGCCACCTCGGCAAGCACGAGCTGCCCATGAACCGCACGCCTGCATTCCACCAGCGTGGCGTCACGATGCTCGAGGTCCTGATCGCGATCTTGATCATCTCGGTCGGCCTGCTCGGCACCGCCGGGCTGCAGGCAGTCGGCCTGCGCGCCAGCGTCGCCGCGAACGAGCGCACCGCCGCCACGCTTCTCGCCTACGACGCGGCGGACCGCATGCGCGCCAACATGGCGGGCGTCGCCCTCGGGGCGTACCACAACTACACCGCTGCCCAGAACACCAGCTGCCTCGCCGTTGCCGGATGCACGCCGCAGCAGCTTGCCCAGCACGACATGTGGGAGTGGAACAACGCGGTCGGCCTCGCGCTTCCTTCCGGGCAGGGCATCGTGTGCCGCGACTCGAGCGCGGACGATGGCACCAGCAATGCGTCGCTTACGTCGGCCGCATGCGACGGCCTGGGCAATCAATACGTGGTCAAGATCTGGTGGTACGAGGATCGTTCGAGCTCGAACCCCACCGGGACATTGAAGCGGTTCGTCACCGCGATACAGCCATGAGCACCTTAGTCCGCCAGCAATCGGGCTTCTCGCTGATCGAGTTGATGGTGGCGATGACGCTCGGGCTCGTGCTCACCGTGATCATCGGCAACGTGTTCGTCGGCGCGAAGGAGTCCTACCGCACCACCGAGGACTTGTCGCGGCTGCAGGAGAACGCCCGTTTCGCCGTTACGCACCTGGGACGCATCATTCGAATGGCTTCGTATGTCAGCAATCCGGTCAACATCGCGGCAACTCGCGCCGCGATCTTCCCGGTACTCGCTCCGGCCATCACGGGTACCGAGGGCGGCGGTACGGTAAGCGACGACATCACGGTGCGCTATCAGGGAAGCGGTGCGCCCGCTGATGGGACGGTGTTCGACTGCCAAGGCAATCCTATCCAGGGTATCGACCTGGCGGTCGCGCGCTTTCATATTGCACCATCGACCGACGGCAGCGGCGAGACAGCGCTTTTTTGCGACAACACCGGCACGGTCGGCGCGGCAAACGCGGACATCGAGCTCGTCACCGGCGTCGAGAACATGCAGATCCTGTACGGCGAAGACACCGACGGCGACGGCACGGCAAACCGCTATCTCGACCAGGCCACCGTGGCGAGCATGGATAACGTCGTCAGCGTGCGAATCGCGCTGCTCCTTCGCACACGCAACCCGGTGGCGAGTGGCCTCGATACCCGCGTGTACAACCTTCTCGGTACCAACGTCGGGCCGATGAACGACCAGCGAACCCGCCGCCTGTATACCGCCACGATCGCATTGCGGAACCGCACGCCATGAAGCGCGCTACTCAAACGTCCAGGCAGAAGGGCACGGCCCTCGTGGTCGCGATGCTGTTCCTCGCGATCCTCGGCATCCTCGGCGCGACCGCCATGACCAACACCACGCTCGAAGAGCGCATGGCGGGCAACGCACGCGACCGCGACATCGCGCTGCAGGCGGC
>DASSLQ010000049.1:0-36675 GCA_035689325.1 Burkholderiales bacterium | reverse complement strand
GCGCCGCACCGCGTCCTTCAGCTCGTCGAGGTCCTGGTAGATCAGGGCATCCGCCTCGATCTCGCGGCATACCTCTTCCTCGCTGCGATGCGCGGCGATCAGCTCCGCCCGCGTGGGCATGTCGATGCCGTAGACGTTGGGAAAGCGCACCGGCGGCGCGGCGGAAGCGAAGAAGACCTTGCGGGCGCCGGATTCGCGCGCCATCTGCACGATCTCGCGGCTGGTGGTGCCGCGCACGATCGAGTCGTCCACCAAGAGCACGTTCTTGCCGGAGAACTCCATCGCCATCGGGTTCAGCTTCTGGCGCACGGAGCGCTTGCGCACCGCCTGGCCCGGCATGATGAAGGTGCGGCCGATGTAGCGGTTCTTGACGAACCCTTCGCGATACGGGACCCCCAAGGCGGTGGCGAGCTGGAGCCCGGATGGGCGGCTCGAATCCGGGATCGGAATCACGACGTCGACATCGAGGTGCCGGTACTGGCGGCGGATCTTCTCGGCCAGCTTCTCGCCCATGTTGAGCCGCGCCTCGTACACCGAGGCGCCATCGATCAGCGAGTCGGGCCGCGCGAGATAGACGTATTCGAAGATGCACGGATTGAGGCTCGCGTGCGGCGCGCACTGCTGGTTGTGCAGGCGCCCATCCTCGTCGACGAAGATCGCTTCGCCCGGGCCGATGTCGCGCAGCACGCGAAAGCCGAGCGCGTCCACCGCTACCGATTCGGACGCCACCATGTACTCGGTGCCAGCGGGCGTCTCGTTGTAGCCGATCACCGCCGGCCGGATGCCGTACGGATCGCGGAACGCGAGAACGCCGTAGCCCGCGATCATCGCCACGACTGCATAGGCGCCGCGCACGCGCCGATGCACATTGGCAACGGCGGTGAAGATGGTCTGCGGCTCGAGCCGCAGCTTCACCGACGCCTGTTCCAGCTCGTGCGCGAGCACGTTTACCAGCACCTCGGAATCGGAGCCGGTGTTGATGTGCCGCAGGTCGGTGCGGAACATCTCGTCCTTGAGCTGCGCGGTGTTCGTCAGGTTGCCGTTGTGGCCGAGGACGATGCCGAAGGGCGAATTGACGTAGAAGGGCTGCGCCTCGGAAGCCTTGAAGGCGGAGCCCGCGGTCGGGTAGCGGCAATGCGCGATGCCGATGTTGCCGGCGAGGTCGCGCATGTTGCGGGTGCGGAACACGTCGCGCACCATACCCGGCGCCTTGTGCATGTGGAACGTGTTGTGCTCGGCCGTAACGATGCCCGCGGCGTCCTGCCCGCGATGCTGCAGCAATAGCAACCCGTCGTAGAGCAGCTGGTTGACGGGGGAGTGCGCGACGATGCCGAGAATCCCGCACATGGGATGAGGCTATTCCCCGGTGTGGTTAACGGTCAATGATATCGCAAGCGCTGCGCGAACGCCGCCGGCAGCCACGGCTTCAGCTGGATCACGGTCTGCGCCAGCGAATACCCGGTGGCGGAGTTGGTCCAGTCGGGCTTGCGCGGCAGCGAGGTGAGCCCCGCCACCATGGCGAGCACGACGACGATCAGGAGGCCGCGCAACAGCCCGAAGAGCGCGCCCAGCCAGCGATTCAGGCTGTGCAGCACCGAGACCTTGATGAACTTGGTGAACAGCGCGCCGAGCAGCGCCGCGATCACGAGCGTGGCGACGAAGATCAGCACGAACGCCACCACCACGCGCAGCTCGGGCCGCATCGCTGCCGGAAACATCTCCGCCAGCGGCATCGCGAAGAGGTTGCCCGCGACGAAAGCGAGGATCCAGCCCACGAGCGAGAGCACTTCGTGCACCAGGCCGCGCCACACGCCCCAGGCGACCGAGATGACCAGCACCGCGATGACGACGTAATCGAGCCAAGTCATCCGGACTTGGGGCTCATTTGGCGCTTATCGCGCCGGGCTTCAAGCCCAGCTCCTTCAGCTTGGCGAGCGCCTGCTCGGCCGCCTCGCGGCTCGCGAAGGGACCGGCGCGCACGCGCACGAGATTGCCTGCGGGCTCGGTGTAATAGGGAAGCTTGGCGCCGGCGAGCTTGACGAGCACCGGGTCCGGGCGCGTGAAGGCGCCAACCTGGATCACGTATTCGTCTTTCGCCGCGGGCTTGGCGGGAAGCTTGGGCGCGAACGGGGTCTCGTTCTCGCCCGGGATGCGCACGCTCACCGGCGGCAGCGTGCTCTTGGGCTCCGGGTCGAACACCATCGGCAGGACCACTACGGCGAGGAGCACGAGTGCCACCGCTCCCACCAGCCTGCGGCGTCCTCGCTTCTTCAGCGTTTCGACGTCTTGTTGTTCTTCAGCCATCCCAGCACTTCGCCGACGGTCAGAAACGACCCGAACACGACGATCTTATCATTCTCGTGCGCGCGCTTCAGCGCCGCGGCGAACGCCTGCGCGGGCGTGGCGTAGCGCTCGACTTCGCCCTGCACATGGCGCGCGAGCTGATCGGCGGCTGCGCCGCGCGGGCCGCTGAGCGTCGCGAGATGCCAGCGCGTGATTAGCGGCCGATGTTTACCTTGAAAAGCGGCGAGCACGCCGGCAATGTCCTTGTCGCGCAGCATGCCGCACACGGCGATCGTTTCCGGCGCATAGCCCGACGCGAGCAGATTGTCCGCGAGCACCTTCGCCGCCTCGGGATTGTGCGCGACGTCGAGTATGACCTGCGGCCGCCCGGGCAGCACCTGGAAGCGCGCCGGCAGCGTGACCTCCGCGAGCCCGCGTCGCACCGCCTGCATCTCGAGCGGGAGCTTCTCGCGCAGGCAATCGAGCGCGCACATTGCGGCCGCGGCGTTGCGCAGCTGCATCGCGCCGCGCAGCGCCGGATGCGCGAGCCCCGCGCGCTTGCCCGCCGGTCCCCAATACGTCCATTGCGACGTCTCATCGGTGTAGCCGAAGTCGCGCCCGAGCATATGGTGCACGCCCGGCGCTGCAACGACGCTCGCTGGAGGATGAGGCTCGCCGATGACCACCGGCCGCCCGGCGCGGAAGATGCCCGCTTTCTCGCGCCCGATCGATTCGCGATCCGGCCCGAGATAGTCGACGTGATCGATGGCCACGCTCGTCAGCACCGCGCAGTCCGCATCGACGATGTTCACCGCGTCCAGGCGTCCGCCAAGGCCGACCTCGAGCACTGCCGCCTCGATGCCTTCGCGCGCGAACAGCCAGAGCGCGGCGAGCGTGCCGTACTCGAAGTAAGTCAACGGCATATCGGCGCGCGCGGCTTCCACGACGTCGAAGGACGCGCACAGCGCATCGTCGCTCGCCTCGACGCCGGCGATCCGCACGCGCTCGTTGTAGCGCTCGAGATGTGGCGAGGTGTAGAGGCCGGTCTTGTAGCCGCCGGCGCGCAGCATCGCCTCGAGCAACGCGCAGCACGAGCCCTTGCCGTTCGTGCCGCCCACGGTGATGACGGGAGAGGCGAGCTCGACGCGCATCCGGCGCCAGACGGCGGCGACGCGCTCGAGGCCGAGGGCAATGCTCCTGGGATGCTGGCGCTCGATGAAGGCGAGCCACTCGGCAAGCGTCCTCACGCGAGGCTCTCCTGGTAGATGCGCCGCACGGTGTCGATGGTATCGGCGTCCTCCGGGCCCTTGTCGGGGCGGTAGCCTTTCACGCGCGCGAAGCGCAGCGCGAGCCCGCCCGGGTATTGCGAGCTCTCCTGCAAGTCGTTGAAGGCGATTTCCACGACCAGCTCGGGGCGCAGGTGCACGGTCCACTCGTCGCGGCGGGTCTCGCGCTTCAGGAATTCCTGCGTCTGCCACTCGAGCGTCGCGTCGGTCAGACCCTTGAACGTCTTGCCGAGCATGACGAAGTTACCGCTGCGCGGATCGCGCGCGCCCAGGTGCAGGTTGGAGAGCCAGCCGCGCCGGCGGCCGTGTCCCCATTCGGCGGCGAGCACCACGAGGTCGAGTGTCCGCGCGCGCTTCACCTTGAGCCAGGCGGCGCCGCGCCGGCCTGCTTCGTAAGGCGCCTGCAGCGCCTTCGCCATCACGCCCTCGTGCCCGGCGGCAAGCGCCTGCTCATAGAAGCGCTGCGCTTCATCGGCGTCGGCGGTGACGATCGCGGGCGTTATCACGTGATTCGGTAGCGCTGCGGTCAACGCCGCGCGACGCTCGCGCGTCGCGTGATCGAAGAGCACGCTGCCGTCGCGCAGCAGGCAGTCGAAGAAGAACACCGACAACGGGCGCTCGGCGGCCCGCGGGTCCTGCTGGCTGCCGAAGCGGCTCATCGTCACCTGGAACGGATGCGGCCGGCCGTCGGCGCGCAGCGCGATCGCTTCGCCGTCGAGGATCAGCTCGCGCGCGGCGGCGCCACGGACCGCGGAGACGATCTCGGGTACGCGCGAGGTGACGTCGTTCAGGTTGCGCGTGTAGATGCGCACCTCGTCGCCGCGCTTATGCACCTGCACGCGCGCGCCATCGAGCTTCCAGTCGAGGAGCGCCGCGCCGAGCGCGGCAAGGGCGGCGCGCATGTCCTCGGCCGGCTGCGCGAGCATCGGCAGCACCGGCTGCATGAGCTGCACGGAAAACTGCGCGAGCGCAGCAGCGCCGTCGCTGAGCGCAGCGGCCGCCACCGGTGCGATGACGCCGGCGAAGGCGACCGCGCGGCGCACGTCTGCGGACGGCAGCCCCGCGGCGGCGGCGACCGCCTCGATCATGATTCCCTCGAGCGCGCCCTGGCGCAGCTCGCCGACGATGAGCCGCATGAGGAAATCCTGCTCCTGCGGCGTGGCGCGCGCAAAGAGCTCGCGCAGCAGCGCGCTGCGGCGCTCGGCGGCGCCTTTGCCCTTGGTCTGCTTCAGCGCCGCGAAGGCGGCATCCACATCGCGCAATGCGAGCGGTGGCCCACCCGCAGTGCTGGCGCGCGCGGCTTGCAACGCGCCGTAGCCGACCGCGAGCCGCCCCTGGCGGATATCGCCGCTCAGGTAAGGCAGCGCGATTTCGATCTCTTCGCGCGCGAGCGGCCGCAGGAAATCGGCGAGCGCGCGGATCTTGGCGAGGCGGCTCGGGGTGGCGGCGACCTGGTCCGAGACGCGGACCAGCTCGGCGAGCAATGTCACGCCGTGACTTCGGCCGGCACCCGCAGCATGAGGGAGAGCAGGAGATGCAGCTTCTCGCGCAGCTGGCGCCGGTCGACGATCATGTCGATCGCGCCTTTCTCGAGCAGCAGCTCCGCGCGCTGGAAGCCTTCCGGCAGCTTCTGGCGCACGGTCTGCTCGATCACGCGCGGGCCGGCAAAGCCGATGAGCGCGCGCGGCTCGGCGATGACGACGTCGCCGATCATGGCGAAGCTCGCGGATACGCCGCCCATCGTCGGATCGGTAAGCAGCGTGACGAAAGGCAGCCTGCGCTCGGCAAGGTCCGTGAGCGCGGCGGTGGTCTTCGCCATCTGCATGAGCGAGAGCGCGCCTTCCTGCATGCGCGCGCCGCCCGAGGCGCAGACGCAGACGAAGGGCAGTTTCTGCTCGATGGCGACGCGCACGCCGCGCACGAAGCGCTCGCCGACCACCGAGCCCATCGACCCGCCCATGAACTCGAACTCGAACGCGGCACAGACGAGGCCGAGCGCCTTGATCGAGCCCTGCATCACCACCAGCGCATCGCCCTCGGCGGTCTGGTCCTGCGCTTCGGCCAGGCGCTCGGTGTAGCGGCGCGAGTCCTTGAACTTGAGCGGATCGAGCGGCAGGACCTCGGCGCCGATCTCGAAGCGCCCGTCCGGATCGAGCAGCGCATCGAGGCGCGGCCGCGCGCCGAGCCGCTCGTGGTGCCCGCACTTCGGGCAGACGTTCAGGTTCTTCTCGAGGTCGGTGCTGTAGAGCACCGCGTCGCAGGCCGCGCACTTGGTCCATAGGCCCTCGGGCACGCTCTTGCGGCTCGGGGCGCCGGTGCGCTGGATCTTCGGCGGCAGGAGTTTTTGCAGCCAACTCATTTGGAAAATGAGGCGTCGAGCGCCTGCCGGATGGGCCGCAGAAAGCTCTTCACCCGCGCGAGCGCCTCGGCGGGCGCAGCTTCGATCTCCTGGATCAGGCGGCTGCCGATCACGACCGCGTCCGCGGTCTCGGCCACGCGGCGCGCCGACTCGGCGTCGCGGATGCCGAAGCCCACGCCGATCGGCAGCTTGGTCGCCGCGCGGATCTGCGGAATCCTCTTGCTTAGTTCCGAGAAGTCCAGATGCGTGGCGCCGGTGACCCCGCGCAACGAGACGTAGTAGAGGTAGCCGCTCCCACAGCGCGCCACATCGTCAATGCGCTTGTCGGTCGAGGTGGGTGCGAGCAGGAAGATCGGGTCGATGTCGTTCTTCTTGGCGAGCGCCGCGAACTGCTCGCACTCCTCGGGCGGGTAGTCGACGACGATCACGCCGTCCACGCCGGCGATCTTGGCGGCACCGATGAAGTTCTCCACGCCCATCGCCTCCACGGGGTTGGCGTACCCCATGAGCGCGATGGGCGTCGTTGTGTCCCTGGCGCGGAAGTCCTTCACCATCGCCAGCACGTCGCCGAGCGCGACGCCGTGCTTGAGCGCGCGCTCGCCGGAGCGCTGGATCACCGGGCCATCGGCCATCGGATCGGAGAACGGCACCCCGAGCTCGACGATGTCGGCGCCCGCTTCGACCAGCGCATGCAGCAGCGGCACCGTCATCCGCGGGCTCGGATCGCCGGCGGTGATGTAGGGAATCAGCGCCTTGCGCCGCGCGCGGCGCAGTTCCTCGAAGCGCGCGGCGATGCGCGACATCAAAACTTGATGCCTGTGCGTTCGGCGACGGTATGCATGTCCTTGTCGCCGCGTCCCGAGAGATTGACGAGCAGGATCGCCTCCTTCGGCATCCCCGGCGCGAGCTTCATCGCGTGCGCGAGCGCATGTGCCGACTCGAGCGCCGGGATGATGCCTTCGCGGCGGCACAGCTCGTGGAACGCGCGCAGCGCGTCCTCGTCGGTGACCGCGACGTACTCGGCGCGGCCGTTGTCCTTGAGCCACGCGTGCTCGGGGCCCACGCCCGGATAGTCGAGCCCCGCGGAAATCGAATGGGTCTCGGTGATCTGGCCATTGGCGTCCTGCAGCAGGTACGTGCGATTGCCATGCAGCACGCCGGGCTTGCCGGCGCAAAGCGAAGCAGCGTGCCTGCCGCTCGCGAGCCCCTCGCCCGCGGCCTCGACGCCGATCAGCCGGGTGGTCGTTTTCAGGTACGGGTAGAAGATGCCCATCGCATTCGAGCCGCCGCCGACGCAAGCGATCAGCGCGTCGGGCTGGCGCCCGGCCATCTCCTGCATCTGGGTGATGGACTCTTCGCCGATCACCGACTGGAAGTCGCGCACCATCATCGGATAGGGATGCGGGCCGGCCACCGTGCCGATGATGTAGAAGGTGCGCTCGACGTTGGTGACCCAATCGCGCATCGCTTCGTTGAGCGCGTCCTTCAGTGTGCGCGAGCCCGACTCTACCGGCACGACAGAGGCGCCGAGCAGCTTCATGCGGTAGACGTTCTGCGCCTGGCGCTTCACGTCCTCCGAGCCCATGTAGACCACGCATTCCATGCCGTAGCGCGCGGCCACCGTGGCGGTCGCGACGCCGTGCATGCCGGCGCCGGTCTCGGCGATGACGCGGGGCTTCCTCATGCGGCGCGCAAGCAGCGCCTGGCCGATGGTGTTGTTGATCTTGTGCGCGCCGGTGTGGTTCAGGTCCTCGCGCTTGATGTAGATCTGCGCGCCGCCGCAGAGCTCGGAAAGGCGCTTGGCGTGGTAGATCGGGCTCGGGCGGCCGACGTAGTGCTTGAGCTCGTAGCGGAACTCGGCCTCGAACTGCGGATCGTTGCGCGCGGCGGCGTACGCGCCGAGGAGCTCCTCGAGCGCGTGCGAGAGCGTCTCGGCAACGAAGACGCCGCCGTAGGGGCCGAAGTGGCCGCGCTCGTCGGGCAGGTCATACATCCGCATTACGGACCTCGGCGATGAAAGCGGCCATTTTAGCGGCGTCCTTGATGCCTTTCGCCGACTCGACGCCGCTCGACACATCGACACCCCACGGGTGCACGGCACGGATCGCCCGGCCGACATTGCCGCGGTCGAGGCCGCCGGAAAGGATGAGCGGCCTTGCGTGCCTGGGGGGGACGAGAGACCAGTCGAAGCTTTCGCCGACGCCGCCATACTCGGGCACGAAGCTGTCGAGAAGCCATGCCGCGGCACGCGAATAGGGTTGCAGGTACGCAGACGCATCGACTCCTGCGCGAATCCGGCAAGCCTTGACGAAAGGCAGGCCGAACTGCGCGCAGAACTCCGGCGTCTCGTCGCCGTGGAACTGCAGCATCCCCGGATGCACGCGCCCGATGACCTGCGCGACTTGCGCGGCATCGGCGTTGACGAAGAGCGCCACCGTCTGCAGGAACGGCGGCAGCGCGTCGCGGATCTCGACCGCGCGCTCGACGGACAGGTAGCGCGGGCTGGGCGGGTAAAAGACAAGACCGATGGCGTCCGCACCGGCCTCGGCCGCCGCGCGCGCATCCTGGGTGCGCGTGATGCCGCAGATCTTGACGCGCGTCCTCAAAGCGGCAGTCCCCACTTCGGATCGTATTCGACGCGCTCGAGGTACAGCCCCTCGGGCGCAAAGGTGGGCGCCGCCTTGGACCGGTCGCGCGCTGCCAGCACATCGGCGATCCAGCCTGGCGGTTGTTTGCCAGCGCCAACATAGACCAGGCTCCCCACGATGTTGCGCACCATGTGATGGAGAAAGGCGTTCGCGCGGATCACGAGCTCGATGCGCTCGCCCTCGCGGCTGATATCGAGCGAGTGCACCGTGCGCACCGGCGACGCAGCCTCGCATTCTGCCGCGCGAAAGGCCGAAAAGTCGTGCTCGCCAAGGAGCGCACGCGCCGCCGCGCGCATCGCCTCGACGTCGAGCGGGGCGTGATACCAGCCGGCACGGCGCGCCGCGAGCGCCGGGCGCACGGGACGGTTATCGAGCCGGTAGCGGTAGGTGCGAGCCACGGCGCTGAAGCGTGCGTGGAATTCAGCGTCGACCGGCCGCGCCCAGAGCACGGCGACCGCTTCGGGCAGGAAAGCGTTTACGCCGCGCACCCAGGCCGTATCGGGGCGCACAGCGCTGGTATCGAAGTGCGCGACCTGGCCGCGCGCATGCACGCCGCGGTCGGTGCGCCCGGCGCCGAACACCGTGACCGGCTCGCCGGCGATGGCGGCGAGCGCCGCCTGCAGGACGTCCTGCACCGTGCCGCCGCCAGGCTGCGTCTGCCAGCCGAGAAAGCAGCTGCCGTCGTACTCCAGACCGATGGCGATGCGCGGAATTTAGAGAGGCTAACCCAGCTTGGCGAGCAGCTGCTCGGCGGTGCCGCGCTGCGCGCTGTCGCCGTCCTTCATCACTTCCTTGAGCAGCTCGCGCGCGCCGTCCTTGTCGCCCATCTCCTCGTAGGCCTTGGCGAGGTCGAGCTTGGTAGCGACCTCCTGCCACCGGGCGGACCCGCCGGGGTCGAGCCTGGTCGCGGCCATCACGGTGGCATCGTCCGAAGGGTTGCCGAGATCGAGGCTGATGTCCGAGAGATCGACCTTCGCAGGCTCGGCGGCGGGTTTCTCGCCTTTGTCGAGGTCGAGATTCAGATCGAAATCGAGCCCGGCGCTCGGCTCCGCCGCTGGCGCGGCGGGTTGTGCGGCCGGCGCCGGCTTCTTTTCCTCCGTGCCGAGGTCGAGGTTGAAGTCGAGACCGCCGCTCTTCTCGCCGAAGCTCGTGGCGATCGTCTGATCCGGCGGCGCTGCCGGAAGCTTCTGCGACAGCGTCGGCCGCGTAGCGCCGAGGTCCAAGTCCACGCTGGTAGTGTCCGCACCCTTGGGCGGCTCGTCGAACGAGATATCGGGCGCTGGACTCGCCACCTGGCTCGTGCCGCCGAGATCGAAGTCGAGCATTGGCGCCGCCGCTGACGCGGCAGACGGCGCTGCGGGCGACGGTGATGGCTCTGCGGCGCCGGCCCCGCCGCCGTACAGGTTGTTGCGCGGGTCGATCGAGCGGCCGAGCGCTGCGGCCTTCTCCCATTCGGGCCCTGCGCCGCGGGTAAGGTTCTTGAGCTTGTTCGCAGTCTGCGCGAACGCGCCCGTGTCCTTGCGATGCGCGTAGATCTCGAGAAGCTTGCCGTGCACCGCGGTGCGGTTGGCGTCCTTCTGCAGCGCTTCCTTGAGGATCTCCTCTGCCTGCGCATCGCGCCCGTACGCCATGTACACGTCTGCTTCGGCGATCGGGTCGACCTCCTCCGCGTCCATGCCGGAGGGCGCCTGGCTCGCCGTCTTGGTGCTCGTCGGGCTCGACGCCGGCGCGGTCGGCTCGCCAAGCGATGCGCCGGCCGCGGCGGCGTCTAGAACGCTGTCCTTAAACCTAGCTTGGGCGTTTTTTTTTCGGCGCCAGGAATAGATGAAATACGCGATGAGCAGGAGGACGAGCGCGCCGAGCAACGCGAGGTACATCGGGTTGTCGAGAAACTCGTCGATGATGCTTGGCTCGGGCGCCGGCGCGGCTTTCTTCGCGACCGGCCTCGGCGCTACGGGCTTCGGGGCGGCGGGCGCGGGCTGCGGCGCTTCAGCGGCGGGCTTGGGCGCTTCCGCGGCCGGCTTTGGCGCCTCGGCTACGGGTGCCGGTGCTTGCGCGGGCGGCTTCGGCGCTTCGGCTGCGGGCTTCGGCGTCCCGGGCTGCGCCGGTGCGGCTGGCTGCTGCGCCGGTGCGGCCGGCTGCTGCGCCGGTGCCTGCGCCACCGGCGGCACGGGCGCAGGCTTGGCGCCGGCTTTTCTCTCCATCTCGGCGAGCTGCTGGTTCTTGAGCGCGAGCAGCTTCTGCAGGTCGGCAACGTTCTTCTCGAGCTCGCTGGTGCGTGACTGCGCTTCCTGGAGCGCGCGCTCGCGGGCGGCGGCGTCGTCTTCGCGCGCGGCGCGTGAGGCGGGGGCGGCGGGTTTGCCGGGCTCGGTCTTCGACAGGCGCACCTGGTCGCTTGGGGCCGGCGGCTTCGGTGCCTCGGGCTTCGGCTCGATGCGACCAGCCGCTTCCTGCTGCGGGGCCGCCGCTTCGGCCGGCGCCGGCACCGCTGCGAGCCGGCTGCGGTACTCCATCCATTGGTCGTGCTGGTCCTTGACCAGACGATTCGCCTCTTCGCGATCGATCGTGCCGATCGCGTCTGGCTCCGGAATGTTGAGGATCCTGCCGGTGCGCACGAGGTTGACGTTGCCGCGGATGAAGGCATCCTCGTTCGCGCGGAAGATCGCGATGAGCATCTGGTTCAGGCTCACGCCGGCCGGCAGATTCGCCTTGGCGATGGCGCCAAGCGTGTCGCCGCGCTTCACTTCATAAGTGTTCGCGCCGGCCGGCTTCTCCGCCGCGGGCTTCTCCGCCGCGGGCTTCTCCGCCGCGGCCTGCTCCGCCGCCGGCTTCTCCTGCGCGGGCTCTGGCGCCAAAGGCGTCGCCGTCACAGGTGTCGAGTTCGGCGTTGCCTCCGGCGCTGGCGTAATGGCAGCGATCGGCGCCTCGGCGGCGGGCTTCGGCTCCTCCGCTGCGGGCGTCGTTTCCTCCGCTGCAGGCGCCGGCTTTTCGGCAACCGCTGCGGGCGTCGACGGTGTCGGTGCAGCGGCGATCGCCTGCCGGCGCGTGCGGTACTCCGGTGGGTCGAGCAGGAAGGTGTACTCGCGCACCAGGCGCCCGCTCGACCACTGCAGCTCGATCAAGAGATCGAGAAACGGTTCGCTGATCGGCTCGCGCGTCGTGATGCGCAGGTACGGACGCTTGTCGCGCCGCTCGATGCTGATGCGCACCGTGTTGAGCGCGGGATTCACCTCGATGCCTGCTTGCGCAAACAGGTCGGCCGCTGCGAGCCGCGCGGAGATTCCTTCGTCTTCGCCGGGCGCGAGCGACACGACTTCGATCTCCGCGGAAAGCGGCTCGCCGAGCGTCGAGAGCACGGTGAGACGTCCGAGGCCGGCTGCATGCGCCGCGGCCGCAAGCGTCAACGACGCGGCGAGCACAACGACGATGCTGATCCATCTACGCACCACGGTTTCCCACCCCCGAATTATTCTTTGGCCGGACAACTACCTTAACATCATGGCCTTACGGCTGCAAATTGAGAGGCTTTATAAGTTTCGTCAGCGCCTCTCCACTCCCGCCTCCAGCAGGATGCGAAGCATGCGCCGGAGGGGCTCGGCAGCCCCCCAGAGAAGCTGGTCCCCCACGGTAAAGGCGGCGACGTACTCCTCGCCCATGGGCATTTTCCGCAGTCGGCCCACCGGCACCGACAGCTTTCCGCTGACCGCCGCCGGGGTCAGCTCGGCGAGAGATTCTTCACGGCGATTCGGCACCACCTTCACCCAGTCGTTCGCCTCGGCAAGCATGCCCTCGATTTCATCGAGCGGCAGCGGCCGGCGCAGCTTGAGGGTGAGCGCCTGGCTGTGGCAGCGCATCGCCCCCACCCGCACGCACACGCCGTCGATCGGAATTTGTGCACCGTTGCGGCCCAAAATCTTGTTCGCCTCGACCTGCGCCTTCCATTCCTCGCGGCTCTGGCCGTTGCCGAGGTCCTTGTCGACCCACGGCAGCAGGCTCGCCGCGAGCGGATAGCCGAACTCGGCCTTGGGCACCGAACGCAGGGAATCCGTCACAGTGCGGTCGATGTCGAGGACAGCGCTTGCCGGGTCGTCGAGCAACGCCTGCGCCGCTTGCCCGATGTGCGCCATCTGCGCGACGAGCTCGCGCATATTGGCGGCGCCCGCGCCGGAAGCCGCCTGGTAGGTCATGCTCGTCATCCATTCGATCTCGTCGTGCTGGAAAAGCCCCGCCATGCCCATCAGCATCAGGCTCACGGTGCAATTGCCGCCGATGTAGTCGCGCTTGCCCTCGCTCAGCGCCTGCTTGATGAGCGGCATGTTGACCGGATCGAGGATGATCACGGCCTGGTCCTTCATGCGCAGCGCGCTCGCCGCATCGATCCAGTAGCCATTCCATCCGTCGCGCCGCAGGCGCGGGTACACATCGTTCGTGTAATCCCCGCCCTGGCAGGAAATGATCACCGGCAGCGACTTCAGCGCGGCGATGTCCATCGCGTCCTTCACCGCCTCGACGCTCTTGCCGATCGCGGGCGCCTGCGCGCCTGCGCGCGAGGTCGAGAAGAACACCGGCTCGATATGGTCGAAGTCGCGCTCCTCGCGCATACGGCTCACGAGCACCGACCCCACCATGCCGCGCCAGCCGACGATTCCGACTCTCAGCATGTCGCTAGTCTATAGAGCAGCGACCACCGCGTCGCCCATTTGTTCGGTTCCCACCTTGCGCGCCCCCGTCGTGTGGATGTCCGCCGTGCGCAGCCCCTCGCGCAGCACCTTGCTCACCGCCGCCTCGATGCGCTCCGCCGCCTGTGGCTGCTTGAGCGAATAGCGCAGCATCATTGCCGCCGAGAGGATCGTGGCGAGCGGGTTGGCGACCCCGCGCCCGGCGATGTCGGGCGCCGAGCCGTGGATCGGCTCGTAGAGTCCCTTGCCCGCCGCGTCGAGAGACGCGGAGGGCAGCATGCCGATCGACCCGGTGAGCATCGACGCTTCGTCGGAGAGGATGTCGCCGAACAGGTTGCCGGTGACGATGACGTCGAACTGCTTCGGATTGCGCACGAGCTGCATCGCGCAGTTGTCGACGTACATGTGCGTGAGCTCGACGTCCGGATACTTCGCCGCCTCGGCGCTCACCACCTCGCGCCAGAGCTGCGAGGTCTCCAGCACGTTGGCCTTGTCCACCGAACAGACGCGCTTGCCCCGTTTGCGGGCGGCGTCGAATGCAACGCGCGCGATGCGCCGGATCTCGCTCTCGCGGTAGCGCATCGTGTCGTAGCCTTCGCGCTCGCCTTGTGCCTGGCGGATGCCCTTCGGCTCGCCGAAGTAGATGTCGCCGGTGAGCTCGCGCACGATCAGGATGTCCAGGCCTGCCACCACTTCAGGTTTGAGCGCCGATGCTGCCGCGAGCTCCGGATGCACGCGCGCCGGCCGCAGATTGGCGAACAGCCCGAGCTCCTTGCGTAGCCCGAGGATCGCCTGCTCGGGGCGCTTCGCGCGCTCGAGCGTGTCGTAGCGCGGATCGCCCACCGCGCCGAACAGCACCGCATCGGCTTCCTTCGCCTGCGTGAGCGTCTTCGCCGGCAGCGGATCACCGGCGCTCGCGTAGCCGGCGCCGCCGACGGGCGCTTCCTGCATCTCGGCCGCAAGAGCGAGGCGGCGCAGGACCTTGACCGCCTGCGCCATGATCTCCGGCCCGATGCCATCACCGGGCAGGATGGCGATGCGCATCTAGAAGTACCAGGGATGCTGCGTTTTTCGGCGCGTTTCGAACTCGCGGATCTTGTCCGCGTGGCGCAGCGTGAGTCCGATCTCGTCGAGGCCGTTCACCAGACAGTACTTGCGGAACGGATCGATCTCGAAGCGCATGGCGAGCGCGCCGTCCGAGCTCGCTACGGTCTGGCGCTCGAGGTCGATGACCAGGCGAAAGCCGGGGAACGCGTTGCACTCGTGAAACAGGCGATCGACTTCCGTTTCGCTCAGGATCACGGGAAGCAGGCCGTTCTTGAACGAGTTGGTGAAAAAGATATCGGCGTAGGACGGCGCAATCACGCTGCGAAAGCCGGCATCCATCAGCGCCCATGGCGCGTGCTCGCGCGAGGAGCCGCAGCCGAAATTCTTGCGCGCGAGGAGGATCTGCGCGCCCTTGTAGCGCGGCTGGTTCAGCACGAACTCCGGGTTCTTGCGCCAATCCGCGAAAAGGCCCTGCGCGAATCCGGTGCGCTTGATGGAGGCCAGGTACTGCTTGGGGATGATCTGGTCCGTGTCCACATTGGCGCGATCGAGCGGCGCGACCAACCCATTGAGCACCGTGAACTTCTCCATCGCTAGCTCCACCGCCGGATATCGACGAAGTGGCCGGCGATGGCCGCGGCGGCCGCCATGGCGGGGCTTACCAGATGCGTGCGCCCGCCTGGCCCCTGCCGGCCCTCGAAATTGCGGTTCGAAGTCGAAGCGCAACGCTCGCCCGCGGCGAGGCGATCGGGGTTCATGCCGAGGCACATCGAGCAGCCGGGCTCGCGCCACTCGAAGCCGGCGTCGCGGAAGATGCGATCGAGCCCCTCGCGCTCGGCCTGCCGCTTGACGAGGCCGGAGCCGGGCACGACCAGCGCGAGCTTCACATTCTTCGCCACGCGCCGGCCCTTCACCATCGCCGCGGCGGCGCGCAAGTCCTCGATACGCGAATTGGTGCACGAGCCGATGAACACCTTGTCGACCGCGATGTCGGTGATCGGCGTGCGCGGCTGCAAGCCCATGTAGAGGAGCGCGCGCTCCATCGCCTCGCGGCGCTGCGCGTCCTTCTCACGCTCGGGGTCCGGCACGCTGTCCTCGACGCTCACCACCATCTCGGGCGAAGTGCCCCAGGTCACGTGCGGCTTGATCTCGCGCGCATCGATCATCACTTCGCGATCGAAGTTCGCGCCCGCATCGCTCTTCAGCGTGCGCCAATAAGCGACCGCCTGGTCCCAGAGCGCGCCCGTGGGCGCGAACTTGCGGCCGCGCAGGTACTCGATGGTGACGTCGTCGACCGCGACCATGCCGGCGCGCGCGCCGGCCTCGATCGCCATGTTGCAGACCGTCATGCGTCCTTCCATCGACAGCGAACGGATCGCGGCGCCGGCGAACTCGATCGCACTTCCGGTGCCGCCCGCGGTGCCGATGCGCCCGATGATCGCGAGCACGATGTCCTTCGCCGTCACGCCGCGGCCGATCGGACCCTCGACGTTGACGCGCATGTTCTTCATCTTCCTGGTGACGAGGCACTGCGTGGCGAGCACGTGCTCGACCTCGGAGGTGCCGATGCCGTGCGCGAGGCACGCGAAGGCGCCGTGCGTGCTGGTGTGCGAGTCGCCGCACACCACGGTCATGCCCGGCAGCGTCGCGCCCTGCTCCGGGCCGATGACGTGCACGATGCCCTGCTGCTTGTCGAGATACGGGAAATAGACCTTGGCGCCGAACTGCTTGATGTTGGCGTCGAGCGTCTCGATCTGCAGCTTCGCGAACGGATCGCGCACGCCGGCGAGGCCCTCTTCCCAATCGGTAGTAGGCGTGTTGTGGTCCGCAGTGGCGACCACCGACTCAACCCGCCAAGGCTTGCGCCCGGCGGCACGCAGTCCTTCGTAGGCCTGCGCGCTCGTCACCTCATGGACCAGATGGCGGTCGATATAAAGCAGCGCCGTGCCGTCGGGCTCGACGTGCACGACGTGGCTATCCCAGAGCTTGTCGTAAAGGGTCTGCGGCATTCCTGGTTTCCGCAATGCGGAAACGAGGAATTATGCCATCAGAACCGCAGACTTAGGCTTACTTTCCGGCGCTCGCGGCTCCGCCCTTGGTGGCAGCCTGGTAGAGCGGCATTACCTTGTCGGCGTCCTGCTTTACATCCGCGATGCGACTCGCGTTCGACGGGTGCGTCGACAGGAACTGCGGCGGCTGGCCGCCGCCGAGCTGCGACATCTTCTGCCAGAGGTTGACGGCTTCGTGCGGGTCATAACCAGCGCGCGCCATGAGCTCCACGCCGATGCGGTCCGCTTCCGTCTCCTGCTGCCGTGAGTGCGGCAGGCTGATGGTGACGTCGGCAATGGTCTGCGCGAGCTGCGTGTTCACGCCGGTAACGGCGCCCAGGATCCCGACGCCGAGCTGCTCCAGCATCTGCTGCGACGCCTGCTCGCGGCCGTGCTCGCGCAACGCGTGGCCGATCTCATGGCCCATCACCGCCGCGAGCTCGCCGTCGGTCGGCTTGAGCTGGTCGATGAGCCCCGTGTAGACGGCGATCTTGCCGCCGGGCATGCACCACGCATTCACCTCTTTGGTCGACAGCACGTGCATCTCCCACTTCCATCCTGGCGCGTCGGGGCGCAGCGGGCCGGTCGCCGGGATGAGGCGGCTCGCGATGGCCTTCACGCGCTGCACGGTCGCCGGATCGCGATCGAGCGCATTTTGTTTCTGCGCCTGCGCCAGCAGGTCGTGATACGCCTTGTCGGCGCTCTGGTTCACCGCATCGGCCGACACCATCATGTGCTGCGGCCGGTTGACGCCGACCGCGCTTTCCTTGGTCGTCTCGACCGTCTGGCAAGCGGTGCATACGGCGGCTAGCGCCACCGGCATTGCGAAAGATTTCAGGCTCATGTCTGCCTCAACGTGTGTGTTGAAAGCTTACAACCCTGCTCGTTTCACGAAATAGGCAAAAAAGAGGCCCATTAGGGCGGCGGCTGCCGACAGCGTAAACGCCGTCGACGGGCCCGCCGCCTGCCATGCCCAGCCGGCCGCAAGGGCTCCAAGCGCGCCGCCCGCGCCATATCCCACGCTGGAAAACAGGGCCTGCCCGAGCGCCTGCGCATGCGCCGGAAAGACGCGCTGCACCGCCGCGACCGCGGCAGCGTGGAATGAGCCGAATGTCGCAGCATGTAGTACCTGCGCCGCAAGGAGCACGAGCAGCCACTCGCCCAGCCAGCCGATGGCGAGAAAGCGCACCACGCCGCACGCCGCGCTCGCGATGAGCAGCGTCGAGAGCGCGTAGCGCCGGAAAAGCGCCGGCAGATAGAAGAACACGCCGACCTCGGCGAGTACGCCGAGCATCCACAGAAAGCCGATGAGCGACGCGCTGTAGCCGAGCCGCTGCAGATGCAGCGTGAAGAACGCGTACAGCGTCCCATGGGCAACCGCCATGCAGAGCGCCGAAGCAAGCAGCGCGGCGGCACGGCGGTTGAGCCGCACGCGCCCGGCAGCCGGCGCAACGTGCGCGCTGCCCGAGGGCAAGGCGAAGCTCGCGCCGAGTGTCGCGCATGCGAACGCGAGGAGCGCGTAAGGCACGAAGCGCACGTCATGCGCATCGAGCCACGCACCGCCGGCGAGCACCGCGCCCATGAAGCCGACCGAGCCCCAGACCCGGATCGGCCCATAGCGGCCCGCCTGGCCGGCGAGCGCATTCAGCGTGATCGCTTCGACCAGAGGCAGCGCCGCGGTGGAAACGAGGCTGGTCAGCGCGACGAGCCAGGCAATCGCGGCAAAGCCGCTCATCGCCGGCAGCAGCGCGTAGCAGGCCACGCTCGCGGCGCAGGCGACGATGACGATCACGCGCTGCGCGCCGCTGCGGTCGGCAATCGCGCCCCACGCGGCCGGCGCGGCGACGCGCGCGAGCTGCGGCAGCGCAAGCACCCACGCAATCTCGGCCGGCGTCAGGCCGCGGGCCGCGAGGTAAGGCGGAAAGTAGGCGATCAGCAGGCCCGCGCCGATGAAGAACGCGAAATAGAACGCGCCCAGCCGAAATGACACGGGCATGGCGGCTAAATTAGCATCGCCGCGATGTCGCGCGGCGCCCTCTATCTCCTCTTTACCGCCTCCGGGTTCGCCGGACTCATCTACGAGTCGATCTGGACGCAGTACCTGAAGCTCTTTCTCGGCCACGCCGCGTACGCGCAATCGCTCGTACTCGCGGTCTTCATGGGCGGCATGGCGCTCGGCGCCGCCGGCTGCGCGCGCGTCTCGTCACGCCTTCCCAATCCGCTCATGGTCTATGCGATGGTGGAAGCGCTGGTCGGCCTCGCCGCGCTCGTCTTCCACGCGCTGTTCGTCGCGCTCACCGACTGGTCCTACGACAGTCTTCTGCCCGAGCTCGGCAGCGCCGAGCTCGCGCTCGCGGCCAAGGTGATCCTCAGCGCCCTGCTCATCCTGCCGCAGTGCGTTCTGCTCGGCGCGACCTTTCCGCTGATGAGCGCGGCCCTCGTGCGCGCGATGCCGCGCGCGGCGGGCGAGTCGCTCGCGATGCTCTACTTCACCAACAGCCTCGGCGGCGCGATCGGCGTCCTCGCGAGCGGCTTCGTGCTGATCGCCGCGCTCGGCTTGCCCGGGACGCTGCGCACCGCCGGCGCCATCAACATTGTGATTTCGCTGGCGGTGGCGCTGCTCGCTCGGCCGATGCAAAACACCGGCATCAGCTCCGTCGTCCCCCGCTCGCGCGGCACCGATGTGCTGCTCGCGGTCGCGCTCTTCACGGGGCTCGCATCGTTCATCTACGAGATCAGCTGGATCCGCATGCTGTCGCTGGTGCTCGGCGCATCCACCCATTCGTTCGAGCTGATGCTCGCGACGTTCATCTTCGGGCTCGCCGCGGGCGGGCTGGCGGTGCGCCGACGCATCGATGCAGCGGCAGAACCGGTGCGCCTCCTCGCCTGGGTGCAAATCGCGATGGGGCTTGCCGCGGCGGCGACACTGCCGGTGTACGACGCGACCTTCTCGCTCATGGAAGCGCTGATGCACGCGCTCGCGCGCACGGAAGGCGGCTATCTGCTCTTCAACGTCTCGGGGGCCGCGCTCGCCGCGCTCGTCATGCTGCCCGCGACGTTCTGCGCCGGCATGACGCTGCCGCTCATTACCGCGGCGCTCCTGCGCCGGGGCCGCGGCGAGGGCGCGATCGGCCAGGTGTACGCGGCGAATACGCTGGGCGCGATCGCCGGCGTGATGCTCGCCGTGCACGTGGGCCTGCCGCTCCTCGGGTTGAAAGGCACGCTGCTCGCGGGTGCGCTGATCGATGCCGCGCTCGGCCTCCTGCTGCTCGCGCAGCTCGGCGCGCCGCTCGCCTATGCGGCGGCATTGTGCGCGGCGGTATTCGTGGCGCTCGGGCTCGGCGTCGAGCTCGATCCCAACAAGATGACCGCCGGCGTCTTCCGCTACGGCGATCTCGCCTCCTCGCGCAACGCGCCGGTGCTCTTCAACAAGGATGGCAAGACCGCGACCGTTCACCTGGTGAAATACCCCGAGGCGATCAGCCTGCGCACCAACGGCAAATCCGACGGCTCGATCAACATGGACCGCAATGGCCCGCGCGGCACCGATGAGATCACGATGGTGCTGACCGCCGCGCTGCCGCTCGCCCTGAAGCCCGAGATCCGCACGGCCGCCGTCATCGGCATCGGCACCGGCCTCACCACGCACACGCTGCTCCAGCACCTCGACATCGAGCACGTCGACACGATCGAGATCGAGCCGGTGATGGCGGAAGCCGCGCGCGGCTTCACGCCGCGCAACAGCGGCGCCTTCGTCGATCCGCGCGGCACGCTCGTCATCGACGACGCCAAGAGCTACTTCTCCACGCACGCGCGGCGCTACGACCTCGTGATCTCGGAGCCTTCCAATCCGTGGGTGAGCGGCGTTGCCAGCCTCTTCACGCGCGAGTTCTACCGGCGCGTGCGGCCGCATCTCGCGGACGACGGGTTGCTCGTGCAGTGGTTCCAGCTCTACGAAATCGACCCGTCGCTCGTCGCCACGGTGCTCGGCGCGCTCGGCGAGGTATTCCCGCACTATGCGATCTACGCGCCAAGCGACCACGATCTGCTGATCGTCGCTTCGCCCGCGCCGATCCCGGCCACCGCGCAGGCGCGTGTGTTCGAACAGCCCGGGGTCGCCAAGGAGCTCTGGACCATCCATGTGCTGACGGCCGGCGACCTCGATGCGCGCTATGTCGCCAGCCGCGCGACGCTCGAGCCGCTGCTTGCGAGCTACGCGATGCCCGCCAACTCTGACTATTACCCGGTGCTCGATCTCAACGCCGCGCGTGATCGCTTCATGGAGAAAAGCGCGACCGACCTGGTCGCGCTCGGCACGCTCGGACTGCCGCTGCTCGAGGTGCTCGAGCCGTCGCGCCCGCGGCGACCGCCGAACCCGCTCTACCAGGGCGCCTACGCCTTCGAGCGGCTGGAACGCACCAGGCTCGCCTGGTATGCGCGCAACTACCTGCTCGACTCCGGCGCGGCGGAGCCGCAGGGCGTGCCGCGCTCGCTGCAGAAGGACCTCGAGCTCTTCAAGCTGCGGCTTCTCGAATGCCGCGCCCCGCGCAGCGAGGACGTGTGGCTGCACAGCGCGCTGCGCGTCGCCGAGACCATGAATCCGTATCTCGCGTGGGAAGACATCGCGCCGCTGTTCGCGCGCATCGAGCGCTTGCCGTGCGCTTCCGGGCTGCGCGACGAGCAGCGCCGCTGGCTCGCGCTCTTTCGGGCGGTGGCGATGCGCGATGCGCCGCGCATGGGCGCGTACGCCACAACCCTGCTCGCTACCGAGCAGGAAGCCGGGCGCGAGGCCCGCGAATACCTGCTGCTCGCGGCGATGGCGGGCGACGTCGCGAGCGGCAATCGGCCTGGCGCACTAGAGGTATGGAGCAAATACGCGCCTGCCGGCCGCCAGCGCGACAGCGTCGCCTTGCGGCTGCTGCGCTGCCATGCGCGCGCGGACGATTGCGCGAGAGAGTTCCGCTAGCGCTTTCTTTTCTTCGCGTACGGGTTGCGGCCGGTGCGGAACTCGATCGCGAGCGGCGTGCCGACAAGCTCGAACGCATCGCGGAAGTAGCCTTCGAGGTAGCGCTGGTACGACGCGGGCACGCGATCGAGCGCGTTGCCGTGGATGATGATGCGCGGCGGATTGATGCCGCCCTGGTGCGCGTAGCGCAGCTTCGGGCGCACCAGGCCGGTCCTCGGCGGTGCCTGGCGCTCCACCGCCGCCTGCATCGCTCGCGTGAGCTTTGGTGTCGGCAGCCGCGCCATCGCGGCGGCGTGCGCGCGATCGACCGCGCGCATGAGCTCGGCGAGCCCCTTCCCTCCCTTGGCGGAGATGAAAAGCGCTTCCGCGAAGCCGAGGAAGCCGAGCTTCCATTGCAGCTCGCTTTTCACGCGCTCGCGCGCCGCCTTGTCGGCGGCGTCCCACTTGTTGACGGCGAGCACCACGGCGCGGCCGCGCTCAAGGATGTAGCCGGCGACGTGCGCGTCCTGCTCGGTGATGCCCTCTGAAGCGTCGACGAGCAGCACCGCGACGTTCGCCGCCTCGATCGCCTGCAGCGCCTTGACGATGGAGAAGTATTCGGGCGGCGTGCCGGTCTTGCCGCGGCGGCGCACGCCGGCGGTGTCGATCAGCGTGTAGCGGCGTCCGGCGCGCTCGAACGGTACCTCGATCGGATCGCGCGTCGTGCCCGGCTGGTCAAAAGCGATGACGCGCTCTTCGCCGACCAGCGCGTTGATCAGCGTCGACTTGCCGACGTTCGGGCGGCCGACGATCGCGACGCGCGCTTCGCGCTCCGTTTTCTCATCCGGCTCCGCGTCCGCCGGGAAAGGCTCGAGCACCGCATCGAGCAGCTCGCGCACGCCCTCGCCATGCGCGGCCGAAATCGCCGCCGGATGGCCGATGCCGAGCTCGTGGAACTCGGCGGCTGCCGCATCCGCCTGCATGCCCTCGGCCTTGTTCACCGCAAGCCAGACGTTCGGCTTGCGCCGCAGGCGCTCCGCGATGTCGCGATCGCCGGGGGTGAGGCCGGCGCGCGCGTCGACCACGAAGATGACGGCATCGGCCTCCGCGATTGCCTGCTCGGCCTGGCGCGCCATTTCGACGGCAAGCCCTGCGCCCGCGCGCGGCTCGAAGCCGCCGGTATCGATGGCGATGAAGCGCCGGTCGCCCGAGCCGCCTTCACCATAATGGCGATCGCGCGTCACGCCCGGCAGGTCGTGCACGATCGCCTCGCGGCTGCGCGTCAGGCGGTTAAAGAGGGTCGATTTGCCGACGTTCGGGCGCCCGACCAGCGCGAGCACGGGCTTCACAGCGCAAGGGCATACAGTCCGCCGTCCTGCGTTTGCACGAGCACGCCGCCCGGCAGCGGCAGCGGCGCCGCGCGCACGGGCCCGCCGCGAGTAGCGTAGCGCGCGACGAAGGCGCCGGTCTCGCGGTCAACGAAGTGCACGTAGCCCTCGAAGTCACCCACGGCGATCATCTCGCCCAGCGGCTGCGGCAGCGAGAGTTGGCGGTTGGCGAGCTTGTCCTGCTTCCACACCGAGCGGCCGTTGGTGCGATCGAAAGCCTGCAGCGCGCCTTTCTCGTCCGCGACGAACGCATAGCGCGCGTCGAGGCTCACGCCGGTGAGTGACGAAATGTCGCGCGCCCAGACCTGCCGGCCGGTCGCGGTCTCGTAGCAGCCGACGCGCCCTTGATAGGTGGCGGCGCACACCTCTTTGCCCTGCACGACGGGATCGCCGACCACGTCGGTGACGCGCTCGAGCTCGGTGCCGCCCTTGGGCAGCGCCACCGTCGCCTCCCAGCGCACGCCGCCGTTGGCGAGCGCGATGGCGGTGAGCTTGCCGCCGGCGAAGCCGGCGAAGGCGGTCTCGCCGTCGACCGCGATGCCGGCCGGCGCGCGGATGACGAGCGAAGAGGGCGCGCGCTGGTAGAGCCAGCGGCGCTTGCCGTCGGCTGCGCCGAAGGCGAACACGCGGTTATCGATGCTCCTCACGAGCACGAGGTCGCCGGCCACTGTCGGCGGCGCGATCACCTCGCTCGAGACGCGTGCGCTCCAGCGCTTGTCGCCTTTGGCAGCGTCGAGCGCGATCACGTCGCCGCGCTCGTTCGCCACCGCGACGGTGCGCCCGTCGGTGCCGACGCCGCTCGAGAGCTGCGTCCCGGCGGATACGTGCCACTGCCGGCGGCCGCTCGCCGCATCGAGCCGCGTCACCGTGCCGTCGCGCGCCGCCGTGAACACCGCGCCGTCCGCGAACGCCGGCTCGAACATAAAGACATCCGCGTTGCCGGCTCGCGCGCTCCAGGCCTCGCGCACTTTCGCCGACTCCTTCAGCTCCGGCAGCGGCGCCGGCTGCGGTCCGGTGGGTGTGGAGCAGGCGGCGAGCGCCGCCACCAGCAGAAACAGGCGAAGCCTCATCCGCCGAGCGCCTCCAGGCGCATGCGCACGCTCTCGCGGAACGCGGCGCTGCCGCTGCCCGCCTTGTCGAGCGCCGCGCGGTAGGCGGCGCGCGCCTCGTCGAGCTGCTGCTTCGCAACCAGCACGTCGCCCTTCGCCGCCGCGTACTGCGCGTCGTAGGCGCTCGCATGCTGCTCGTCGAGGAGCTTGAGCGCCTCGTCGTAGGCCTTTTCATCCAACAGGATGGCGGCGAGCCGCAGGCGCGCGAGGTCGCGGAAGTCGTCGGTGCGTGCGTGCTCGAGGACCCACTGCAGCTGCGCCCTGGCGCCTTTGGCATCGTTGTGCTCGTAATAGAAGCGCGCCGCGATCAGCGCGCCGATCGTCGCGTACATCGTGCGCGGATAATTCTCGAGCAGCGCGCCGTCGGCGTCGCGCAGCGCCTTGGCGTCGCCGGCGCGCGAAGCGCGCACGATGGTGTCGTAGAGCGCGCCCGCCTGCGTTGCCTGGCTGCGCTCGTACCAGCGCCAGCCCTGCCAGCCGGCGAAGGCGAGCGCCGCGGCGCTGATCGCGCTCACGATGAGATTGCCGTGCTGGTTCCACCAAGCCCTGAGCTCGGCGACCTGTTCCTGTTCCTCGAGGTCGAGCGCCATCAATCAGCCTTTATCGTCGAGTACCTGTTTCACCCGGGTGGCAATTTCTCCCAGCGCCACGTCGCTCTCGCGCTGCGTCGCGAGGTCCTTCAGCTTCACTGTACCGCGGCCGAACTCATCCGCACCGGCCGTGATCGCGACGCGGAATCCTTTCTTGTTCGCGTATTCGAACTGCTTGCCGATTTTCGCGCGCTCGAGATACACCTCGGTGTTGATGTCGCGCGCGCGCAATTCGGCCGCAATCGCAAGGTAGCGCGGCAGCGCATCCGGGTCGAGCGTGGTGACGAGCACCTCGGCGGGCGTGCGCGCCAGCGGCCGCAGCAGGCTCGCTTCCTTCAGCCGCGCGAACAGGCGGCTCAGGCCGATCGAGATCCCCACGCCCGGCAGGCGCGTATTGGTGAAGTAGCTCGCCAGATCGTCATAGCGGCCGCCCGAGCAGATGCTGCCGATGTCCGGGTGTGCGCCAAGCGTCGTCTCGTAGATCGTGCCGGTGTAGTAGTCGAGCCCTCGCACGACGCTAAGGTCGATCGCGAACGCAGCGTCCGGCACGCCGAATTGGCCGATCGCCTCCACCACGTTGCGCAGCTCGGCAAGCCCGTGCACGTAGGCCTCGTTGCGGTACGCAAGATCGCCGAGCAGCGCGAGCGTTTCGCTCGTTTCGCGCCGTGCGCCGATGATGCGGCAGAGCTCGCCGGCGGCCTTGGCGGACATGCCTTGCTCGGCGAGCTCGCGCAGGATCGCTTCCTCCGGCTCCTTGCCGGTCTTGTCGAGCGCGCGCAGCACGGCGTTCGCGCCCTCCTCGCCAACCTCGAAATGGCGCAGGATGCCTTTCAGCAGTTTCCGGTTGTTGATGCGGATGCGGAACTCGCCGATGGCCATCTCGCGGAACACGCTGTAAATGACGCTCGGAATCTCGGCCTCGAACAGGTACGAAAGCGTCTCGCGGCCGATGATGTCGATGTCGCATTGATAGAACTCGCGAAAGCGCCCGCGCTTCACCTGCGGGTTCTCGCCGCGCCACACGCGCTGGATCTGGTAGCGGCGGAACGGAAAGGCGAGCTCGCGCTCGCGCATCGCGACGTAGCGTGCGAGCGGCACCGTGAGGTCGAAGCGCAGCGCGCCCCTGGCCGCGGCCTCGTCGTCCTCCTGCGCGGCGAGGCGCGAGAGGGCGTAGATCTCCTTTTCGGTGCCGCCCTTGGAGGTCAGCACTTCGATGCGCTCGGCAGAAGGCGTCTCGATCGGCAGGAAGCCGTAGCGCTCGAAGTTGCGGCGGATGAGATCGACGAGCGCGTCGAACTGCAGCTGGTCCTGCGGCAGGAACTCCTGGTCGAAGCCCTTCAGCAGGGCCGGGCGAACTTTTCGCATGTGATCGCGTCAGGCGGCCTTGGCGCCGTACTTTTCGCGGACGTAGTCTTCCACGATCCCCTGGAACTCTTCGGCGATGCGCTCGCCTTTGAGCGTGACCGTCTTGCGACCATCGACGTATACCGGGGCCACCGGCACTTCGTTGGTGCCCGGCAGGCTGATGCCGATGTTCGCATGCTTCGATTCGCCAGGCCCGTTCACCACGCAGCCCATGACGGCCACGCGCATCTCCTCGACGCCCGGATGGCGTTCGCGCCACACGGGCATCTGCGCGCGCAGGTAACTCTCGATCTTCTGCGCGAGCTCCTGGAAGTAGGTGCTGGTGGTGCGCCCACAGCCCGGGCAGGCGCTCACCATCGGGGCGAAAGCGCGCAGTCCCATGGACTGCAGGAGCTCCTGCGCGACCTGCACCTCGCGTGTGCGGCTGCCGCCGGGCTCGGGGGTGAGCGACACGCGGACCGTGTCGCCGATGCCTTCCTGCAGCAGCACGGCCATCGCCGCGCTCGAGGCGACGATGCCCTTGGTGCCCATGCCGGCCTCGGTGAGGCCGAGGTGCAAAGCGTAATCGCAGCGCTCGGCGAGCGCGCGGTACACGGCGATCAGGTCCTGGACCTGGCTCATCTTGCACGAGATGACGATGCGATCGGCGCCGAGCCCCCATTCCTCGGCCAGGCGCGCGGAGTCGAGCGCCGAGCGGATCACGGCTTCGCGCATGACCTCCGTAGAGTCCTTGGGAGCCGAAAGGCGCGCGTTCTCGTCCATCATGCGCGCGAGCAGCTCAGGGTCGAGGCTTCCCCAGTTGACGCCGATGCGCACGGGCTTCGCGTACTTCACGGCGCACTCGATCATGGCGGCGAATTGCTGGTCGCGCTTCGCGCCGCGGCCGACGTTGCCCGGGTTGATGCGGTACTTGGCGAGCGCCCTGGCGCAGTCGGGATACTGCGTGAGGAGCTTGTGGCCATTGAAATGGAAGTCGCCCACCAGCGGCACGCGACAGCCGGTGAGGTCGAGGCGCTCGCGGATGCGCGGCACCACGGCGGCCGCCTCGGGCGAGTTCACCGTGATGCGCACGAGCTCCGAGCCCGCGCGCGCGAGCTCGGCGACCTGCGCCACCGTCGCCGCCACGTCCACGGTGTCGGTGTTGGTCATCGACTGCACGACGATGGGAGCACCGCCGCCAATGACGGTGGCGCCGACGCGCACGGCCCGGGAGACGCGTCTCGTCATGGCAGCGTGAAGCGGGCGATCGAGAGCTTGGTGTGCGGCGCGAGATCGACGGGCTTGTCGTTGTGAATCACTTGCACGTGCGCCGCGTTGCCGATGACCAGCGTCAGCGGGCCGCGCGAGCGTACCACCCGCTCGCTGCCGGCCGGGTTTAGCGACGAGACGAGCATGCGATCGTTCGCATCCTTTACCTCGATCCATGCCTCCTCCTCGCAGCGGATCAGCAGGCGGTGCGAGCCGCCGGTGCGCTTGTCGGCGACCGGTGCTGCGCTCGGCGATGGTGCCGCGGCGACTGCCGCCACCTTCTCCACCGGCGGTGGCGGCGGCGGGGGAGCGCTCACCTTGGTCTTCACTTGTGCCTGCGCGACCGGCTCGACCCGCTTCGGCTCGCTCTTTGGCGGGGGGGCGGCGGGCACGGAGGCGGCGGGCGCCGGGGGCTCGGGCGCGGCACGCATGGTCACTGCGGCGAGCTGCGCCGGCGCCTTGTGCTCGCGGTACCACTGGTAGGCGACGCCGCCGCCCAGCGTGAGGACCGCAGCCGAGAGGCCCAGATAGACGAAGGTCGAGCGCCGCGCGCTGTCGGAGAACGGCACCGGCTGGCTGTAGCGCGCAGCGAGCCGGTTCGCGTCGGGCGCCTCCAGGCGCCCGGTGAGCTGCCCGAGCAGCGGCTCCGGCTCGAGCTTCAGCAGCCGCGCGTAGTTGCGCAGCATGCCGCGCACGAACGTGCCGCCGGGCAGCGCCTCGAAGCGTCCCGCCTCGAGCGCCTCGACCTGCCGCGGCGCGAGCTTCAGCTGATGCGCAACCTCGGAGACGCTGAGGCCGTGCGCCTCGCGCGCGTTCCTCAGCTCCGCGCCGACCGCCTCAGTCATATTTGCCCTTCAGCAGCGCCTGGTATTCGGGCGAGCCGGGGAAGCGGCGCCTGAGCTGGTTGGCATAGCTCTGCTCGGCGACGCGCTCGCCGAGCCGCCGCTCGACGCGCAGCGCGAGCCACAGCGATTCGGCGCTCGGCGATACGAGCTTGTTATGGCGCGAGACGAGCCTGCGCGCTTCCTCCACGTTGCCCTGCTGATAGCGGATCTCGGCGAGCTTGAGCAGCGATGCGGGCTCGTCCGGGTCGGACTTGAGCGCCAACTGGAAGAAGCTCTCCGCGTCTTTCACGTTGTTCTGCTGCAGGCTGCACATGCCCGCCGCCGAGTACGAGCGCCATGGCGCCTGGTAGAGCGGGTTCTTCACCGCCTGCATCAAGTGCTTGATGCCCTCTTCCGGGCGCCCGTTCTGGCACAGGAACCGGCCGTAGTAATGGTTGATGTCCGGGTCGTTCGGCGCAAGACGCAGCCCCTGCTCGAAGTTGTCCTGCGCGACCGCATTTTCCTTGAGCTGCTGATAGACGAGGCCGTAGATGCCGTAAGCCGGCGCATACGAGGCATCGGCCTCGGTCGCGGCACGCAGCTCCTGGAGCGCGACGCCCATGGCGCCGCGCTCGTAGTACGCGGTCGCGAGATCGGTGTGCACGCGCGCGCGGTTGCGCGGCTCGGTCGGGCCGCCGGTCACGGTGCCGGTGTCCGGCGTCGGGACCGCGGGCTCCTGCTGCGCGGCGCACCCGGCGACGAGGACCACGAGCGCTGCTGCGCGCCAGCGCGTCATGCGCGCACTTCCTTGAGCCGGTAGGTGGCCGCGCGCCGTGTGCGATCGGCGACGTCGCCGGCCAGCTGGCCGCAGGCGGCGGCGATGTCGTCGCCGCGCGTCTTGCGTGTCGTCACGGTAAGACCTGCGCGCTGCAGTATTCCTGCGAAGCGCCGGATGCGCTCCGGGCTCGAGCGCGTGAACTCGGTGGCGGGGAACGGATTGAAGGGAATCAGGTTGAACTTGCAGCGCACGCGCTTGGCGAGGCCAAGCAGCTCATGTGCGTGCTCGTCGCTGTCGTTAACGCCGTCGAGCATCACGTACTCGAAGGTGATGAAGTCGCGCGGCGCCTTTTCCAGGTAGCGGTTGCAGGCCTTGATCAGCTCGCGCAGCGGATACTTGCGGTTCACCGGCACGATGCGATCGCGCAACGCGTCGTTGGGCGCGTGCAGCGAGACTGCAAGCGCCACCGGGCATTCGTCGCGCAGGCGGTCCATGCCCGGGATCACGCCGGAAGTCGAAACCGTGACGCGCCGGCGCGAGAGGCCGTAGGCGTTGTCGTCGAGCATCAGCCGCAGCGCCGGGATGACGTTGTCGAGATTGAGAAGCGGCTCGCCCATTCCCATCATCACGACGTTGGACACGGGCCGCTCGCCTTCTAACAAGTCGTTCGCGAGCCACAGCTGGCCGATGATTTCCGCCGTGCCGAGGTTGCGGTTGAAGCCCTGCTTGCCGGTCGAGCAGAACGCGCAGTCGAGCGTGCATCCAGCCTGGCTCGAGACGCAGAGCGTGCCGCGATTGGTCTCCGGGATGAAGACCGCTTCCACGGCATTCGCATCGTCCACCTTCAGCAGCCACTTGCGCGTCCCGTCCTCGGCCGTGGTGTCGCCGACGATCACCGGCGGCTCGATGCGCGCATTCGCCGCGAGCTTCTCGCGCAGTGCCTTCGCGAGATCGCTCATGCGGGCAAAATCGGTCTCGCCGCGCTGGTGGATCCACTGCAGAAGCTGGCGCGCGCGGAACGGCTTCTCGCCAAGCCCGGTGAAAAAACCCTCGAGCGCCGCCGCGTCCATGCCGATGAGGTTCACCGGCTCGGTCACCTTGAGAACACCTCGCAGGCAGGGAA
Source organism: Burkholderiales bacterium (assembly GCA_035689325.1). Classification (GTDB taxonomy): domain Bacteria; phylum Pseudomonadota; class Gammaproteobacteria; order Burkholderiales; family SG8-39; genus SCGC-AG-212-J23. The sequence continues at coordinate 6,955 of DASSLQ010000049.1, read as the reverse complement.
GAAGTACGCCACCTCCATGCGCGCCGTGTCGGGACTGTCGGAGCCGTGCACAGCGTTGGCGTCGATCGAGTCGGCGAAATCGGCGCGGATGGTGCCGCGCTCGGCCTTTTTCGGATCGGTGGCGCCCATCAGCTCGCGGTTCCTGGCGATCGCATTTTCTCCCTCGAGCACCTGGATCAGCACGGGACCCGAGGTCATGAATTGCACCAAGTCCCGAAAAAACGGTCGCTGCCGATGCACTGCATAGAAGCCTTCCGCCTGCTCGTGCGACAGATGCATCATGCGCGCCGCCACGATGCGTAGCCCCGCCGCCTCGAAGCGTGCGAGGATCTTGCCGATCACGTTCTTCTTCACGGCATCGGGTTTGATGATGGAAAGGGTGCGCTCGAGCGCCATCCAGAAAACTCCGCCGAAAGCAAAAAATTTCTGAAATTTTAGCAGGTTAGCCGCCATTCCGGCACCCAGCCGTTATGTCTTTGCGCAGCTGCGTAGCGCGCATCGACGCCGAGCCCCGGCGCCCACACGAGCTCCTCGCCGCAATAGAGCAGCGGCAGGCGTTTCCGCTCCCATGGCGGCACGCCGGCTTCCTGAAAAAGATTCTTCAGCGTGCGTCGCGGCCGCCGCGCGTCGGGCTGCAGGCGCTCGCCGCCCGAGCGCAGCTTGACCTGCATCTCACCCGCCTCGATCCAGCGCGCGTCGATGCCCTTGCCGCGCGCGCGGCGAAAACGCAGCTCGCCGCCGAGCGCCGGCAGCACGAGCTTGCGCTCGCCGTGCCACGCGATCGGCTGGAAAGCACCGGGCTTGCGCAGCGACGCGACGCGCACTTCGCCACGATAGACGCGCAGCTCCGCGCCATCGTGCTCGATGCGCGTGCCAGGCGCCGCCCTCGTCAGCTGCCGCAGCATGTCCACGAGCTTCGCTTCGCTCGGCGCACGCAGGCCGCGCGCCGCGAGGAACTCGCGCAACGCACCCGCGGCGTTGGCGTCAGCGCGCGCGAAATGCCGCGCCGAGCGCGCAAGCGCCTCTCGCCAGCGCGGATAGCGCTGCGCGAGCAGCGGCGCGATGTGCAGCCGGATATAGTTGCGCGCGTAGGCGTCCGAAAGGTTGCTTTCATCCTCGATCCACGGCAGTTGCCGCTCCCGCGCATAGGCGAGGATCGCCTCGCGCGGCACTTCGAGGAGCGGCCGGATGAGCGCCCGGCCGCGAAAGCTCGAGCGCGCCGGCATGCCGCTCGCGCCGCGCGGACCCGCGCCGCGCAAGAGGTTCATGAGCACGGTCTCCGCCTGGTCGTCGAGCTGGTGCGCAAGCGCGAGCACGTCGAAGGGCAGCTTCGCGAATGCGGCATAGCGTGCCGTGCGCGCGGCGGCTTCCACGCCTTCGCCGCGCCTGGCAACGCGTACTCGACGCACCGTGAGCGGCACGTCGAGCCGTCTACAAAGGCGCCGGCAGAAGGCCGCCCAGCGCCCGGCGTTCGGGCTCAGCCCATGGTTGACATGCGCCGCGCGCACCCTGGGAAGCGCACGCGAGAGCGCGTGCAGCAGCACGACCGAATCGACGCCGCCGGAGAATCCGACGAGGATGCGCTTGCCTTGCAGTTCCGGTGCCGCCCGTGCGACGGCGGCGGGGACCTCAGCGCTCCTGGGCTTCCTTGAACTTGCCATAGCCCATGAGCCGTTCGAGCCGCGCCTCCACCAGCTCTTTCGGCTTCTTCTCCTGGACCTGCTTGAGCGCCTCGGCGAGCGCGCGCTTGAGCGCCTGCGCCGCGGCCTGCGGATCGCGGTGCGCGCCGCCGAGCGGCTCGGGCACGATCTTGTCGATGAGCCCGAGCGTCTTCAGCCGGCTCGAGGTGATGCCGAGCGCCTCGGCCGCATCCGGCGCCATGTCGGCGCTGCGCCAGAGGATCGAAGCGCAGCCTTCCGGTGAAATGACCGAGTAGGTCGCATACTGCATCATCAGCACGACGTCGCCCACCGCGATAGCGAGCGCGCCGCCCGAACCGCCCTCGCCGATGATGGTGACGATGATCGACGTGCGCAGCCTTGCCATCTCGAAGAGATTGCGCCCGATCGCCTCGGACTGGCCGCGCTCCTCGGCGTCGATGCCCGGATAGGCGCCCGGCGTATCCACGAACGTGAACACCGGCAGCGCGAATTTCTCCGCCAGCTGGAACAGGCGTAGCGCCTTGCGGTAGCCCTCGGGCTTGGGCATGCCGAAGTTGCGCGCGATCTTCTCCTTGGTGTCGCGTCCCTTCTGGTGCCCGATGATGACGCACGGCTCGCCATTGAAGCGCGCCAGGCCGCCGACGATCGAGGCGTCATCGGCGAAGGTGCGATCGCCGTGCAGCTCCTCGAAGTGCGTGAAGAGCGCCTGCACATAGTCGAGCGTATAGGGGCGCTGCGGATGGCGCGCCACCAGAGCCACCTGCCACGGGTTGAGCTTGCCGTAGATGTCCTTGGTGAGGGCGGCGCTGCGCTTGGTGAGGCGCTGGATCTCCTCGGAGATATCGACCGCCGAGTCGTCCTGCACGTAGCGCAGCTCCTCGATGCGGGTCTCGAGCTCCGCGATCGGCTGCTCGAATTCGAGGAAGGTCGTCTTCACGCCCGCGCGGATTCTAGCCCAGCCCGGCCATCAGTACTCCACGGGCACCGGGTCGAGCGAGCGCCACAGGTACCACGTCGCGACCGAGCGCCACGGTCGCCACAGCTCGCCGAGCTTGCGCATGGTGCGCACCGAGACCTTGCGCCCCTTGAAGTACGCGCGGCGGATGCCCTTCTGCAGGCCGAGGTCGTCCAGCGGAAACACGTCCGGCCTGAGCAGGTTGAAGATCAGGAACATCTCCGCGGTCCAGCGGCCAATGCCGCGCACCGCCACCAGTTCTTCGATGATCTCCTCGTCCACCATCTGCGGCCACCGGTGCACGTGGATCGAGCCGTTGGCAAAATGCTGCGCGAGGTCGGCGATGTATTCCGTCTTGCGGTCGGAGAGCCCGCAGGCGCGCAATTGCGGTCGCGGCCGCGCCAGCACACCCTTGGGTGTCATCTCGCCGACGCAAGCGACAAGGCGATTCCACACGCTTTGCGCCGCCTTCACCGAGATCTGCTGCCCCACGATCGCGCGCGCAAGCGTGAAGAACGGTTCGCCGCGGGGCGCGAGGAAAACCTTCGGGTGCTCGCGCATGATCCGCGCCATCACCGGGTCCTTTCTTCGCAGCGCGCGCTTCGCGCGATCCCAGTATTCAGGCTTCATTGAGCGGCAGGTTGGTGAGCAGGTTCTGCGGCTTCATGCGCACCACGCCTTGGTCGTCCGCGGAGAGCGCCAGGTACACCGTGCGCCCGGCAACATCGGCGCGCATCGCGCGCGCCTGCTCGAAGTCGAGCGCAAAGAGCGCGATGATGCGCTGCATGCGCCCGTGCTCCACCTCGGTGCCGGACCAGAGATCGTTGAGGATCGCGCTCGATTCGGCATCGAGGCCGACATGCCAGGCCCAGCGCGGCTCGTCGATGCGGCGGATCGGCTTCACGCGCACCGCGATGCCGAGGAAGTGCTTCACCCAGAGCCCGATCACCGCAGCGAGCGCATCGAGCGCGGCGCGGCCGTAGGTCACGCTGATCACGGTGTCGTGGCGCGATTCGCGCTCCCAGTAGAGCTCGGCATTGGCCTTGTCCAGCACGTCGAGATCGACCTTGCCCAGCGTGCCTTGCGCCTGGACGATCAGCCGGCCGAGTGCGCCGTAGCGGCTGCCCGCCGCGTGCATCTCGACCGTCTCGCGATCGGCGAGCAGCGCGTGCCCTTCCTGGATCGTAGCCTGCTGCTCGCGAAAGAACAGCTCCGCCGCGCGCAGCTTGAGCGGATCGTCGCAGCCGTCGAGGATGTTGCGCAGGATGACGTGCGCCATCTGCTCGATGAAAATCGGCGGTGTGTCGACCGTGCCCTTGAATGTGTCCGCGTAGCAGGCTTCCAGCGTGCCAGCCGCGAGCAGTCGGTCGCGGAACTTGAGCACCACCTCGTAGTTATGCCGTGCGTCCGGATCGCCGATCGCGTGCAATTCGCTGTGCGCGATGCGCCGGCGCGGCTCGGCCATCAGCGCGGCATGAAGGCTGCGCTCCGCATCATCCGATTCCTCGAGCGGATGGACTTCCGGCCGCAGGTAATAGGCGCGCAGGAAGTCGTCCGTGACGCGCAGGCGTCCGGCCGAATCTCTGCTTAGAAGGTGGAAGCCGCTATTGCGCCAAAAATCAGGCAGAGGCGAGAACCAGTCGCGAGTGCGACGCGACGTGCTGCTTCAGGAACTCCATCTGGTCCGCGAGGATGCGGCGGTTGGTGAGGATGAGGTACTCCGCCTTGTTCGGCACATAAGGGGCGTAGAGCAGTTCCATGCCGGACTCCTGCGGCAGCCGGTTGCGCTTGTGGCCGTTGCAGTGCCGGCATGCGGTGACTACGTTCATCCAGGTGTCGCGGCCGCCGCGCGAAAGCGGCGTGATGTGGTCGCGCGTCAGGCGGAAATAGCTGAACTCGCCGCCGCAGTAGGCGCACATGTGGCGGTCGCGCCGGAAGAGCTCGCGGTTATTGAGCGGCGGGACCTGGTTGAAGCCCTTCGCGGCGAGCGCCTTGCCCTTGATCGCGATGATCGAATGCGCGGTGATGCTCGAGCGCTCGCCGGTCGCGCGGCAGATTCCGCCGTAGTAGGTGAAGGTGCTGTCGCCCAGTGTCCACGCGATCAGGTTCTTCGCGTAGTAGAAGCACGCCTGCTGCCAGCTGATCCAGCGATGCGGGACGCCGTGCGCGTCCAGTGACAATATGAGCGGACTATCCATTGGCAAGAATCGTGCTTCGCGATTCTGCCAAGCGCCGCCCGGCTTTGCAATCCCCGCTAAAACAAGGAACTGGGAAGAGTTCCTCTACGGCTTGTCGACCGCTTGCTTAAAGCCCTGGCCGGCGGCGAACGCGGGAAGCGTCTTCGCGCTGATCCTGATCTCCCTGCCGTTCACTGGACTCCTGCCCGCGCGCGCCTTGCGCTTGCGCGGCAGGAACGTGCCGAAGCCGACCACCGTGACGCGCTTGCCTTTCGCGACGTTCTCGACGATCGCGTCGAACACGGCGTTCACCGCTTCGCCCGCCGCTGCCCTGCTTAAGTTTCCGGCTTTTGCTGCGACCTGCACGAGATCAGACTTCGTGACGACGTGTCCCATCTCCTCCTCCCTCGCCGTTGCTTTCCTCTTGGGCCATCGTAGCGAAAGCAAATTGGAAACACAACGCACGCGCGTAGCCAAAGCCTTATGATTACGCGCCGAGGAGGAATCACCATGCTTGCATTGCGCACATTGGCGGCGCTCGGCGCCGTGTCGACTGCGCTCGCCGCGCCGGCGCACGCGCAAATCACGCTTACGTACTCGAGCTGGGTGCCGCCGACGCATCACCTGACCATCTGGCAGGCGAACTGGGCCGCGCAGGTCGAGAAAGCGACCAACGGGCGCGTCAAGTTCCAGAGCCTGCCGAAAGCGCCGGCCGCACCGCCCGGAACGTTCGACGCGGTGCGCGACGATCTCGTGGATCTTTCCTATGTCACCGCGAGCTATACGCCGGCGCGCCACCTGCTGCCGCTGATGGCCGAGCTGCCGGGCATGGCGGACACGGCCGAAGTGAATTCGGTCGCCTACTCCCGCATCCATTGGAAATACTTCCAGAAGTACGGCGAGTACAAGGGCGTGCATCTTCTCGCCGTGTGGACGCACGGGCCCGGCCAGATGTTCACCAAGCGGGCGGTGAACGGCATCAACGACGTCAAGGGACTGAAGATCCGCACCGGCGGCGGCGTGGCCGAGGCGGTGGCAAACGCGATCGGCGCCTCCGCCTTCGTGAAGCCCGCGCCCGAGTCCTATGAGCTGCTCAATTCCGGCGTCGCCGACGGCGTATTTTTCCCGTTCGAATCGATCGCCTCGTTCAAGCTCGACACCGTGCTGCAGCAGGCGACCGTGTTCCCGGGCGGCATGTACAGCTCCGCATTCGGCTTCTTCATGAACGAGGACAAGTGGAACAAGCTTTCGAAGCAGGATCAGGCGATCATCGACAAATACTCCCATGAGTACGCGGCGCGCTCCAACGGCCAGTCCTGGGACGCCGCCGACCAGAAAGGCATAGAGGCGCTGAAGAAAGCGAACGTGAAGATCGTGCAGGCCGATCCGAAGTTCGTCGCCGAGGTGCACAAGCGCTCGCAGCCGATCATCGACGACTGGGTGAAGAAGGCGAGCGACAAGTACAAGTTCGACGCGCGCAAGGTGCTGGAAGAGTTCCGCGCCGAGATCAAGAAGGTCACCGCGGAGCGCAAGTAAGGACGGCGCCCTGTCGTTCCCGCGCAAGCGCGAACCCAGGAATTTTTTTCCGAGAAGGAAGCTGGGCCCCCGCTTTCGCGGGGGCGACCCTTCCACATTCCTTGGATGAAAAGCAGCTAGACTCAACGCGTGCCCGAGCCTGAACGCCGCTGGGAGCGGCGCGTCGACGCGGTCCTTGGAGTCGCCGCTTCCGCGCTGCTCTTCGCCATGATGTGCCTCACGTTCGTCGACGTGGTGGCGCGTTATCTCTTCAACAGCCCGATCCGCGGCGGCTTCGAGGTGACGGAGCTGATGCTGCTCGTGCTGATCTTCGCCGGGCTGCCGCTGGTGTCGCACGGCGACGAGCACGTCACGATGGACTTCATCGACCGCATGCTGCCGCCGCGCGCCGTAAGCACGCTGATCCGGCTGGTGCACGCGCTCGTCGCCGCGATGTTCTTCTTTCTCACCTGGCAGATGCTGATCAAGGCTGGCCGCATCGCCGCCTATGGCGACACCACCGACGTGCTGCGCATCGCGGTGGGCCCGTTCGTCTATTTCATGGCGGCGATGATCTGTCTCACCGCGTTCGTGCACGTCTTCAAAGTGTTCGTGCCCGGCACGCGGCGCGCCTCGCAGGCGACCAA
>DASSLQ010000048.1:0-4667 GCA_035689325.1 Burkholderiales bacterium | reverse complement strand
AATCTGCAGTCCGAAAAGCTGCTCGGGCTGCGCGCCGGGCGACGTGTCGCGATCGAAGAGCGTGTTGCACATGCGCTCGACCAGTGCGCCGTAGGTGCGCACATCGTGCTTCGCGTACTCGGCTGCGAACGCCGCATCGTGGCGCACGGGCGTTGCCCACGGTCCGCCGCGCGGATCGGCGTTGAAGGCTTTGCCTTCCTTGCGCACGTGCGCGACGACGCCGTCGATGCCATTCTCTCTGACGAACGCCAGATGCTGCGCGAAGCGCTCGTGCGCCTTGATGCGGTACTTGGCGCCACCGACCGGCCACCAGAGCAGCATGCTGAGCGTCGCTTGCGGATAGGCGACGCCGAACGCCAGCACGCACGAGCAGCCCATGCAGCCGCCCATGACATGCGCGCGCTCGATGCCCAGATGCTCGAGCAGCAGCCTTCCCTGGCGCGCGTAATGCGCCCAGGTGACGAGCTCGACGCGCCCGCCGGAGGCGCCGCATTCGCGCCGGTCGAAGACGATGCAGCGATAGCGTTTCGGCAGATGGTCGAGCAGCTTTACGCGCGCATAAACGCCCTGCGTGCGCCACTTGTCGATCGTCGCGTCGAAGCCGCCCGGCGCGTACATCAGGAGCGGCGGCCCATCGCCGAGCACCTCATAGTGCGTGCGCAGCCCGTCGATCAGCGCTTCAGCCACGCTGGCCCTTGATCTGCCGCCCGGCGCGCACGTCCTCCGCGTAGGCCGAGAGCGCGCCGAGCGCGATGGATGCGACGTGCGCGTAAGTCTCCGCGTGCGAGTCGAGCCACTGCGCGCCGTAGCCGAGCGCGGCGTGCGCCATGCGGATGCGACCGTCGAGCCACGGCCCGCCGCCGAGGCCGCCGATCACCGGAATCTTCACCGCCTGCGCCACCGCCGCCCCCGCCTCGGGTCCGGAGTGGCGGAAGTCGAGCATCACCGCGCCCGCTGCTTCCAGCGCCTTCGCTTCCGCCACCAGCTCAGCGGTGGGCCGCTTCCCATGGAATTCCGCGAACACGGCAATGCCAGCGCTTGCGATCGCCTCGACGCGCGCCGCGGGCGAAAACACCTTTACCAGGTCGGCGCCGCCCTCCTCCGCCAGGCGTCTCGCGTCCTCCAGCGAACCGGAAGGCACATCGCACGAGAGCAGCGCACGCTTCACGCCGCGGCGCACTGCGGTGCAGACGAGCAGCATCTCGGAGAGCGTGACCGGCGCCTCCTCCGAGCGTCCCCAGAGGTTTACGCCCACGGAATCGCCCACGGACACGAGGTCGACGCCAGCGCGCTCGGCGATCAGCGCCATCGGCGTGTCCCACGCCACCACGCCGACGATCTTGCGGCCTTCGCGCTTCATCGCCTGGAGCCGCGCAATGGTGAGCCGGTCCATGAACGGCGTATTTTGCCCGAGTACACTAGGCGACCCATGATCATCGACATCCACGGCCACTACACGACCGAGCCGGCGCCGCTGCTCGCCTTCCGCGACAAGCAGCTCGCGGGTCTCGCCGATCCGATGCGCAAGCCGGCCACCACCGAGCTCGGTATCACCGACGAGCAGCTCATCCAGAGCGTGCAGCCGCAGCTCAAGCTGCAGAAGGAGCGCGGCAGCGACCTGACCATCTTCTCCCCGCGCGCGGCCGGCATGGCGCATCACGTCGGCACCGAGGAGACCGGCGCCGTCTGGTCGCGCATGTCGAACGACCTCATCCACCGCATCTGCACGCTGCTTCCCGACAACTTCGCGCCGGTCGGGCAGCTCCCGCAGCATCCGGGCGTGCCGCCGAAGAACTGCATTCCAGAGCTCGAGCGGCTCGCGAGCCTCGGCTTCGTCGGCGTGAACCTGAACCCGGATCCGGCAGGCGGCTACTGGACCGATCCCCCGCTCACGGACAAGTGGTGGTACCCGCTCTACGAGAAGCTCGCCGAGCTCGAGATGACGGCGATGATCCACGTCACCTCGTCGTGCAACCCGGTGTTCCACTACACCGGCGCGCATTACATCAACGGCGACACCACCGCGTTCATGCAGCTGATCCAGGGGAATTTGTTCAAAGACTTCCCCACGCTGCGCTTCGTCATCCCGCATGGCGGCGGCGCGGTGCCGTTCCACTGGGGGCGCTACCGCGGCCTGGCGATCGAGATGAAGAAGCCGCCGCTCAAGGAGCATCTCCTGAAGAACGTGTTCTTCGACACCTGCGTGTACCACCAGGCGGGCATCGACTGCATGGCGCGGGTGATCCCGGTGGACAACATCCTGTTCGCCTCCGAGATGCTCGGCGCGGTGAAGGCCGTCGATCCGGAGACCGGCCACAACTTCGACGACACCAAGCGCTACATCGACAAGCTCGAGCTCAGCGCGGCGGACAAGGCGAAGATCTACGAAGGCAACGCGCGCCGGGTCTATCCCCGGCTCGACAAACGACTGAGGAAAAGAGCATGAGCGCCTCGATGCGCATCCTCGACATCCCGAAGCGTCCCGATCCGCGGCTCGTGGCGGAGCTGGCGAAGATGGTGACGCCGCATCTCTCCGACAGCATGGAGCGCCTTTACGCCGGCGGGCCGCAACTGCGGCCGATGCACAAGGGCGGCAAGCTCGCCGGGCCGGCGTACACCGTGAAGACCACGCCGGGCGACAACCTGCTCGTGCACAAGGCGCTCGACGCGGCGCACAAGGGCGACGTGATCGTGGTCGATGCGGGCGGCGTCTGCGAGAACGCCATCATCGGCGAGCTGATGATGTCGCGCGCGCGCCAGCGCGGCGTGGCGGGCATCGTTATCTGGGGAGCGATCCGCGACTCCGCCGAGATCGCGGCCGGTACCTATCCGGTCTACGCCTCTGGCGTCACGCATCGCGGGCCGTACAAGAACGGCCCGGGCGAGATCAACGTGCCGATCAACATGGGCGGCATGGCCGTCAACCCCGGCGACATCATCGTCGGCGATGCCGACGGCCTGGTCGCCATCCCGCAGGACCAGGCCGAGCGCATCCTCAAGTCGGCGCAGGCGATCCTCGCCAAGGAGACGGCGGCGATGAAGGAGATCGAGGCCGGCACCGTCGACCGCAGCTGGGTCGACAAGGCGCTGAAGGAGAAGGGCTACAAGCTCTGATCAGGCAAAGGCGCCGGCCGCCTCGTAGGCGCCGTACTCCTGCGCGCTGAGGCCGAGCAGCTCTCGAAACACCGCCGCGTTGTCGCGCCCGAGTGTCGGCGCCGCCCGGGTGACCTCGCCTGGCGTCGCGGAAAGCGCAAACGCCGGCGCGCAGTATGCGTGCTCGCCGATGACCTCGTGTGCGCGCCGCTGCCACTGGCCGCGCCCCGCAAGCTGCGCGTCGGTAAAGAGATCGGCGATCGTATTGACTGGATGCGCGTGCACGCCAGCCGCCTGCAGCTCTGCAGCCGCCGCGTGCGCGGTGCGCGCGGCGAGCCACTGATCGAGCTGCGCCGGCAGCCGCGCGCGCTCGGCATCGCTCCAGCACGAGAGCGCAAGCCATGTGCCGCCCGCGCACGGATACGCGCCGTGCGGCATCGCATCCGGATCGTCGTTACCCACCCGCTCGGCGACACGACCGCTCGTGTGATAGTCCAAGAGCTCGCCCGCGAGGAACATGAGGCCGCATTCGTACTGCGACACGTCGAGGTACGCGCCTTGGCCCGTCAGCCGGCGCCGCTCGAGCGCGGCGAGGATCGCGCTCGCGCCGAGCACGGAGGCGATGAAGTCGATGTAAGGCCCGTAGAGCAGCACCGGCGGGCCATCGCGCTCTCCCGTGAGATGCGACATGCCGGCAAGCGCGGTGAGCTGCGAGCCGAAGCCCGGCGTATCCGCGCGCGGGCCGGTCTGCCCCATGTTGCAGCTCGAGAGCATGACGAGCCGCGCATTCGCCGCCTTCAATGCCTCGTAGCCGAGCCCGATGCGCGCCATCACCCCCGGCCGCATGTTCTCGATCACCACGTCGCAGCTCGCCGCTAGCCGCCGGGCGAGCTCCAGGCCGCGCGGATTCTTCAGGTCGAGCGTGATGCCAAGCTTGGAATCGTTGAAGTAGGCGAAGCAGCCGCTGCCGTCGATGCCGGGTCTTCCGTCCTTGTATGGCGGGTACTGCAGGCGAAAGCCATCCGGATGCGCGCGCGACTCCACGTGCACCACCGTCGCGCCGTAGTTGGCGAGCAGCTTGCCGATGTGCGGACCGGCCGCGTAGCTGCCGAATTCCGCGACGCGCAGGCCCTCAAGCGCGCGCATATTCCTGCGCCTTGCGCCGGAAAAGCGCGGGGCGCTTGCCATCGATGATCACGAACGCGCCGCAGTGGCGCTCGAGTCCGCCGCCGGGTGCCGGCACGTCCTGCCAGAAGCCGCGCGCCGCAAGCTGCGGATCCGCCGCGATGTCTGCCACCGTGTTGACCGGATAGCCGAGCATCTCGCGCTCGTGCGCGCCCTCCAGAAAGTCCCGTTTTGTCAGCGTAGAGAAGAAGCGTCCAATCGGCGCCTCCAGTGCATCGACGCGCTCCTGCGTCGCCACGGTCGGATCCCAGCGAGCCCAGTCTTGCGTCGCGAGCGGCCCAGGGTCAACGCCCGCACTACGCATCCACGCCACCAGCTGCTCGTTGGTGCGCCGGCCGGCGACGCCACCGTAGAGGATGAAGTTGAGATAGCCGTCGCGGCATGGCCAG
>DASSLQ010000047.1:0-13053 GCA_035689325.1 Burkholderiales bacterium | reverse complement strand
TCGCCGCGATCCTTGATCGGCCCGATCGGATTGCCGTGCGGCTCGCGGCCGAACGTCTGATAGTGATTCAGCGTCAGATCGCGCGGGCTCTTCGACTCGGCGGCCACCGCAAAGTCCACCGCCTCCTTCAGCCGCGCCGCGTCGAGCCCGACCTCCGCCGGCGACTTGCGCTGCCAGGTCGCGTCCGGGTAGTACGGCTGCGCCCACGCGCTGAACGCAGCGAGCAGCGCCGTTAGCAGCAGGCCGCGCATGCTACTCGTCCAGCGCAGCGCGCAGCTTCTCCGGCGCGACGCGGACATCGACGCCGGCGCGTTCCTCCTGCAATGTCATGGCCACGCGGAAGTCGCGGTCGATCCAGCCGCGCTCGATCGCACGCGACAGCTCATCGAGCATGATCTGCCCGATCTGCATCGGCACGCCTACTTCGCGCGCGAGCTCGAGCCCAAGTCTGGCGTCCTTGTGCGCAAGCCGCAGGCTGAACGCCGCCGGATCGTATTTGCCGGGCAGGAAATACTCGGCGAGGCGATCGAAGGTGCGCTTGCGGCCGCTCGCGCCCTGGCGCAGCGCGCGGAAGAGCGAGAGCGGATCGACACCGGCCTTTACGCCGAGCGTGAACACCTCTGCCATCGCGGCGTGGATCGCGAAGCTGCCGCAGTTGTGCGCGAGCTTCGCCACGGTGCCGGCGCCGATCGCGCCGATGTAGAGCGGCTGGTCGCCGATCGCGCGCAGCACGCTCTCATAGCGCTCATACGTTCCGCGATCGCCGCCGACCCAGATCGCAAGCTTGCCGCTTTTCGCGCCAGTCGGCCCGCCGCTCACGGGCGCATCGAGGAACTGCACGCCTTGCTTCGCCAAGTCCGCATGCAGCCGCCGCACACGGCTCGGCGAATTGGTGGAGAGATCGAACCACGCGGTGCCGGAGCCGAGCACCGGCTTGAGCTTCGCCGCCACCGCATCGACGTCGTCCGGTCCCGGCACGGAGGTAAAGACAAGCTCGCAACCCTGCACCGCATCCGGCCCGGCGGCGAACCAGTTAAAGCCTTCGACGCGCCGCAGGTCGTGCGCGCGCACCTCGTGACCCGCGCGCTGCAGGTTGGCGGCCATGCGGCTGCCCATGGTGCCGAGGCCGATGAACGCGACTCTCATGGCTTGTGCTCGGCGAACACTTCCTTGGCGATGAGCGCCGCGCTGCCGGCGTTGGGCCAGCCGCAATAGAACGCGAGATGCGTGATCAGCTCGACGAGCTCCTCGCGTTTCACGCCGTTGTCGAGCGCGCGCCACAGGTGGCCGCGGAGCTGGTCGGGCGCTGCCAGCGCCACGAGCGCGGCGACAGTGATGAGACTGCGGTCGCGCTTCGCCAGCCCGGGGCGCTCCCAGACGTCGCCGAAAACAACCTTGTCCGTGAGCTCGCCGAGCTTGGGAAAGACGTCGCGCACCTTTGCGATCGTGGACGGCCGTGGCATGCGAACCTCCTCCGTGGTATCGACGCGAACGACTCTATCATGCAGCGCATGAGCACCGCGCTCCCCGAATCGCCGTACGCGTGGCTGCGCCTCGCGGCGTCGCTCGCGCTGATGACGCTCGGCGGCGTGGCGATGTACGGCGTGACCGTGGCGCTGCCCGCGGTGCAGGCGGAGTTCGGCGTGGCGCGCGCCGACGCCGCGCTGCCTTACACGCTCACCATGATCGGCTTCGGCATCGGCGGCGTCCTCATGGGCACGCTCGCCGATCGCTACGGCGTGATCGTGCCCGTCGTGCTCGGCGCGCTCGGCCTCGGCAGCGGCCTGATCCTCGCCGGCATGTCGGCGAGCATCCTCCAATTCGCGCTCGCGCACGGCGTGCTTGCCGGGCTGCTCGGCTGCTCGGCGACGTTCGCCCCGCTAGTGGCCGACATTTCGCTGTGGTTCACCCGGCGCCGCGGCATCGCCGTGGCGATCGTCATCAGCGGCAACTACCTCGCCGGCGCGGTGTGGCCGCCGATCCTGCAGCATCTCTTCGACACCGTCGGCTGGCGCGCCACGTACATCGGCGCCGGCGTGGGCATCACCGTGGTCATGCTCTTGCTGGCGATCGTGCTCCGCCAGCGCGCGCCGGCGCTCGCCGCTGCGAGCTCGGTCGCGCTGAAGGCAAAGCCCGAGCGGCCGCTTGGCCTCTCGCCGACTGCGCTCACCGTGCTTCTCAGCATCGCCGGCGTTGCCTGCTGCGTCGCCATGTCGATGCCGCAGGTTCACATCGTTGCCTACTGCGGCGACCTGGGCTACGGCCGGCAGCGCGGCGCGGAGATGCTCTCGCTCATGCTCGGCTGCGGCATCGTCAGCCGACTTGCGTCCGGGTGGATCTCGGACCACATCGGCGGGCTGCGCACGCTCCTGTTGGGTTCCGTGCTCCAGGGAATAGCGCTGGCGCTCTTCCTGCCGTTCGATGGACTGGTGTCGCTCTACATCGTGTCGGCGCTCTTCGGCCTCTTCCAGGGCGGCCTGGTGCCGGCTTATGCGCTCATCGTGCGCGAATATTTCCAGCCGCGCGAAGCCGGCACGCGCGTCGCGATCATCCTGATGGCCACGCTCTTCGGCATGGCGTTCGGCGGTTGGGTGTCTGGTGAGATCTACGACCTGACGGGCTCGTACCGCGCCGCCTTCGTGAACGGCATCGGCTGGAACCTCTTGAACCTGACTATCGCCGCGTGGCTCGTAAGGCGCGCGTTTTCCACAGCTCCCACGGCCGCTCCAGCGTACCGCGGTTAGCCGAAGTGGAGCGGCGGCCCTCTTCGTCCGACAGGAACGCGATCGGCCCCTCGAGCGCGCTCGCCTGGAGCTGAAGCCGCGCGTTCATCTCGGTGTAGATGGCGCGGAACACGGCTTCCTGCACGCTGTCGCCTACCACCGTCATGCCGTGGCCGCGCATCAGCACGCAGGTGCATTTGCCAAGCGCGCCGGCGAGCGCCGCGCCGAGCAGCCGGTCGCGTACCAAGAGATCGTTTTCCTCGCGCACTTTGCGGATGTCCCACACCGGCGCGCCCGACCAGAGAAAGCTGCCCATGTGGTAGATCGGCCGCAGCTTGGTTTGGGTGACGCCGAAAGGGATCACCGACGGCGAGTGGCTGTGCACGATGGCCATGACCTCCGGCCGTGCACGATAGATCTCGCCATGGATGTAGCGCTCGATGAAGCCCTTGCGCTTTTCGCCGGCAACCGGCTCGCTGTCCGGGCCCCATTCCATGAGATCGGCCGCAGTCACCAGCGCCGGCGCGCGCGAGCGCGACATGATGAAGTGCTCCGGCCGCTTGTCGCTGCGCGCGCTGACATGCCCGTATGCATCGAGCACCTCGTGCTCGGCGAGGATGCGGCTTGCCGCGACCAGCTCCTCGACGAGCGCCTTGCTCGCCGTCAGCTTCGCCATCAGCCGCGGCGCGCGCTGGCGCCGGTGCCGGCGACCGGCGCGTCGTAGCCCGGCTTCACGCGTACATCGACCACGACGACCGCGCCGCCCCGCGCTTCGCGAATCGCGCGTTCGAGCGCAGGCTTCAGCTCCGCGAGCTCCTTCACCGGCCCGATGCCGACCGCGCCCTGCGAGCGCGCCATCATCGCGAGGTCGATGTCCGGCTCGTCGATGCGCTGGCCGATCCACTTGTTTTCGACCGGCCGCCCGCGCTCTTTGGCGACGCGCTCCTGGTGCATCTCGTCGTTGTAGAACGAGCGGTTGTTCGCCACGAGGAACAGACAGGGCAGCTTGTAATGCGTCGCCGTCCAGAGGGCGGTGTTGCCCATGAGGAAGTCGCCGTCGCCCATGATGCCGACGACCATGCGCTCCGTGCCGTTCAGCGCGAGCGCCGCGCCGACCGTGCAGCCGGGACCCGCGCCGACGCCGCCGCCGCCATCGGCACCGAGATAGTCGAGCGGATGGCGGAAATGCCGATAGGCGCCATTCCAGCCGAGCGGCAGCTTCGAGAGGCAGATGTCCATTCCCTGCGTCAATTCATTGAACGCTCGCGCCAGCGCGCGGATGGACACGGCGGTATCCGCTTCCATCTTCGGCTCGGCACGCGGCTGCACCGCCGCTGGGCGCGAGCGCACGGTGTCCAATAGCAGCGGCACCGCCACGTCCGGCTCGCACATCAGGTAGACATCGGCCGGCGGCAGACCCTGGTAGTCCGCGCTCCAGCCGCGATGGATGTGCGCATCCGGCGAGATGCGGATCACTTTCGCGCTCACCGGCGCATCGCCCCACGCCGCCTTCAGCGTGCCCGCGGTGTCGATCCAGTCAAGCGAGGCGATGACGTCGCACTCGCGCAGCAGCGCACCGTCGGGGAACGTCGCTGGCGGCGCGGCGTGCAGCGGGTGATCGGTGGGAAAGGCGCACGGCGCCTTGATGTCAGTGAATACGCGCGCCTGGATCTTCTCCGCCAGCGCGACGCGCTGCTTCCATCCGGCGACGCTGCGGCTCACACGGCCGATGAGCAGCGCGGGATTGCGAGCGCCGGAAAGTAACTCCGCCGCCTTGGCGACGGCCGCGGGATCCGGCTGGATCGCGGCGGGCGGACGGAAGCGCGATACATCGGGCAGCGGCGGCAGCGCGCCGATCTTCGCTTCCTGGAGCGCGGCGTCGAGGTTGATGTACGTTGGACCGCGCGGCGGCGTATTCGCCATCTGCGCGGCGCGCAGCAGCGCTTCGTAGGCAGCGGAGACCGACGCCGGCTGGTTGTCCCACTTGGTGTAGTCGCGCACGAGCGCGCCCTGGTCGGACGCCGTGTGGATCCAGTCGATCCACGGCCGGCGCTTCGCCGCGTCCCACGGGCCGGTGGCGCCCAGGACCAGCATCGGCATGCGATCGCACCAGGCGTTGAAGATCGCCATCGTGCCGTGCATCAGGCCGACATTCGAATGCAGCACGACGCCCATCATCTTGCCGGTCGCCTTGGCATAGCCGTGCGCGATGGCGACCGCCGATTCCTCGTGCAGGCAGAGCAGCATCTGCGGCCGCTCGTTGCCGAGATAGTTGACGATGCTGTCGTGCAGGCCGCGGTAGCTCGCGCCAGGATTAAGCGCGAGGTACGGCAGGTCGATCGCGCGCAGCAGGGCGGCGATTGCGTCCGAGCCCCAGTATTCGCGCGGCGCCGATGCCGCCTGCGGCACGTCGCGCTTGATGTCGCTCGGTGCGCTCATTCGGGCTTGATTCCCGCTTCGGTGATCACCTTGCCCCAGTACGCGCGGTCGTCGCGAATGAGCTTGGCGAGCTCTTCCGGCGAGCCGGTACTGAGATCCATGCCCTGCGGCACGAGCCGCGCTTTCACGTCCTCGAGCCCCAGGATGCGCTGCGTCTGCGTGTTGATCGCGCCGACGACATCAGCTGGCGTATGCGCCGGCACGAAAAGAGCGAGCCACGGGTAGAGCGAATAGCCGGGGACGCCGGCCTCGGCAACGGTCGGCGTATCGGGCAGCGCGGAAAACCGCCGCGGCGCCGTGGTAGCGAGCAGCCGCAGCTTGCCCGCGCGGATGTGCGGCAGCAGCGAATTCGCCGCACCGATCCATACCTGGATGCGCCCGGCCAGCAGATCCGCGACCGCGGGCGCGGCGCCCTTATACGGCACATGGCTCATCTTGATTCCGGCGAGCTGCTGCAGCAGCAGGCCGCCCAGGTGCTGCGGACTGCCCGTGCCCGAGGAGCCGAAGTTCAGCTCGCCCGGGTGCGCGCGCGCATAGGCGACGAGCTCGGCCACGGAGGTCGCCGGCAACGACGGATGCACGACGAGCAGGAACTGGATGCGGGCCAGGAGGCTGACCGGTGCGAGGTCGGCCGCCGGGTCGAAGGCCTGCTTCGTCAGATACGGATTGGTGACGAAGACGTTGTCCGGCGCGAGCAGCCACGTATAGCCGTCCGGCGCGCTCTTCGCCACGGCATCCGAGCCGATGTTCTGGCTGCCACCGGTGCGGTTCTCCACCACCACGGGCTCGGACCATACCCCCTGCAATCCCAGGGCGATCGTGCGCGCGATGGTGTCGGGCGAGCCGCCGGGCGGCAACGGCACGATGATCTTCACCGACCGCTCAGGAAAGTTCTGCCCGAAGGCGAGTCCCGCGGCCAGCGCCGCGAGCAAGGCAACGACGCAGCGTTTCACTATTCCTCCTCGATGTTGCAACGCGCAGTTTACCGATTCACAGGTGCGGCATACGATGAGCGCCCGCTCATTTCACGGAAAGAGGAGCCGCAATTGAGCCCGAGGAAAACGATCATTGCCGCCGCGCTCGCCGCGGCAACGCTGCCTGCAGCAGCACAACAAGATGCGCCGAATGACGCCAAGGCCTTCGTGGATGCGACGTGCAACACCTGCCACCCGCTCCAGGCGCGCATCGGCACCGGCTACACCGAGGAAGGCTGGTACTCGGTGCTGCGGATGATGACGAACCATGGCGTCGGCGTGCCGCCGGAGAAGATGCCAGCGCTCGTCGCATACCTCGAGAAGACCTATCCCGTACGCGGGCGCCCCGACGCCGTGGTCGTGCCGGGGCCGATGAAGGTGACGATGCACGCCTGGCAAGTGCCGACCCCGGGCTCGCGGCCGCATGATTCGCTCGCCGCGCGCGACGGCTCGCTCTGGTACACGGGCCAGATGGCTAACGTACTCGGTCGCATCGACCCGAAGACGCACACGATCCGCGAGTATCCGCTGAAGACGGCGCACTCCGGACCGCACGGGCTGAAAGAGGATGCCGCCGGCAACATCTGGTACACGGGCAACACCGGCGCGCTCGTCGGTAGGCTCGACCCGAAGACGGGCAAGGTGACCGAGTACAAGATGCCGGATCCGCAGGCGACGGACCCGCACACGCTGATCTTCGATAAGGCCGGGATCCTGTGGTTCACCGTGCAGAACGCGAACCGCATCGGCCGCCTCGACCCGAAGAGCGGGCAGATCAAGCTGCTCACGCCGCCGACAGCGAAGTCGCGCCCGTACGGCATGGCGCTCGACTCGAAGGGCAACGTCTTCGTCGTGCAGTTCGGCGTCAACAGCGTCGCGCGCGTCGATCCGAAGTCGCTCGAGATCAAGGAATACAAGCTGCCGGATCCCGGAGCACGGCCGCGGCGCATCGCCATCACGGCGGACGACATGGTCTGGTACACCGACTATGCGCGCGGCTTCCTCGGGCGCCTCGACCCGAAGACCGGTGAGGTGAAGGAGTGGCAGTCGCCGAGCGGCGCGAAGTCCGCGCCCTACGGCATCTCGCAGATCAAGGGCGTGCTCTGGTACAGCGAGTCCGAGGCGAGCCCGAATACGATCGTGCGTTTCGACCCGAAGACCGAGAAATTCCAGAGTTGGACCATTCCGGGCGGCGGCAACATCGTGCGCAACGTCGACGTGACGCGCGATGGCAACTGGGTGCTCGCCAACAGCCTGGTGAACGAGGTGACGCTGGTACAGATCGGCAAATAGCGAGCGCGCCCGGCGGGTGATCCTCGCCCGGCAACTTCAGCAAGCGTCGTACCGCAACCTCAATTGCTCAGGAGTCGGGAGCTCGGGCGAGTGGCGAGCCAGGTATCGAGCGCCGCGGGCTCGAGCGGCTTGGCGATGAGGTAGCCCTGCATCTCGTCGCAGCCGAGCTCGCGCAGGAGATCGGCGCTCGCCTGGTCCTCGACGCCCTCGGCGACGACGCCGAGGTTCAGGTTGTGCGCGAGGTCGATGGTCGACAGGACGATGGCGCGGTCCTTGGCATCGCTGACGAGGTTGCGGATGAAGGAGCGGTCGATCTTCAGCTCGTCGACGCGAAGCTGCTTGATGTAGGCGAGCGAGGAGTAGCCGGTGCCGAAGTCGTCGATCGCGCAGCCGACGCCGAGCGCGTGCAGGCGGCGCAGCAGGTCGATGGCGCGCGCGGCGTCCTGCATGACGCCGCTCTCGGTGATCTCGAGGCACAGCAGCGGCGCCGGCAGGTCGTGACGCTCCAGCGCGCCGAGGAGCAAGTCCACGAGCTGCGGATTCAGCAGATCGTGCACCGAGATGTTGAGCGAGACCTTGAGCGGCCGGCCGGCGTCGCGCCATTGCGCCGCGTGCCGCGCGGCGGCATCGATCACCCACGTGGTGATGCTGCGGATGAAGCCGGTCTGCTCGGCGAACGGGATGAAGCGATCGGGCGGGATCATGCCTTTCGTCGGGTGCACCCAGCGCACCAGCGCCTCGACGCCGGTGATATCGCCCCGTCCGAGGGAGACTTTCGGCTGGAAGAAAAGCCGCAGCTCGTTCCCCTCGAGCGCGCGGCGCAACTCCGAGAGGAGCGAGAGCTGGTCCTCGCGCAGCTCGTGGGTGCGCGGCTCGTAGATCGCGACGCCGGCATTGGCACGCTTCGCGGCGTACATCGCCGTATCCGCGCGGCGCATGAGAGTCTCGACGTCCTCGCCGTGCAGCGGGAAGGCGGCGATGCCGATGCTCGCGCCGACGTCGAGCGAATGCTGGCCGACGGTGATCGGCATCTCCAGCGCAGCCCCGATCTTGGCGGCGACGGCACTTGCCTCCTCGACGCCGGCGCTGATCAGCAAGACCGCGAACTCGTCGCCGCCCAGGCGCGCGGTGGTATCGGACTTGCGCACCAGGCCGCTGATGCGGCTCGCGACCTGGCGCAGCACCTCGTCGCCAATGCGGTGGCCGAGCGTGTCGTTGATGTTCTTGAAGCGGTCGAGGTCCATGACGAGCACCGTGAGCTCGGACTTCGTGCGCTTCGCCGCCTGGAGCGCCATGTGCAGGCGGTCGTTGTAGAGCGTGCGGTTCGGCAGATCGGAAAGCGGGTCGCGGTAGGCGAGCCGGGTCACCTGCTCTTCGCGCGCGGCGATCGCCTCGCGCATGACGTTGAAGCGCTCGGCGAGCTCGCCGACCTCGGCGGGCCCGGCGACCTCCACCGGCTGCGCGTAGTTGCCCTGCTCGATCCGGCGCGTCATCTCGGAGAGCGCCGAGAGCGGCTTGGCGACGCTGCGCGCGATGAAGATGCTGCCGACGACGCAGGCGGCGAGCGAGCCCGCGACCAGCACGATCAACAGGGTGCCGAGCTGGCGGAAGGGCGCAAGCGCCTCGTCGATCGAGCGCGCGAGCACCGCCACGACCTTGGCGTCGCCGTAGGTATCGAGGGGGATGGCGAGCGCTTCGTGGCTGCCGACTTCGAGCATCGTGCGCGCGGGCGCGTCGAGCGCGCCGGCAAGGGCCTCCTGGAGCGCGGCCGAGACCGTGCCGCTAAGCGGCGTCCAGGCGGCGGAGCCCGAGCGGCCGAAGAAGGAAACCTCCAGCGCGGAGAGGTTGCGCAGGTCGCGCGCGAGGCGCTCGTCGATGACGATGCCGAAGAGCACCCAGGCGATCGGCGTGGGCGCGAGCACCGGCACCACGGCGACGTGGTAGGCGCGTCCGCCCTGCATGACGATGCCGCTCGCGCGGCCGTTGCGTTCGGCGGCTTCCAGCAACGCCGGATAGGCGAACGGCCGGCCGGCAAGGCGCGGATCGGAGGTGTCGGCGATCACCTGCCGGTTGAGCGAGAGCAGCGCCATCTTGTCCGCCTGGATGCGCGCGCCGTGGTTGAGCAGCACCGACTGGATGGTGGGCAGGTCGCGCGTCGCCACCGCCTGGCGGAACGCGAAGTCGAGCGACAGGATCTCGACCGCCTGCGTGAGGCGCGCGGTGTTCTGCTCGCTGAGCCGGCGGAACACGCGCTCGCCGACATCGAGCTCCTGGCGGATGTTGGCGCGCGCGTTGCGCTCGTTGGCGTGGTGCAGGAGGAAGAGCGCCACGCCCTGCACTACAGCGAGCAGCACGAGGAAGAAGACGACGATGCGACTCTGCAGGCTCGCGAGGCGCATGGTCAGGCGACGCTCCGTCGTTCCCGCGCCCGCCGTCGTTCCCGCGCCCGCCGTCGTTCCCGCGAAAGCGGGAACCCAGAACAAAACCGGGCCCCCGCTTTCGCGGGGGTGACAAAAGCTGCGAGGGCGACGGAAATGATCACGTACTTAGTACGGAATTGCATTAGTAGGGTCCGCGGCGCGTCGAGGTCGGCGCGCGCCGGATGCGCACCTCGGGCTTGAGGGGCACGCGCCAGAGCATGTCGGCGGTCTCGTTCGCCTCGAGCTTGCGCCGGGTGTTCTCGACGACGTCGGCGAGCTGCGGGTGCCAGATGCGCACCGTGTAGTCGCCGGCCGGCAGCCCGCTGATGAGCGCCTCGCCGTCGTTGCCGGTCGTGGCGTAGTACGGCGATTCGGAGACATAGATGTAGCCGATCATCCAGTCGTGGATGTTGCAGCCAAGCACCACCACGCCGGGGGTGTCGAAGACCACCGGCTTCGCTGGCGTACCAACATAGAGCGGCAGGTCGAAGCGCTTTGCCGGCGAGAACGAGTAGACGTGATGGCGCACGCTGTCGCGGTTCGGGAACGACACCGGCGAGCCGACGAGGATCGCCTTCACCTTGGGCACGAATTCCTCGCCGATCTGCTCTACCTGCTCGAGCTTCGGGCGCTGCGGCTTCGGCGGCGCTACGTCAGGTACCGCGACGATCACGGCATCGCGCACTGGCTCTCCCTTGTCGCTTCGCACCACCGCGTGCAGATCGGCCGCCACGCCGGCGACGCTGAGGGTCGAGAGCATGGCGAGCACGATCGGGCGTTTCATTGCCGGTGGATCAGCGTGAGGGAAAAGATTACGGCGCGGTAGTCCAGCCCGCCCGCGACCGTGGTGTCATCTTTGGTGAGTGTGGCTTCGAGCGCCGTGCGGCTCGCGAGCGACCACGATATTCCGCCGGTAAACGTACTCGTGCTCGCGCCCGAGAGCCGGTAGGCGATGAAGTCGGGCCCGAACGCCGGGTCTTCGGCGATCGCGTTCGAGCCGGTGAAGATGGCGAAGTTTCGTCGCGTGCTCGAGACCACGTCGCCGTGGCGCAGCGCCGCCGCGCCGATCAGCCCGGCGCGCTCGCCGAGGGCATAGTTCACGCGGGCGAACCAGCTTCGACCCTGGAGCGAGAAAGGCTTGCCGCTGTAGCCCGGCACCGCGTCTTCCGCATATTCCTCGCGCTGCACACGCCGGTCGTAGGCGTAGCCCGCGCTCGCGTCGAGCTCCGGCGTGAAGCGCTTGCCTACCGTGGCCGAAAGCAGGTAGCGCGTCCCATCGCGAATGTCCTCGCGCGCGTCCTCGTACGACGCCGTGCCTTCGAGCGCGATCCACGGCGCGGTGAGCCCGAGGCCGAGCTTGCGCCGCACGCCGGCGCTCCCACCGAGCGCAACGAAGCTAGCGCCGTGCGATTTCGTATAGCGCGTGAGCCGCGCATCCAGGCCCACGCTCGCGTCCGCGTAGTCTGCGATTGGAAAAGCCCGTGCGAGCGCCGCGCGCGCCACCAGCGCGCTGTCTTTTATCTGATCTTCCGACGTCTGCGCTCGCGAGAGGTTCGTGTCGTACAGATATCCCGCCTCGTATTGCGGCGCCCATTGCGCGTGCGCGGTGCAAGAGAGGGCAAGCGCCATGCTCGAGACGCAGACAACGCACAGCTTTCCCCCCTTCCCCGCCATGCGGGGGAAGATAGCTGATTCGCGCGTTTTGCGTTTTGCCTACTTTGCCCGCTTGGTCTTGTCGAGGGCGGCCTTAAGCCCCGCGGCGAGCTTCTGCGCATCGTCGTTCGCCCAGAAGTGCATGAAGAAGAGCCGCGGCTGCTCGTCCAGCATGTGACTGTGCAGCGCGGTAACTTCTATTCCGTTATCGCGCAGCGCCTTGAGCACGGGGTTCACCTCGTTCCCGGTGAGTACAAAGTCACCGGTGATCGCGGCCTTGCCGTTGCCTGTCGGCTGGAAGTTGATCGCAATGCCCAGGCCCATGGAGGGCGGGACCGTCATGCCGTGCTCCTTGATCGCCTCGGCGCGCGGAATGGTGAAGCCTAGAACGCCGCCGTTGTTCATGCCCTTGGCGCCGAGCGTCTTCTCGATCGCTGCGGTGTCGAGATCGATCGGCGGCTGCGCCGCGCCTTTGGCCGGCGCCTCGAGCGGCGTCTTGCTCTGCTCGAGCGCACTGCGCACGGCCGCGGCAAGCTTCGCCGCATCGCCGTGTCCCTGGTAATGCATATACATCACCTGCGGCGTGGCGCGCAGCACATGGTTGTGGATCGCCGTGATCTGGATGCCATGCTCGATCAGCTTCTTCATCACGGGGTTCACTTCCTCCTGCAGGAGCACGAGGTCGCCCATCACCATCGCTTCCTTGCCGGCCTTGTGAGCCACCATGTACGAGCCCAGCGCCAACGCCGGCTTCAGTTGCACGCCGTCGACCATGACCGTGAGGTCGCTGCGCGGCAAGCCGACGCGATACACGCCGCCCGGCATTTCCGTGCCGGATCGACCGATCGCCTTCGCGACCGCATCCCAATCGGAGTCGGCCGCTCGCGAGCAAAGCGCTGCGGTTGCGGCAAATAGGAATCCTGTAATTTGCAGCCAGCGTTTCATGGTGCCTCCTAGGCTTTGACGAGCGGATAGACGACGAGCCCCGCCACGGCGGCGAGCGCCACGATGGCAGGCTCAGGGACCTTTTTCGCTTTCCATAGCAGCAGCAACGCCGCCGCGAGGATCACGACAGTCGGCAGATCGGTGATCGAGCGCTTGCCCAGCACCACGACCGCGCCGGCGATGGTGCCGATCGCCGCGGCCGTGCAGCCATCGACGAAAGCGACCACGGCCGGCTTCTTTCCATGCTTACGGAAGTAAGGCGCTGGAATGATCGTAAACAGGTAGCACGGCAGGAATGTTCCGAGCGCCGCCACGACCGAGCCGGCGAAGCCGGCGACGAGATAGCCGATGAAGCCCACCGTGATCACTACCGGTCCAGGCGTGATCATCGCCACCGCCACCGCGTCGACGAACTGCCGTTCGGTGAGCCAATGGTATTGGTTCACGACGCCGCCATAGAGGAACGGCACGATGGCGAGCCCGCTGCCGAACACGAACGCGCCCGCCTCGGTGAAATACCAGGCGATGCGCCCCAGCTCTCCGGCTTGCGGACCGCGGATGCCGGCGAAGAGCCAGGTCGGAACCAGCAGCGCGGACATGACGGCC
>DASSLQ010000046.1:0-6561 GCA_035689325.1 Burkholderiales bacterium | reverse complement strand
GCGAGCTGCACGCCATGCTCCTCGGCTGGATCGAGCGTTATCCGATCGTCTCGATCGAGGACCCGTTCGCCGAGCACGACGCGGCCGCGCTGCGCGCGTTCACCAAGGACGCCGGCGAGCGGGTGCAGATCGTGGGCGACGACTTCTTCGTCACTTCGGCCGCTCGCGTGAAAGCGGCAGACGGCGCGTGCAACGCCGTGCTGCTCAAGCCCAACCAGGTCGGCACGGTCACGGAGACACTCGCGTGCCTGGAAGCGGCGCGCGCGGCCGGCTACCGCGCGATCGTGTCCGCGCGCTCGGGCGAGACCGAGGACGTCTCGATCGTGCATCTCGCGGTCGGCTGGGGCGTGGGCCAGCTCAAGGTCGGCAGCTTCGCGCGCTCCGAGCGCATGGCGAAGTGGAACGAGGGCCTGCGTATCGAGGAAGCGCTCGGGGCGAAAGCGCTGCCCTTTCCCGCGCGCAAGCTTTACAGGCAATAATGGCCCGTTGAATAAAGCGCGCTCCTCCCAATCGCCTGAAGCAGCACTTGCGCAGTCGCTGCCAAAAGCGCCGACCGGGATCACTGGCCTGGACGAGATCACCCTGGGCGGCCTGCCGCGAGGGCGGCCGACGCTCGTCTGCGGCGGCGCCGGCAGCGGCAAGACGCTCTTCGCCATGGAGTTCCTGCTGCGCGGCGTACTGCAGTTCGACGAGCCGGGCGTGTTCATGGCGTTCGAGGAAACCGAGCAGGACCTGGCGCAAAACGTGCGCTCGCTCGGCTTTGACGTCGAAGCGCTCGTCGCCAAGAAGAAGCTCGCGGTCGATTACGTGCGCGTCGAGCGCAGCGAGATCGAGGAGACCGGCGAGTACGATCTCGAAGCGTTGTTCCTGCGCCTTGGCGCAGCGATCGATGAGGTGGGCGCGAGGCGCGTGGTCCTCGATACGCTCGAATCGCTCTTTTCCGGCTTCTCCAATCCGGCGCTCTTGCGCGCCGAGCTGCGGCGCTTGTTCCGTTGGCTGAAGGACCGCGGCGTCACGGCCGTCATCACCGGGGAACGCGGCGAAGGCGCCCTCACGCGCCAAGGCCTCGAGGAATATGTTTCGGACTGCGTGATCCTGCTCGACCACCGCGTCATGGATCAGGTTTCCACGCGGCGCCTGCGCATCGTGAAGTATCGCGGCACCTCGCACGGCACCAACGAATATCCGTTCTTGATCGACGAGCAAGGCATCTCCGTATTGCCCCTCACCTCGCTCGGCCTCGACCATCCGGCAAGCGAGGAACGCATCTCCGCCGGTGTACCCGGCGTCGACGCGATGCTCGGCGGCAAAGGCTACTTCCGCGGCTCCTCGATCATGATCTCGGGCACCGCGGGCACTGGCAAGTCGAGCATGGCGGCGCATTTTGCCGACGCCGCATGCCGGCGCGGCGAACGCTGCCTGCTGTTCGCCTTCGAGGAGTCACCAGCGCAGATCCTGCGCAACATGCGCTCTATTGGACTCGATCTGCAGCGCTGGATCGACAAGGGGATGCTGCGCATCGAGTCCTCGCGGCCGACGCTGTTCGGCCTGGAGATGCATCTCGTGCACATCCACAAGCGGGTGAAGGAATTCGATCCACGGGTGGTCATCGTCGATCCGATCAGTAATTTCACCGCCAGCGGCTCGGCCATGCAGGCCGAGGCGATGCTGTTGCGCCTGATCGATTTCCTGAAAACACGCAGCGTGACCGCGATGCTGGTCAACCTCACGGCCGACGTCGGCGAAGCGAAGGGCAGCGGCATCTCCTCGCTGATCGACACCTGGGTGCTGCTGCACGACATCGAGGTCGGCGCCGAGCATCGGCGCATGCTGCACGTGCTCAAATCGAGGGGCATGGAGCACTCGAACCAGGTGCGGGAATTCCAGCTCACGGCCAAGGGAATCACGCTCGCGGCTGCACCGCGTCGCAAGAAAGGGAGGGGCAAATGAGCGCCGCCGAAGAAAAGTGGATGCTGCGGCTCTACATCGCCGGCCAAAGCCCAAGGTCGCTCGCGGCGCTCGACAACCTCAAGCGAATGTGCGAGGAGCATCTCTCTGCACGCTACAGCATCGAGGTGGTGGACCTGCTGAAGAACCCGCGCCTGGCGAAGGACGACCAGATCGTCGCGATCCCGACGCTGGTCCGGCAGTTGCCGTCGCCGCTGCGCAAGATCATCGGCGACCTGTCCGACACCGAACGCGCGCTCGTCGGGCTACAATTGCGCCAGCGCAAATGAGCGAACCGAGCATCGATCTTCTCGAGGCGGAGGAGCTCCGCAAGGCGATCATCGGCGGCGAGGTCGACGCCTTCGTCGTCGGCCGGGAAGACGGCAACCGCAAGGTCCTGCTGCTCGCGAATGCCTACCAGCGCTACCGGCAGCTCGTCGAGAAGATGCACCAGGGCGCGGTCACGACCTCGCCCCAGGGCGGCATCCTTTACGCAAATCAGCGCTTTAGCGAGCTCCTCGGCATACCGCTCGCGCGGCTTTACACCGCGCCGCTACAGAGCTACGTCAGAGCAGCGGATCGTGCGCGCCTCGCCGCATTTCTCGAGCGCGGCGCGCCGCGCTCGATCGACGTGGTGTTCACCGCGCACGATGGCAGCCGCATCCCGGCGCGCCTCTCGATGGCGGCATTCGACGGCTATGCCAGCGTTCTGATTACCGACCTGAAGGCGGTGGAATGGACGAGCTTCGCCGCCGCGGCGCTCGAGTCGATGCGCGGTTCGCTCGAGAAGTTCGGCGCCGACCTTGGGAGCGAACCCGCCGCGCAGCAAGCGATTGCCGATATCAGCGAGCAGATCAACGCTCTCGCCCAGCTTATCGACAGGCTGCCCGCGGTTCGCCCGCCCGACTAGCCGCAGTCAATTCGGCCGGATGCTCTGGCCGCTTTCGGCCGCCACCTGGTCGAGTAAAGTGCAATCCTGCTTGTAGTTGATCGCGCCGTCGGCGAGGTCGAGGAATCCGATCCCGCCCAGCGCCTTGACGGCAATATCGATGTTTCTCATCACTGCCTCGCTGAGATGCATGCGATCGGCGTGAACGCACACGACGGGAGCGTCCTTGTACCTAGGGAGACTGCGCACATACTGGAGCAGTTCCAGCATGCGGGACTCGTCGAAATTCAGCCCGATGACGATGAGCTGGAAGCCGTCGTGGCGCAGCTTGCCGATGGCGTCGTACATCGTGCGCACGAAGGTCAGGTCATGGCCCGGCAGGCAATCGCGAATTTTTTCGTCCATCTCCGGGATGTCGGCAACGAGCACTCGGGTAGGCGCTGGCATGGTGCCAAGGGTCGAGCAAACTCTATGCCATCCGACTCTAAGCGAGGGTTTCGATTCCCTGGGCGCTCAGGCGGTAGCGCCGGTCGCAGCCCGCAGCGGCCTGCTCCGAGTGCGTGGCGAGGATCGCGGCCGCGCCCCGCTCCTTCGTCTGCTTCCTGAAAAGCGCCAGCACTTGCCGCGCATTCTCCGGATCCAGATTTCCGGTTGGCTCATCCGCAAGCACGAGCTGCGGCTCGCCGACGAGCGCGCGCGCGATTGCCACGCGCTGCAGCTCGCCGCCGGAGAGCTCGCGCGGCGTGCTCGCCTCGCGGCCCGCGAGTCCCACCGACGCGATCATTGCGCGCACGCGCGTCGCGTCCGTCACGCCGCGCAGTAGCAAGGGCAGCGCGACGTTCTGCTCAACGCTGAGCTGCGGCAGCACATGGAACGCCTGGAACACGAAGCCGTAGCGCTCGCGCCGCAGGAGCGTGAGCGCGTCGTCTCCCATGCGCGTGAGCTCGCGCTCGCCGAAAAAGATCTGGCCTTCGTCGACCGGCTCGAGTCCCGCGATCACGTTGAGCAGTGTCGACTTGCCGATGCCCGACTCGCCGATGATGGCGACGTACTCGCCGGCCTGCACTTCGAGCGAAACGCGGTTCAGGACGGTGCGCGCGCCGTAACGCTTGCCGACAGCGACGAGCCTGAGCACGCTTAGAATCGTACTATGTTCATAGAGCAGCACGGCCTGTGGGGCGACGAGCAGCGCGCACAGGCGCAGGCGTTGAAGGACCGCCTGCAGCGCGAGCCGCTCGAGCTCGTGCGCCTCGCGTGGGCCGATCCGCACGGCGCCTCGCGCACCAAAGCCGTGTCTCCCGCGGTGTTCTTCGATGCGCTCGAGCGCGGCTACAACATCAACGTCGCCACGACCACGCTCGACTCGGCGGGCGCGCGCGTCTTCAGCTCCTTCACGCGCGGCGGCGGCATGGGACTCGCCGAGATGACCGGCTCGCCGAATCTTGTGATCGTTCCGGACCCGGGCACCTTCCGCATCCTGCCGTGGGCGAGCGGCGTCGGCTGGGTGCTGTGCGACGAGTACTTCCGCGACGGCCGGCCGTTTCATTTCTCGCCGCGGCATCTCCTCAAGAGCCAGCTTGCGCGCCTCGCGCGCGAGAACATGGAGCTCATGGTCGGGCTCGAGCTCGTGTGGTACCTCGCGCGCCTGGCGGAAGATCGCCTGTCGGAGGAGCACGTCGGCATTCCGGGCGTGCGCGGCCGCGCGGTCCGCACGTCGCCGATCGAGCCGGGCTACTCCTACCACTCCGAGACCAACATGGACATCATGCAGCCGGTGCTCGGGGAACTGGCACGCGCCTATACCGCACTCGGGTTGCCGCTGCGCTCGATCGAGAACGAATGGGGACCCGGGCAGGTCGAGTGCACCTTCTCGGCGGAGCGCGCGCTGCGCGCCGCCGACGATTTCCTGCTCTTTCGCACGGCGACGCGCCAGATCTGTCGCCGCCTCGGCTGCTTCGCCACGTTCATGGCGCGCCCGGCGCTCAAGGGCTACTACGCGAGCGGCTGGCACCTGCACCAGTCGCTGCATGACAGCACCGGTCGCAACCTGTTCGCCGGCAAGGAGCTGCTCTCGCCGCTCGGCGAGGCCTATGTCGCCGGCCTGCTCGAGCACGCCGCCGCGGCCACGGTGTTCGCCACGCCGACGGTCAACGGCTATCGGCGTTTCCGCCCGAATTCGCTTGCGCCCGATCGCGCCTGCTGGGGATTCGACCACCGCGGCGCCATGGTGCGGGTGCTCGGCGGCCACGACGATCCGGCAACGCGTCTCGAGAATCGGCTGGGCGAGCCCGGCGCTAACCCTTACCTCTTCATCGCCTCACAGATCGTTGCGGGCTTGGACGGCGTGGAGCGCTCGCTGAAGCTCGGTCCGCGCGACGACGAGCCCTACAGCGCCGAGCGCACGCTCCTGCCCACCAGTCTCGGCCAGGCGCTCGAGGCGCTCGAGGCGAGCGCGCTCTTTCGCCGCCAGTATGGCCAAGTGTTCATCGATTACTACCTGAAGCTCAAGCGCAGCGAGTTCAGCCGCTACCGCAAGTGGCTTGCCGAGTACCGGGTACCCGAGGCCGAGCCCACCGAGTGGGAACAGAATGAGTACTTCGATTTTTTTTGAGCGCCTGGTGCAGGAAGACCGCGTGCATCGGTCGATCTACACCGATCCGCTGATCTTCGAGCTCGAGATGACGCACATCTTCGGCGGCGTCTGGTGCTACCTCGCGCACGAGAGCCAGCTGCCGCGCGCCGACGACTACATCAGCGCAAGGCTCGGCCTGCGCCCGCTCATCGTGGTGCGCGACTCGAGCGGCAGGCTGCGCGCGCTCTTCAACCGTTGCACCCATCGCGGCGCGCGCGTGTGCCGCGAGCCGCGCGGCAATGCGCGCACCTTCCAGTGTCCGTACCACGGCTGGACATACTTCAACACCGGGAAGCTGCGTGGCGTGCCCTGGCCCGAGGGCTACGCCTGCGATTTTTCGGATGGGAAATACAGCCTGGCACAGGTACCGCGGGTCGAGAGCTATCGCGGCTTCATCTTCGGCACGCTGAACGCCGATGCGCCCTCGCTCGCCAATTACCTCGGCGCGGCGCGCCAGCCGATCGACGAGTGGCTCGACCGCAATCCCGGCGGCCGCGTGGTAATCGCGGAGGCCAACCGGCTCAAGTTCAAGGGCAACTGGAAGCTCGCGTACGACAACGCCGCGGATGGCTACCACGTGGTGTTCTCTCACCGTTCGCTGCTCGAGACCGAGAACCGCCACGCCACCGATCCGACGAAGGGCATGTCGTTCTACATGGGCAAGCCGGACGAAGCGCCGATGTACGTCCAGTACTTCGGCCGCGGGCACCACTTCAAGGACAAGCGGCCGAATATCGAGCGCCGGCCGGGCGCTCTATGGGAAATCGAAGGCGAGCAGCCCGGGATGCGCTCGTACGAGCAGCTTATTCGCGACCGGCTCGGCGCCAAGGCGCTGCGGGCTTTGGATCTTGCCGCCTCCGAACCGGTGAACATCAACATCTTTCCGAACCTTTCGATCCTCGGGAACCACATCCAGGTGTTCCAGCCGCTCGCGGTCGATGAGACCGAGAGCGTCTGGTACGCCACTGCGATCGTCGACGAGGCAAACGAGCTCGACGGCATGGCCGACGCGGTCAACGCGATCCGCATGCGCACGCAGGAGAGCTTTCCCAACTGCGGCGAAGTCGACGACGCCGCGAATTTCGAGGAGATC
>DASSLQ010000045.1:0-7912 GCA_035689325.1 Burkholderiales bacterium | reverse complement strand
ATCGCCATCAGATTGCGGAACATCAGGCTCGTCGGGTTTAGGAACACCTCGCCGAGCGAGATCGTCGGGAAGCTCAGCGGCAGTCCGCCGGCTGCCAGCACGCCGCGCTTGACTGCCTCGATCAGCTCGGGGAAATGCCGGTGGCAGTTGTTGAAGCCGCTCTTCGAGTCGGCAATGCCGACCACCGGCCGCTCGAGCATCTCGCTCGAGTAACCCATGCTCTTGGCGAATGAACGTCGCAGATAAAGCGAGAACGCCGGGTCGCCGTAATTGGTCAGCCCGCGCGCGATGCCGCGTTTCGCCTTGTCCGCCACCGCTACGTCCCCTCGACCACCG
Source organism: Burkholderiales bacterium (assembly GCA_035689325.1). Taxonomy (GTDB): domain Bacteria; phylum Pseudomonadota; class Gammaproteobacteria; order Burkholderiales; family SG8-39; genus SCGC-AG-212-J23. The sequence continues at coordinate 7,576 of DASSLQ010000045.1, read as the reverse complement.
GCTGCACGTAGATCTCGACGCGCCGGTTCTCGGCGCGGCCGCCCTCGGTGGCGTTGCTCGCGATCGGCATGCCCTCGCCCTTGCCGACGATGGAAAGGCGCGCCTCGTTCACCTTCCTCGACTCGAGGTACTGTGCCACTGCGCGGGCGCGCCGCTCGGAGAGCCCCTGGTTGTACTGCGCCGAGCCCACATCGTCAGTGTGGCCGGCGACCGTAAGCGTCGTCTTGCCGTAGCGCACGACGACATCGGCGACCTTGTCGAGCGTGGTGTGGAAGCCGGGCTTGATGTCCGTCGAATTCGTATTGAAGCCCGTGTCGCTCGTCATCGTGACGCGCACGACATGATTCGGCAGCTCGTCGACGCGCGCCTGGTGCGTCTGGATCTCCTTCGCCAGGTTCTTCTCGAGGTCCTTCTTCTGGCTGTCCATGTAGGCGCCGACCGCGCCGCCGGCAATCCCGCCGCCGATCGCGCCGAGCACCACGGCCCGCGAATTGCCGGTGCCGTAGGCGACGGCGCCCAGCAGCGCGCCGCTAGCCGCGCCGAGGACGATGCCCGCCTCGGTATACGGCCGATTGATTGCGGGACCGCCGCCATCGGCGGCGCAGCCGGTGAGTACCAGTGTTGCTATTACGAGCTTTTTCAAGCGACCTCCTGTCATGAATATTCTGCGCGCAGCAGCTTCGCGCCCTCGACCATCGCCCGCATTTTGCCGTCGGCGACCGCGCGCGGCAGGTATTTCATGCCGCAGTCCGGTGCGACGATCACGTCCTCGGGCCGCACGTACTTCAGCGCGCGCCGGATGCGATCAGCCACCTGGTGCGGCGTCTCCACGCGCATCTCCGAGAGGTCGATGCAGCCGACCATGATCTTCTTGCCGGGCAGCTTCTGCAGCACCGAAGTATCCAGATTCGATTGCGCAGTCTCAATGGAGATTTGCCGCACCGGCGAGCCGGCAAGCTCCGGCAGGAAAGAGTAGCCCGAGGGCCGCTGGTGAATGATGGCGGCATAGCCGAAGCAGATGTGCACCGCCGTCGTGCCGCTCACGCCCTGCAGCGCGCGATTCAGCGCCCGCAGCCCGTATTGGCGCGCCTTCTCCGGCCGCGCCTGCATATAAGGCTCGTCGATCTGCACCACATCGGCGCCCGCGGCGAACAGATCGCGGATCTCCTCGTTGACGGCGGCGGCATAGTCGATCGCTGCTTCTTCCTCCGAGCGGTAATAGTCGTTCTGCGCCTGCTGCGACATGGTGAACGGGCCGGGCACGGTGATCTTCGTCTGGCGCGCCGTATGGCGCTTGAGGAAGCGCAGGTCGTCGAGCTCCACCGCATGCTTGCGCCGGATCCTGCCGACGATGCGCGGCACGGGATTCGGATGGCCCGAGCGGTCGAGCGCGCTGCCGGGATTGTCGATGTCGACGCCCTCGAGCGCAGTGGCGAAGCGGTTCGAATAGCTTTCGCGCCGCACCTCGCCGTCGGTGATGATGTCGAGGCCTGCCTGCTCTTGCGCGCGGATCGCAAGCACCGTGGCGTCGTCCTGTGCCTGCGCGAGATACGGCTCAGGCACGCGCCAGAGCTCGCGTGCGCGCACACGCGGCGGAAAGCGGCCCGCGAGCTTCTTGCGATCGATGAGCCATTCGGGCTGCGGATAGCTGCCGACGAGCGTGGTGGGAAATAGCATGGTCAGGTGCGGGCAAACCTTGGCGACGTGCGCGCGAGGCGTTGCGGGTCGATCCGGCCGCTGCGCTGAATATAGCTCCAGGCAAAGTCGCGCGGCGAGAGGTTCATGTGCTCGGCGAAACGGTCGTACCAGGCGCCGCTCGCGTCCGCCGCCGCGACGAACTTCTCGGCGATCGGCCGGCGCGCCGCTTCGAATGCCGCCAAGGCGTCGCCGACGCTGGCGTGCTCGCTCAGCGCCTTGTTGAGCGCGATGGCGTCCTCCATGGCGAGCCGCGTGCCCGAGCCGATCGAGAAGTGCGCGGTGCGCAGCGCGTCGCCAATCAGCACCTTGTTGCCGACCCTCCAGCGCTCGTTGCGCACATTCGGGAAATTGCGCCAGATCGAGCGGTTTGAAACGAGCGGCTCGCCCTGCAGCGTCTCGGCAAAGACCAGCTGCAAATACTCCATCGTCTCGCGCTCGTCCATCGCGGCGAAGCCGGCGCGTTCCCAAGTGGCCGCATCACATTCCGGCACGAAGGTGCTCATGCCGGGCGCGTGCCGATAGTGATGTGCGTTGAACGTGCCGTGCCTGTTTTGCACGAAGGTCTGCGTGAGCGTCGCAAAGGGCTTGCGCGTGCCATACCAAGCGAACTTGTTCGAGCAGTGGGTCTGTCGCGTGCCAAAGTCGGCGGTGCGCCGCAAGATCGAGTTTGCGCCATCGGCGCCGACCACCAGATCGTAGCCGTCGAACTGCGCGGGTCCGGCGAGCGGCCGCTCGTATTCCGGCGTGATGCCGACGCTGGCGAGCTGCCGCTGCATCAGCCCGAGCAGGTGCAGCCGGCCGATGGCGTTGAAGCCGATGCCGTCGATGACGGTGCGCACGTTGCGGTGTACGACCACCAGGTCGACCCACGCCTCGAGCTCCGGCGTGATGAGGTCATAGGTGGCCGGATCATCGACCTGCAGGAACTCGAGCGCGCGGTCGGAGAAAACGATGCCGAAGCCGAACGTGGCATCGCGCGGGTTCTGCTCGACAACGCGAATGCGCCAGTCGGGATGCTGGCGCTTCGCGAGATAGGAAAAATACAGGCCCGCCGGGCCGGCGCCTGCCACCAGAACATTCATGCTCTTGTGTTCAAGCGTTGAACCCCATTGCCTCCAGTTCTTCTTGCCGCAGGGCTTGAGGTTCCGGCATGCCGAACGATGTCACGGGTTTTCCGGCGGCAAGCAATCCCAGCTCTCGCCTCCAGACCCTGCGCAACAGGATCACCGCCGCGTCCGAGTTACCCAGTCGTTCCCTCGAGCGGTCCTCGATCTTTCCCTGCCCGCAGATCGCTACCCCGTCCTGGATACGGATGATATTCGGGTGATTCGCGACGTCTTCCCAGCTCTTGCGGCCGGAAAGGATCGCCTCGATCTCCTCATGGACCGGAGTGCCGGCAGGACGCTCGCGTCTCTTCGTGTGGTAGACCATGATGAGAAAGTGCAGATGACTCTGGTCATCGATCGGCACGTACCAGAAGAGCGCCTTGAACCAGAACGGTTTGTCGCTTCGCTCCGAGCGTAGCGGGTGGGCGAGGAAGCACTGGTTGGGCATGATGAAGTGAATTCGATCGGTGCGCTCGCCGCGCTCCTGGAATTGCGTGAGCCCGAAAGATGTTTCTTGCGCCCACGTCTTGGTCGGAACGTACGGCCTCGCCGCGGTGTTCACGAGGTGGCCGCGATGGGAAAAATTCACATGGACGTCGTCCATGATGTTCTCCGCGCTCTGAAAATAGTTGCACGGGATCATTTCGACCGACGGACAGACCGTCCAACCCTGGCGAGCGCCGTCTTCCAGGCCCGGCAGCGGGCGAAAGGCAGGGGGCTCGCCTTCGCCGAGATAGGCGAAGACGAGGCCGTGCGTTTCGTGGGCGGGATAGGCGGCGAGTTTTCGCACGCTGGCGCAGAAAGGTTTCGGTTCGGCCGGCTGCTCGACACATTGTCCGGACTCGTCGTAGCGCCAGCCGTGATAGCGGCAGCGAATGCTGTCGCCTTCGACCCAGCCCGTCGACAGCCGAGTCAATCGATGCCGGCACTCATTGGCGACGACGTAAGCCTTTCCGCTTTCACCGCGGTAGAGCGCCAGCTCCTCGCCCAGAATCCGAATCGGAACGATCGTTCCCTTGGAGAGCTTGTCGCAGACGTAGATCGGCTGCCATGCGCGGCGAAGGTAGCGCCCGGCCACTGTGCCGGGACCGGTGTGCACGAAATCAACCTGCTCGACGATACGATCAACCTCAGGCTTCGAATCGATGGACGTCGTCATTTCGGCCTCCGTCAACGGATAGGCGCTATTTGAGGAGCGGTCGCAGGTCTTCGAGCTTGTCGAAGAGATGCCAGAGATAATCGGAGGTGCCTTTCACGCGATGCGGATGCAGATCGGCGAGCTGCGGATCGTTGCAATAGCTCTCGAACGCCTCCTTCGACTCCCACTCGACCAGAATCAGCACCTCGCGGCGCGGCTGGCCGAGCATTGCCTCGCGGAACTTGCCGAGCGCCACGACCCGCCCGCCATGCGCCTGTACCTCCTTGGCCGAACGCCGCGAATAGGCCATGTACTCGTCCTTGTTGGCGACGTTGAAGAGATTCAGCGCGTAGACCTTGCTCATGGCTTCCGATTGTATTGTTATAGTCGCCACGATGAAGCCGCCCTTCCATGTCGAGCACATCGGCAGCTTCGTGCGCCCGCCGCGGCTCATCGACGCCGCGCGCGCGCACAAGGCGGGAAAACTCGACGACGCCGGCTTTCGCGCGTCGCAGGAGGACTGCATCCGCGAGATCGTGGCTTTCCAGGAGTCGCTCGGCCTGCCGAGCGTCACTGATGGCGAATTCCGCCGCCGGAGCTGGTCGGCCGGCTTCATCGACGCGGTGGCGGGCTTCGGCCTGCGCGACGGCACGCTCGGCTTTCGCACCGAGAGCGGGGTCATGGGTGTGGCCGCCTCGCCGTATGCGAAAGAGCGGTTGCGGCGCAAGCAGCGCATCGTCGCGGACGACTACCGCTTCCTGCGCTCGGTGGTGAAGCGCGGCGTGCCTAAGGTAACGATCGCCGCGCCGGACGTGATGCACTGGTTCCTCGGTCCGCGCGCCTACGACAGCGCGGCCTACGCCGACCGCGCGGCGTTCTTTGCCGACTTGGTGGCGATCTACCGGCAGGAGCTCGCCGAGCTGGCGAAAGAGCGCTGCACCTATCTGCAGCTCGACGATACCGCCTTGCCGTGCAACTGCGACCCGAACGCACGCAAGGACGTGGTGGCGCGCGGCGAGAATCCCGACGAGCTGACCGCGCTTTATGCGCGCCTATTCAACGATTGCATCGGCGGCAAGCCGGCGGACATGCGGGTAGCGGTCCATCTCTGCCGCGGAAACCTGAAAGGCGCGTGGATGGCCGAGGGCGGCTATGAGCCGGTGGCCGATGTGCTGTTCAATCGGCTGAACGCGGACATCTACTGTCTCGAGTACGACACGCCGCGCGCGGGCGATTTTTCGCCGCTGCGCTACGTGCCGAAGGAAAAGCATGTCGTGCTCGGCCTCGTGTCGACGAAGACGCCGGCGCTCGAGTCAAAGGACGCGCTCAAGCGGCGCATCGACGAAGCGGCGAAGTACGTGCCGCTCGAGCGCCTGGGCGTCTCGCCGCAATGCGGCTTCTCGAGTGGCGGCGGCGCGGGACAGACGGTGACGCAGGACGATACGCGGCGCAAGCTAGAGCTCGTGCTCGAGCTCGCGCACGACGTTTGGGGGTCGACGGCTTAGCGCGGCTTCCAATCCCGCGTCGACCCAGGCATCGATGCCGCCCTGCATGGCGCGCGCATCGAGATGGCCGCGGCCCTGGAGCACGAGCGCGCCCATGGCAGCGGAGGCTTCTTCCGGGCAAGCGCAGTAGAGCACGACCGGCCGCCCCGCGAGCTGCTCGAGCGGCAGGTTGTGCAGCGTGTTGAGGCTGTGGAATCGGGCGCCGGGGACGTGTGGCCCGGGTACGGCCGCGGCATCGTCGGAGCGCACGTCGATGACGATCGGCGCGCTGGCGCTCGAGAGCTCGGCGTTGAGCGCCACGGGGTCGATGCGCGGCACGCCCTTGATGCGCATCGCCTGCTGCCGCCGGATATAGCGCCAGGCGAGATAGACGGCGAGGATGCCGATGACGGCGAGCGTCAGGCTGACGCGCGAGTCCTGCAGCGCGCTCAACATCGACGCCAGCACTTCCTTCAGCAGGTAGCCGAGCAGGATGATCGGTAGCGCCCAGAGCGCAGCGCCAAGCGCGCTCACCCACAGGAAACGCCGCCACGTCATGCCGAGGGCGCCGGCGATCGGCGGCGCAACGAGCGACACGCCCGGGAGGAAGCGGCCGATGATGAGCAGCGCGCCGCCCCAGCGGCCGAATGCCGCGCCGGTTTTCGTGACGCAGCTGTGCGGCGAGAGCGAGAGCTTGCAAAGGCGCGTCAGCACGCGGCTGCCGTACTTGCGGCCGAGCGCGAACCAAATCGCATTGCCCAGGACCGAACCCACTACGATTGCGGCGGTAAGCTGCGCCGTCTGCTTCGTCACATCCGACATCGCAGCGGCGGCCACGAGCACGGTCGGCGTGAGCGGCGCCGGCAGCCCGGCCTCATGGATGAACGTGTTGACGAACACGATCAACGCGCCGAACTGATCTAGGAGATGCACCGGCCTATCCGCTGCGCCCGGGCGGCGTCGCGGCGATCTCGCCGAGCTTGCGCCGCAGCTCCAGCGGTCCGCGGATGCCCCGCAGCGGCTCGAGCGATGATCCCGTGCCCACCACCGTGACGTCGCCGTAGTTCAACATACGGCCGACGAGACCCTGGTTCACGTGCAGGCTCTCCACCTTGCCGAGCGTCATTTCGACCGTAGCGCGCGCGATGAAGCCGCGCTTGGCGATGATGCGCCGGTCGGTGAGCACGAGCTCGGTCGTGCCGCGCCGGATAACCGCAACCATGATTACCACGACGCCGATCACTGTCAGCACGGCCGCGATCAGCGGCGCGCGCTGCCAGTTCACATAGACGACCGCTGCGGCGCCAACGAAGCAGGCCACACTGATCAGGTACGACAACGCAAAGTTCCAGTGCGACACCGCGCAGCGAAGCACGATGCGCTCCCCGGGTGCGAGCACGGAGTCGACGTAGGAGGCCATGCGCCCAATTCTCGCTGATTGGTGCGTGGCGCTGTCACCTGGGCGGGCGCGCAGCGTTACGGTCGAAACAATTCCTACTTTTGCCCGAAGAGCTCGACGACCTGCTCGCGCAGCCAGCGGTTGCCCGGATCGGCTTCGAAGCGCTCGTGCCAGTGCACGGCGACGTCGGCCGGCGGGATGGCCACAGGCGGGGTAAGGGATTTGAGCCGCCCACGCCGCTCGAACACGCGCGCGACGCGCGCCGGGAGGGTGCAGAGGAGGTCGGTGCGCTCCAGCACCATCGGCACCACGGTGAAGTGCGGCAGGCGAAGCGCGATACGCCGCGCGAGGCCCGCACGCTCGAGCGCTTCCTCCACCACGCGGTGGCCGCCGCGGTAAGTGACCAGCGCGTGCGACGCTTCCTGGAACTTGCGCCGGGTCAGCGCCTTGATCGGGTGATCGGCGCGCATCAGGCAAAGATAGGGATCGCGGAACAGCGCGCGCCGGCGCACCGGCGGCCCGAGTGCGGGCAGGAAGCCCACGGCGAGATCGAGCGCGCCGGTGGCAAGAGCATCGGCGATGTCATCGACCTCCAGCGCCACCGCTTCCAGCCGAACGCTGGGCGCCGCGCGTTGCACGCGCTCGATCAGCGGCGGCAGAAACTCGATCTGCCCGAGGTCGGACATGTAGAAGCGGAAGGCGCGCGTCGCGCTTCCCGGATCGAAGCCCGGCCCATGCGCAAGCGCCGCAT
>DASSLQ010000044.1:0-2220 GCA_035689325.1 Burkholderiales bacterium | reverse complement strand
GCTCGGCTTCATCATCGGCATCTGGGCGGGCGGGTTCGAGCAGCTGCAGTTCGTGCCGATGCTCGTCATCACGCCGCTCACATTTCTCGGCGGCACGTTCTACTCGATCTCGGTCCTGCCACCGGCGTGGCAGACGGTGACGCTCTTCAATCCGCTCGTGTACCTCATCAGCGGCTTTCGCTGGAGCTTCTTCGAGATCGCCGATGTCCATGTCGGCGTCAGCCTAGGCGTGACCGCGCTCTTCCTCATCGCCTGCCTGGCCGGCATCTGGTGGATCTTCAAGACCGGCTACCGCCTCAAGACGTAAACCTGTAGCGCACCTGACGACCGCTGTCGTAGCCGCGCTACGACAGCGGCAGGGCGCTTGCTTCGAGCCTCTGAGGCAAGATACTCTTGCCTCTGCAATGGTTGCCGCGGCAAGTAAATCCCCAGCCCTGTATGACCTCCGCACGTTCCGCAGTCGCGACGCGGTGGGCGCGCGCGTGGCGCTGGCGCGCAAGGCGATCCGCGAAGAGTTCGAGCGCGAGATGCAGCCGCTCGGCCTCTCGGCGCAGCAGGCTTTCGTCATCATCCTGCTCGGCGAGGATCGCGGCGAGACTGCCGCCGACATGTGCCGGACGCTCGCGCACGACGCGGGCGCCATGACGCGCCTCATCGACAAGCTCGAAGCGGCGGGCCTGGTGCGCCGCATGCGCGGCTCGCGTGACCGGCGCAGCGCCCATCTCGAGCTCACAAAGTCTGGCCGGGCGATGTACGCCCAGGTGATGCGCGTCCAGGTCGACGTGCTGAACCGCATGCTGCGCGGCTTCTCGCAATCCGACGTGCGCACGCTGGAGAAGCTCCTGCAGCGCCTCCTGGACAACGCCGCGTGAAGGTAGCCGCCGCATTCCTTGCGCTCGTACTCGCGGGCTGCGCCAGTTATCGCGGCGTCGAGCCTCGTGGCTCGCCCGCCGACCCGGCGAAGCTCGAAGCGACCAAGTCGCTCGAAGGGCGGGAGACCGCGGCCTGGCCCGAGCTCGACTGGTGGAAGCGCTATGGTGATCCTCAGCTCGATGCGCTCATCGACGAAGGGCTCACGGGCAGTCCGAGCATCCGGATCGCTCGCGCCCGGGTCGACCAGGCGCTCGGCGCGGCACAAGTCGCGCGCGCGCCGCTCGGTCCCCAGGTCAGCGCCGACGGCAGCATCAATCGCCAGCGCTTCTCCCAGAACTATATCTTCCCGCCGCCGATCGGCGGATCCACCTATACGACGACGCAGCTCGCGCTGAACGCGAGGTACGACCTCGATTTCTGGGGCAGGAACCGCTCGGCCTATGAAGCGGCGCTCGGCCGCTCGCGCGCCGCGCAGGCGGAGGCCTTTGCCACGCGACTTGCACTCTCGGCGGCCATCGCAGGCACCTATGTGCAGCTCGCGCGCAGCTACGAGCAGCTCGACATCGCCGAGCGCACGCTCAACGACCGGCAGCAGGTGCAGAGCCTCACAAGCGGCCGCGTGAAGGCCGGCCTGGATTCGAAGCTGGAGCTCAAGCAGGTGGAGACCTCGATCCCTGCCGCTCGCGCACGCATCGCGCAGACACAGGAAGAAATCGCGCTCGCACGAAACCAGCTGGCCGCGCTTCTCGGCAAAGGCCCCGATCGCGGTCTTGCGATCCAGCGCCCGGCGCTCCGTGCAGTCGCCGTTGCGCTGCCTTCCCTCGTGCCGGCGGAGCTGCTGGGCCGCCGGCCCGACATCGTCGCGAGCCGCATACGCGCCGAGGCAGCGGCGAGCGACATCAAGTCCGCCAAGGCCGCGTTCTATCCCGACATCAATCTCGCGGCGCTGGTCGGCGTGCAGTCGGTGAATCTCTCGAAGCTCCTCGAGGCTGGAAGCGCCATTCCATCCGCGACTGCCGCCGTCACGCTGCCGATCCTCGATGGTGGCCGGCTGCGCGGGGCGCTTGCGCAGCGCGACGCCGAGTACGACGTGGCGGTGGAGCAATACAACCAGGCGCTCTCCGATGCGCTGCGCGACGTCGTCGACCAGCTCACCTCCATGCGATCGGTGCAGGCGCAGCGCGTCGAAGCCGATGCCGCAGTCGCTTCGGCCGAAGAGGCTTACCAGCTGGCGCTCGCGCGCTACAAGGCGGGGCTCGGCAGCCTTCTCTCACTCATCGTCGTCGAGCAGCAGGTGCTCGACCAGTTGCAGCTGCGGGCGGACGTGCATTCGCGCGAGCTCGCGCT
>DASSLQ010000043.1:0-2116 GCA_035689325.1 Burkholderiales bacterium | reverse complement strand
CGTCGCGCGTGATGCCCTTGATGGTGAGCGCTCCGGCGATCTCGTAACGGTCCGGACCGGTCGCGCGAACGGCGCTGGAGACGAACCTCGCCGTAGGGAAGTGCGCGGTGTCGAACCACAGCTTGCCTTTGAGCTCGGTCTCCGAGTCCTCGCTCGCGAGATCGATGCTGCCGAGATCGACGTCGATATCCGCCTTCGCGTGCGCGAGGTCCTTCGGATTGAAGGCGACGTTTGCCTTCCATTTGCGGAAGCGACCCTCGACGTTGACGCCCATTTGCTTGGACACGAAGCGGATCTCGCTCTTGTCGACGAGCACGCCCTGGGCACCGGCGTGAGTGGACGCCAGGAGGAGCGCTCCCAGCAGGAAGACGAATGTACGTTTCGGCGACGCGGTCACGCGGTATCCCCCGATCGGCGCCGCAGGCTCGCGCTCGGCAGCATGCGTGAGAGCACTGTGTCGCGATCGACATAATGGTGCTTGAGCGCAGCCGCGGCATGCACACAGACCAGCGTGAGCAGCGTGAAGTTCAGTGTCACATGGCACGCCCGCAGCAGCGCGGCCAGCGCCTTGTCCTTGGGCACCAGGTCGGGCAGCGGCAGCAGGCCCAGGTACACGACCTGGACGCCGGTCGCCGAGCTGTAGAGCCAGCCGCTCACGGGAATCGCCAGCAGCAGCACATAGAGCGCGGAGTGGGAGAGCGCCGCGGCGCGCCGCTGCCAGTCGGGCATCGCCGGCGGCGACGGCGGTCTGTGGCCGATGCGCCAGGCAAGCCGTACGCAGGTGAGCAGGAACACCGTGATGCCGATCGACTTGTGCCAGAGGTACCAGCGCAGCTTCCGGGGCGAGAGCGGCAGCCCGACCATCGACAGCCCCAGGGTGAAGCCGCACACGATCAGCGCGGCCGCCAGCCAGTGCAGCGCGATCGCCGTCGCGGTGTATCTCGGTGGCGCGTTCACCGTCATCGCTCGCAGGCGCTCGATTCGCCGCCGGTATAATGCCACGAACGTCTCGCCCCTCCGGTCGTGATTCGCCGCTCGTCCACCGCCTCGCCGCTTGTCCGCCGCGCGCGCATCGCTTTCGGTGGGTGCCGCTTCGCCGTGCTCTCGGCGCTCGGCGCGAGAGTGCCCATCATTGGAGTAAACCGCCCGCCGGCGAAATCCTTCCGCCGCCGCGCGTCGAAGCCGGCGCTGCGCCTGCTTCTGGTGTGCTTCGCCGCGCTGGCCACCGCGCCGGCGCGCGCCGCCTTGCCGAGCGACGTGGCACAGGCTTTGCGCGAAGAGCGGATCCCTTCGAGCGCGGTCGCGGTGCTCGTGCAGCAGATCGGCGCCAAGCAGCCGGCGCTGGCGCACCAGGCCGCGAAGCCGATGAATCCCGCTTCGACCATGAAGCTCGTGACCACGTTCGCGGCGCTCGAGCTACTCGGCGCCGACTATCGCTGGAAGACCGAAGCCTACGCCGACGGCCCCGTCGTCGACGGCGTACTCGACGGCAACCTGGTGCTCAAAGGCTACGGCGATCCGAAGATCACGATCGAGCAGTTCCAGTCGCTGATCGCCGCGCTGCGCGCGACCGGGCTCGCAACCATCCGCGGCGGTCTCGTGCTCGACCGCGGCTATTTCGCGCCGCCGGCGCGCCGCCCGGGCGCCTTCGATGCCGAGCCGCTCAAGCCTTACAACGTCGGCCCGGACGCGCTGCTGGTGAACTTCAACAGCGTGCGCTTCGTCTTCACGCCGAGCGCGGAGGGCGACGCGGTCGCGCTGCGCACCGAGCCGCCGCTCGCCAACGTCGTCTTCTCCGGCGCGTTGAAGCTCGCTCCCGGCGAGTGCGGGGACTGGCGCGCCGGAGTGAAAGCCTCGGTCACGAGCCGTGCCGAGCGCGCGCAGGCCCGGTTCTCCGGCCGCTACCCCGCCGCGTGCGGCGAGCGCGACTGGTACGTCGCGCTGCTGGACCACCGGCACTACGCGCAGGCGATGTTCGAGCACTACTGGACGGAAGCGGGCGGAAGCATCGTCGGGGGCTTGCGCGAGGGCAGAGCGCCGGCTGGCGCGAGGCCTCTGGCGACGCTGCAGTCGATGCCGCTCTACGATGCGATCCGCGACATCAACAAGCTCTCGA
>DASSLQ010000042.1:0-44856 GCA_035689325.1 Burkholderiales bacterium | reverse complement strand
CTTCCTGGTAGAGCTCGCCGTCGGCCCAGGAGCGCAGCACGAGCCGCTCCCAGTGGTCTTTCACATCGTCGTAGCGCCAGGCGTCACTGGCGATCACCTTGGCGCAGAGTTGCTTGGAGAGCGAGACGCCGACGGTTTCCGCCTTCCGATCGGTGTGGTCTGAGCCCACGGTGACCCACAGGCCGTCGGGCTTGGCGAGCAGCACGAACTCGACCTCTCCGCTCGTGTCCGGTCCGGACACCTGGATCGTGCTCGCGTGGGTGAGCAGGTCGGCGGCGACGCGGTAGAAGATCGGCGTGGTCTTCGGCGGCTTGACGCCGAGCTCCTCGAGCTCGCGGATGTGCTTGGCGAGCGCCGCCTCGTCGCGGCCGGTCCACCCGGCGATGACGAGCTCGTCGACGCCGGTCACTTGGCGAGCGCCGCGGCCGGCGTGGTCGAGCTTTGTTCGCGCGGCGCGGGGATGTCGTAGCTCGCCATGAGATCGTCGACCAGGCGGTGGAACTCGCTCCAGGGCGCTTCGCGGAAGCTGTGGTTACGCACGATGAACGAAGCGCCGGCGTAGAACTTCTCGTACTGCAGGTGGCGGCCCGCGAACTCCGAGCCGATCAGATCCCAGGCGAGCTTGTAGAGCTTCATGCGATCGAGCGCGGCGAGCTGCGGCGTCTGCCAGTAGGTCTCAAACATGGCGCGCAGCTTTGGCTCGTGCATTACGCTCACATCGGCCGGCATCTGGAAGATGCCGCCGCCGCAGAGCTCGCGCAGCGCGTCGATGATCGACGAATGGCTCTCGGTGCACCAGTTGAGCGCCGCGTACATATAACGGCGGTTGTAGGTCTTCCAGCCGGCGGGCCAGTCCTCGGCGTCCTGGAGCTGCCCCGCGATCATGCCGCCGAGCGCCGCTTCGAGCGCGGCGAAGCGCCCGAGCACTTCGCGCACCGCCGGCACTTCGTTCGCGCCCGAGGCGTGCGCAATCTTGCTCGCGAGGCCGACGATCAGCTTCATCTTCTCGTGGAAGCGCACGTTCGACTGGTGGTTGCCGTAGCAGTGGCCGGGCGTGCGGATGTAGATCTCGCGCGCGAGGATCGCGTCCATATGCACGAAGACGCGCTCCCAGGGCACCTTCACCTCCTCGCACATCACCATCGAGTCGGTCTCGTCGTAGCGCCAGGTGAGCGGGTTCTCGAACTCGCACGGCGCGTGGCGCTCGTAGGCCTTCCTCGACCAGAGCGTCACGCCCGGCGCGTTCACCGGGATGGCGCAGGTGATCGACTCCGGGAGCTGGTTCGGCGCGAGCGGGATGAGATTGCCGATCCAGATGTCGTTCGCGAACACGGCGCCGGTGGCCAGCATCTTCATGCCGGAAATCACCACCCCGTCGTCATCTTCGCGCACCACGCGCAGCGTCGGCACCGGGATGTTCTGCTTGACGTAGAACTCCGGATTGCGCGCGGCCTGCGGCGGGATGACGGCGTAGACGCCGTACACGTCCTCCCTGCGCATGTGCTCGTAGTAGCGCATCAGGTTCGCGGCGTAGTGGCCGAACACGGCCGGGTTCATCGCCATGCCGGTGACGAAGCTCGACACGTGATCAGGGGAGCGGCCGAGGAGGCCGTGGCTCAATGCCGCGATCGCGCGATGCAGCCCCGTGCGCTGCAAGAGATCGTCCTTCGTCCTGGCGCGCAGGAAGTAGGCGCTGTAGCGCTCGCCGTCCTCGGCGAAGCTGAAGGCGGGATCGGCGCGCTTAAGGTCATAGATCGCGGCGATCGAGCGCGCGGCGTTGCGGAACGCAGGGTGCGTGGTGACATCGTCGACGCGCTCGGCGCCGATGTAGACGACGCGCCCATCGCGCAGCGACTCGAGATGCTCACTTCCGCTTTTCAGCATGGGCGCCCCCCTTCCCCGAGGTCTCGTAGTAGTGGATCTCGTGCAGGATGCAGCCGCCCTTGGAGGTGAACGGGCCGTGATGCACGCCGGGCGGCCGGCAGGCGTAGGTCGGCGCGAAGCACTGCTCGCCGCCGCGGCCCTGCTTGTCGTTGCCGACGATCAAATCGCCTTGCACGACGTACACCTCCTCCCAATGGTCGTGCACGAACGGCTCGGTGGAAAAGGCGCCGGGCTCGATCTTCAGGAGCCGTGTGCGGCTGCCTTTCTTGCTGGTCTCGTCGAGGTCGCTCGCCAGGATCTTCTGGTAGAAGCCCGGCGGATAGCCCGGCGGGCGTTCCCAGCCGGTGTCGAGGTCGACGCGGACGAATTCGAGATGCTGCTTGGGCTTCATGCGCCCTCCTCGTTGCCATCGAGCCAGGCGGCGCGGAACACCTCTTCCTGCGCCATCGCCTGATGCACCACGCTGCCGCCGAACGGCGGGAAGCGCTTGAAATCCGCGCGCGCCTCGGCGCGCTCGGGGGAAGCGAACGCGGCGTTCATCGCCGCCTCGCTCTCGAACTCGAGCTGCGCCATGAGCACCGCCTTCCCCGGGTTCACCGGAAACGGATCGCGCCAGGCAAGCGGCGTATGCAGCACCATGCGCCGCAATCCGGGCCAGCGCGCGACGAGCGGCACATGCAGCTCGCGGTAGCGGCGCATGAATGCCGGGAGGTCGGCGATCTCGATGTCGTAGCGCACGAAGTACGAGACGCTCATGCCGCGCGCGCCTCGTGCAGCGTGAAGTCGAGCATGGCTACGGCGCGATCCCCGGAGGCGACGAGATCGCGCGCCAATAGCAGCAGCTGCCGGAAGCGCCGCGCGTCCAGCCGCTCGAAGAGCACATCGTTGATGCGCCGCTGGTACGGCGCGAGGCGCAAGAGCAGCGCGCGCGCCCGGCCGTTGCACCTGAGGAGCACGCGGCGGCCGTCGGCCGGGTCGGAGGCCTTCTCGAGGATGCCGCGCGCCACGAGCTTATTCGCCTCGATGGTGATGAAGGCCCCCGAGCGGTGCAGCCGCGCCGCCACCTCGCCGACGGCGAGGCTCGCGGTGCGCGACACGAGCATCAGAATCTCGTACTGCACGCCGGAGATGCCGGCGATGGCCGCGAAGGCGTCGCGGCAGGCGTCGAGCCGGTGGCCGTAGGCGATGAGATCGTGGATCAGGCCGCGGAATTCCGCGTCCGAGCCACCCACCAAGAGCGCCGGGCGCGACACGGTCGGCGGCGGAAGCGCTTTGCGGCGAAGGCGCGCCATTGACGGCGGCATTCTCGGTCCGCACAATTAGCTTTGTCAATTAGCTTTCTCGTCAAAGTATGAGCCTCGGCCGCGCCAAGCTGAGCAAGGCGGTGGAACACCTGCGGGCCGGCGACTGGCAGGTAGCGCACGAGATCGTGCAGAAGGACGAGGACTCGCCGCTTGCCCGCTGGGCGCACGGCATCGTCCACCTCATGGAAGGCGACCGCGCGAACGCGCGCTACTGGTACCGCCAGGCGAAGCGCGTGTTCCCGGCCGATGCGGACGCGCGGGCCGAAACCGAGGCGCTCGCTCGAGCGCTCGGCGGCAAAGACTAGCCCTTGACGGCTTTGCGCGCCGGGCGGCGCCGGCGCAGGCCGGCGTTGGCGCCGATGCGCTCGGCGATGAGCGTAGCGAACTCCGCGGCCGACATCGGGCGGGCGAACAGGAAGCCCTGCGCCTGCTCGCAGCCGAGCGCGCGCAGGAAGGCGGCCTGCGAGTCGCGCTCGACGCCTTCCGCGATCACGGTGAAGCCGAGCGTGTGCGCCATGTCGACGATGGTGCGCACGATGGTGGCGTCGGCCTCGTCCTCCAGCACGTCGGCGACGAACGAGCGATCGATCTTGAGCGAGGCGAGCGGGAAACGCGTGAGGTAGGCGAGGCTCGAGTAGCCGGTGCCGAAGTCGTCGATGGCGATGCGCACGCCCGCCCGCCCGAGGGCGCGCAGCACGCGGATGGCGTGGTCCGGGTCGTGCATCAGCTGGCTCTCGGTGATCTCGAGCTCGATGAGCGAGGGCTTGACGCCGGCCGCGGAGACGATGGTGCGGATGCGCTCCTCGAGGTCGTGCTGGCGGAACTGCCGCGCGGAGAGGTTGACGGCGACCGGCATCGCCGGCGCGCCGAGGCGCTGCCAGTGCTTCAAGTCCTCGCAGGCGCGCCGCAGCACCCATTCGCCCACCGGCACGATGAGCCCGGTCTCCTCGAGCACCGGGATGAACTCCACGGGCGCGACGCGGCCGCGCTCGGGGTGATCCCAGCGCAGCAGCGCCTCCGCGCCGCAGGGCTGGCCGCTCGTGAGGTCGATCTTGGGCTGGTAGGCAAGCGTGAACTCGCGGCGCTCGAGCGCGCGGCGCAGCTCGAGGCCGAGCTGCGCCCGCGCGCGCGTGCGCTGGTTGATGTCCGCGGTGAAGAACTGGAAGGCGTTGCGGCCCGACTGCTTGGCGCGGTACATCGCGGCATCGGCCGCCCCGAGCAGCGTCTCGGCGTCGTCGCCGTCGGCCGGGAAGGTGGCGATGCCGATGCTTGCCGTCACCACCACCTCCTGGCCGTTTATGTGCACCGGCGAGGCGAGCCGCTCGATGATCTTCTGCGCGACGAGCGCCGCGTCGTCGGGCCGCGCGAGATCGGAAAGGATCACGGTGAACTCGTCGCCGCTGATGCGCGCCACGGTGTCGCCGTCGCGCACCGCGGACTGCAGGCGCTTGGCGGTCTCCTTGAGGAGCTCGTCGCCCGCCGCATGGCCCTGCGTGTCGTTCACCAGCTTGAAGTCGTCCAGATCGATGAACAGCACGCCGAGCGCCGCGCCGCGGCGTCGCGCCTGCACGATCATGAGCGAGAAGCGGTCGGCAAGGAGCGTGCGGTTCGGCAGGCCCGTGAGCGGATCGAACTGCGCGAGGTAGGCGAGCCGCGCCTCGCTGTCCAGGCGATGCAGCGCCGCCGAGACCATGCTCGCGCCCGCAGCGAGGAAGCGCGTCTCCTCGGGGCCGAAGGCGCCGCTCGCTTCGGCAAGCGCGCACAGGAAGCCGCGCGCTCCGCCGTCGCCCGGCACCGGCACCGCGGCGAGCGAGCCGTAGCGGCGCAGCCACTCAAAGGGCAGCGGCAGCGCGCCGGTCCACGGGCCGTTCAGCACGACCGGATCGGGTCCCTGCAGCAGCGTGGCGAGCGGGCTCGCGGGCGCGATGCGGGCAACAGCGGACTCCTCCGGTGTCGAGGCGAGCCCGGCCACCCGGCGCAGCACCACCTCGCCTTCGGTGCCGGAGCGCTCGAGATAGGCAACCGGGCCGAGCGCGAGGCCTTCGAGCACGCTCTGCACGGCCTTGGCGATGAGCTCGGCGGGATTGCGCTTGGAAAGCGCCGCCTGGCCGAGGCGCGCGACTTTCTTCTGGTAGCGCGCCTGCGCCGCGCGGCGCCGCTCGGCGCTCATGCGCTCCGAGAGGTCGCGCGAGTTGACGACCAGCACCCGCCGCTGCGGCGTGTCGAGGATGCTGCGGTGGCTCTCGACCGGGAAGGTGCTGCCGTCCTTGCGCCGGTACTCCGTGCGGATAGTCGTCGTGCGCGCGCCGGTGCGAAGCAGTGTCGCCGTCTCGGCGCGCAGGCTCTCGGCGGTCACATTGGCGCGGATGTCCCAGGCGCGCAGCGCGAGCAGCTCATCGCGCGAGTAGCCGAGCAGCGTGCAGGCCGTCTGGTTGAAGTCGAGCAGGCGGCCGTTGGCGAGGTCGAACAGGAACACCATGTCGACGGAAGCATCGAGCGCCGTGCGAAAGCGCTGCAGCGCTGCCTCGCGTTCCTTGCGCTCGGTGATGTCCTCCATCACTGCGATCTCGTGCTGCGGCTCGCCTCCGGCATTGGGCGCGATGGCGACCGTCAGGTTCACCCACACCACCCGGCCATCCTTGCGCAGGTAGCGCTTCTCGAAACGCACCGAGCCGAGCTTGCCGTCGTGCAGCAGCGCGCGCCGGTCGTCGGTCAAGTCGCGGTCTTCCGGGTGGGAGATGTCCTTCACCGAGCGGCCGATGAGCTCGGCTTCGCTGTAGCCGAGCATGTCGCACAGCCGGCGGTTGACGTCGATGAACCGTCCGCTCAGATCGACCTGCGCGATGCCGGAGGCGGCGAGCTCGAAGGTCTGCCGGAAGCGCGCCTCGCTTTCCTCGAGCGCCGCTTCTGCGTGCTTGCGGAAAAGGAACTGGCCGATCTGCGCGCCGACCACGCGCATGGTGCCGAGCAGCCGCTCGTCGGGAGGGCGCACGCGCGCGCTCGAGATCGACAGCACGCCGACCACGCGGCCCTCGAAAGTGACCGGAAAGATGAGCGCGCCGTGCACCCCCGCCTCGCGCACGCGCGCGAACGGCGCGGTGCGCGCGTCCTGGCTCACGTCCGAGCACCAGAGCGGCTCGCCGCTCTGCCACACGTGCCCGACGAGCCCCTGGCCGGGCGCGAGCGCGCCGCCGCGAGACTCCTCGGCGAACACGGCGAGCGGGCCGACGCCCGTGCTCCAGGTCTCTTCGCAGCGAATGCAGTTTGCCGCCGAGTCGACGCGGAAGTAGCGCCCGCAGTCCCAGCTCTCGGTCTGGCAGATGTCGCGCATCACCGCGCGCAACGCGGCGCCGGCGTCGGCCTGTTCCGCAAGGTGGCGTGCGACGGCGTGCTCGAGCGCCACGAGCCGCGCTTCACGCCGCTGCTCGGTGATGTCGCGCCCGACGCCGCGGTAGCCGAGGAACTCGCCCGCCGCCCCGAACACCGGCTCGCCGCTGAGCGAGAGGAAGCGCTGCTCGCCGTCGGGATCGATGCGGCCGATCTCGAAGTCGCGGAACGGTTTCCTCGCGTCGAGAGCGGCGCGATGCGCCGCCCAGCCCGCCGCGTCGGGATGGATCGAGGGCACTTCCCAGCGCGTCTTGCCGATCACCGGCTCGCTCGCGGGACGATGCTTTTCGGCGTGCGTCGTGCGCCTGATGCGGTGCTCGGCGTCGGTCTCCCAGTAGAAGTCCGCCGACAGCTCGGTGAGGCTGCGAAAGCGCGCTTCGCTTTCGCGCGTCACGCCTTCGGCCTGCTTGCGGCGCAGAAACTGGCCGAGCTGGCGGCCGATCACGCTCACCGCCTGCACCAGCCGCGCGTCGGGCTCGCGCGCGCCGGCCGAAGTGAGCGTGATGACGCCGAGCGTCACGCCTTCGGCGCTCACCGGGCAGAGGAACGAGCCGCGCGACCATTCCATGCCCGTGATCAGCGCGCGGGCGTCGTTCTGCGCATCGGCGACCCACAGCGGCTCGCCGCTCGCCCACACCGTGCCGGCGAGCCCCATGCCGGGCTTGAGCGCGAGCCCGCGCGAGAGCGCAATGAAGCGCTGCGCTTCCGGCGTACCGGTCGACCAAGCCTCCTGCATGCGCATCAGCCCGGCGGCCTCGTCCACCTGGAAGTAGCGACCGCAGTCCCAGCCTTCGGTCTCGCAGATGGCGCGCAGCACGCCCTGCAGCGCCGTGGACAGGCGATCGGACTCGGCGAGCACGCGCGTGACCGCGTGCTCCAGGCGAAGGCGCTGCTCGGCGCGCTTTTGCTCGGTGATGTCGCGGCCGATGCCGCGGTAGCCGCGAAAACGGCCCTCGGCGTCGAACACCGGCTCGCCGCTGATCGAGAACCAGCGCGTGGCCCCGCCCGGCGCGGGCCGCTGCATCTCGAAATCGCGGAACGGCTCGTGGCGCTCGAGCTGGGCGCGGTGGCGCGCCCAGTCCGCTTCGCTCAGGTTGAGCGCCGGATGGTCCCAGCGCCGCCGGCCGAGATAAGGTCCGACATCGAGGCCGGTCTTCTCGCCAAGCAGCGTCGACATGAAAGTGAGGCGAAATTCCGCGTCCTGTTCCCAGTACCAGTCCGAGGAAAGCGCCGTCAGGCTGCGAAAGCGCTCCTCGCTGCGACGCAGCGATTCGAGCGTGCGCGCGTGCAGCGCCGCGAGACGCACCGGCCGCTCGAGCGCACCGGCCCCGAGATAGCCCTTGAGCAGGAAGTCGTACGCGCCGCTCGCGATCGCCTGCGCGCGCAGCTCCGGGGTCGCATCCACCGTGAGCGCGATGACCGGCTGATGGTAGGCGCGTACGAGCGTCGCTACCGTGTCTTCGGCCTTCGAATCGGGCAGATGCAGATCGGTGATGACGAGATCGAAATGCTGCTCGGTGAGCCGCTCGAGCGCCTCGCGCAGCGTGCGCACCGCCTCGACCTGGCAACGCACGGATTCGATCGCCGAAAGATGTGCCTGCACGACCATGGCCGAGGCGCTGTCGTCCTCGACCAGCAGGACGCGCACCGTGCCGAGCGCCGTGCTTTCCCCTCCCATGTCACGAAGCATACCCGGCTTTGCAGCGGCCGGCCGCCGCCGGCGCGCGCCGGCGCCGGCTACACACGGACTTTCCTGATGCGCGCCTGCTCGCCATTCAGCAGCTTGCCCATGCCATCGGCGTCCACCGGCCGGCTGAAGAGATAGCCCTGTGCCTGCTCGCAGCCCAGGCCGCGCAGAAAGTGTTTCTGGCTCTCGTTCTCGACGCCTTCGGCGACGACCGCGAGACCCAGCGTATGCGCCATCTCGATGATGGTGCGCACGATGGTGGCGTCGCCGCCCTGCCGCAGGATGCCGGCAACGAACGAGCCGTCGATCTTCAGCGCCGAGAGCGGGAAGCGGGTGAGGTACGAGAGGCTCGAGTAGCCGGTACCGAAGTCGTCGATCGTGATGCGGATGCCGGCGGCGGCGAGCGAACGCATGGCGCGGATCGCGTGATCCGGGTCCTGCATCAACTGGCTCTCGGTGATCTCGAGCTCGACGAGCTCCGGCGCCACGCCCGCGGAGTCGACGATCGAGCGGATGCGCGTCGCGAGATCGAGCTGACGGAACTGGCGCGCGGAAAGGTTCACGGCAATCGGCAGCGCGCGTGCGCCCTGCGCCTGCCAGGCGCGAATGTCGGCGCAGGCCTGGCGCAGGACCCGCTCGCCGACCTGGACGATGAGCCCGCTATCTTCGAGGATCGGGATGAACTCCGCGGGCGAGACGATGCCGCGAGTCGGGTGCTGCCAGCGGAGCAGCGCCTCGGCGCCGCTCGGGCGCTCGGTTTTCAGGTCGAACTTCGGCTGATAGACGAGCCTGAACTCCTCGCGCTCGAGCGCCCGGCGCAGCTCGCCGCCGAGCACCGCGCGCGCCTTGGTGCGCTGGTTTATCTCCGGCGTGTAGAACTGAAAGCTGTTGCGCCCGGCCTGCTTGGCGCGGTACATCGCCGCGTCGGCCGCAGCGAGCAGCGCCTCTGCGTCGTTGCCGTCGGTCGGGAAAAGCGCGATGCCGATGCTCGCGGTGACGAAGACCTCGTGGCCGCGCAGCTCGAGCGGGGCAACGACGGCCTCGATCAGCTTCTGCGCCACGAGCGCCGCGTCCTCCGGCCGCGCGAGGTCGGCGAGCACGATCGCGAACTCGTCGCCCACGATGCGCGCTACCGTGTCCCCGGAGCGCACCGTGGCCTGCAGGCGCCGCGCGACCTCCTTCAGGAGCTCGTCCCCCGCTCCATGGCCGAGCGAGTCATTGACGAGCTTGAACTCGTCCAGGTCGACGAACAGCGCGCCGAGCTGCGCGCCGCGACGGCGTGCCTGCACGATCATCTGCGAAAACCGGTCCGCCAGCAGCGTGCGGTTGGGCAGCCCGGTGAGCGCGTCGAACTGCGCGAGGAACGCAAGGCGCCCCTCGCTCTCGATGCGCTTGAGCCCTGCCGAAAGCACGCTCGCGGCGGCGGCGAGAAAGCGCATCTCCTCGGCCCCGAGCGACATATGAGCGTCGGGTAGCGCGCACAGCACGCCACGCGCGCCCTGCTCATAGGCGACCGGCGCGAGCACCGCCTCGCGCCTGCCGGCCCACGCATAGGGCAGCTGCGCAATGCGCGCAGTCCCGCCGCCGAGCACCTCGGCGAGCGCTTCGCCATGTTCATAAGCAAGCACGTTGGACGGCGCATCGCCCGCCAACCCGTCGATGCAGCGCGCGATCACCTGGTCCTCGCCGGCGCGTTCCAGATAGGCCACCACACCGCCGCCGAGGCCCTCGAGCACGTAGCGCACCGCCTGCTCGACCAGCTCTTCGGCGCCGCGGCAGGCGAGCGCGACCTCGCCGAACTGCGCAATCTTCGTCTGGTAGCGCGCCTGCGCGGCGCGGCTCTCCTCGGCGAGCTTGCGTTCGGTGATGTCGCGTCCGATGCCGCGGTAGCCCTTGAAGCCGCCCTCGGCGTCGAATAGCGGCTCGCCGCTGATGGAGAGCCAGCGGGTGCTGCCGCCGGGCTCCGGCCGCTGCATCTCGAAATCGCGAAACGGCTCGTGGCGCTCGAGCTGCGCGCGATGGCGCTCCCAGTCCTGCACGCTCAGATTCAGCGCCGGCTGGTCCCAGCGCCGGCGCCCGAGATAGGCGGCGGGGTCGAGGGCGGTCTTCCCGCCCAGCGGCCGCGACATGAAGGTGAGACGAAACTCCTCGTCCTGCTCCCAGTACCAGTCGGCCGAGAGCGCCGTCAGGCCGCGAAAGCGCGCCTCGCTCGCGGCAAGCGAGCTCATGGCGGCCGCCTGCAGGATCGCGAGGCGCACCACGCGCCGCAGCTCCTGGTACATGCTCGCCTTCGCCACGAAGTCGTAGGCGCCATGCTCGAGCGCCCGCTTGGGCAGCTCCGGATCCTCGTCGGCCGTCATGACGATGATGATGCGTTCGCCCTGCGCGCGGATCGCGCGCAGCGTGTCGAGACCGGCCGAATCCGGCAGGTTCAGGTCCAGCAGGACCAGGTCATAGTGCCGTGCAGCGAGTCGCTCGCGCGCCGCGGCCACGCTGTCCACCCAATCGAGCTCGGGCACGCCCGAGTGATGCAGCGTGGCGAGCGGGGGCTTGTCGTCGACCTCCATTGCGCGCAGATAGGCGCGCACGAGCATGCTGAAGCTCTCGTCGTCCTCGACGAGCAGTATCCGCGCGGTGTGCTTTGGCCCCCCCATGCAGCGAGCATAGACAGCCGCGCGCCGACGCGGCCAAACCTAGACAAGGGCTTGCCCCTTCTTGCAGAAGCTGACAAAGAGCCTTAGCTGCCGGGAATGATTCCCGGCTCGAGGCGGTAACAGTACTCGGCGACGTCGCGCGGCCGGCACCACCATACGCGCGACGCCTTCGGGTGCTGAATGCAGTGCTTGAGCGCGCCGCGCAGCAGGCGCAGGCGGAACGGCTGGCCGAAGATGTACGTGTGCACCGAGACGTTCATGACGAGCGGGTGGCGCTCGCACTGCTCGATCATTTCCTCGAACTGGTCGACGATCATGCCGCGGAATTCGGCCGCGCCCTGCTTGCGGTGCACGATCGCCTGCGAATCGTTGAGCTCGATCGGATACGGGATCGAGAGCAGCGGTCCGGCGCGCGTGCGCAGCCAGATCGGCTGGTCATCCATCGGCCAGTCCATCAGGTACTTGTAGCCGAGCTCCTTCAGGAGGTCGGGCGTGTGCGCGGTCTCGTAGGCGCCGGAGCCCATCCACCCGGCGGGCGGCGCGCCCTCGTGCCGCGTGATCGTCTCGGTCACTTCGCGCAGGATGCGCTCTTCGTCGGGCTGCCACAGGCCGCGCAGGTTTTCCGCGTTGGTGCGCCCGTGCGCGACCACTTCGTCGCCGCGGCTGCGGATCGCAGCCATGACCTGCGGAGCATAGTCGTACACCAGGCTGTTGGTGTTGTGCGCGGCAGGCAGCTTCAGCTCATCGAAGAGCTCGAGCAGCCGCCACACGCCGATGCGATTGCCGTAGTCGCGCCAGGAGTAATTGCGATGCGTCTGCGGCTCGCCGGTCTTGGCCGGATCGTGGCCAAGGCCCGCGCCGAAAGCGAACCATTCGACGTTGGTCGTGATGACGAACGCCAGGCGCTTGCCGCCGGGCCAGCTGTAGTCGCGCCGCTCGGGCAGCGGCACAAAGTCGTAACGGTTCTGCTGCGGCAGGAGCGGCTTCAGAGCGCCATCTCCAGGATGTACAGCCCGCCCGCGTGTCGATCGACCGCGAAAACGATGCCGCGATCATCGACGAACACGTCATTGATCTGCGCGGTGCTCACAGGCGAGCCCTGCGGCGCGGGCGGGATGAAATAGGCGATCTCGCGCGGTGCGAACGGGTCGCGCACGTCGTACGCTCTGACGCCGGCGTTGAAAAACGTGCCGAGGACGACATCTTCTGAGCGCCACGTGCCCGGCCCCGGGCGATTTTCGTGCACGTTGTGCGCGCCGCAACGGCCGCCCTTGTGCAGCAGCGGCTTCACACCGCTGACGGGCAAGGTGCCGATGCTCACCAGATTGCGCTCATCGCGCGCGTCGAGCAGCCAGACGAGCTTGGGCCAGTCGGCGCCGTCGTTCTGGATCGATTCGTCGGTAACGACGAGAAGCTCGCGGCCGAAGAGCGGCAGCACGGTGTGCGTGAAGCCGTTATAGGGGGGCGAATTGCTCCAGCGCGAGATGAGCTTCGGCCGGCTGGGATCGGCGATATCGAGGACCATCATGCCGCCGTCGAGGTAGCCGAGATAGCAGCGCTCGGGACGCTCGGGATAGACATTGGTGTTGTGCGCGCGAAACCCGGCGTCGAACTTCGGCGGCAGCCGTTTGGGCGGCGGCGCATCGTCGCTCTGCATCGTTCCGGGCAGATGCCAGCGTCCCGCCGCCCGCGGTCGCGTGGGGCTGTTCACGTCGACGATGCGGTAGATCTGGTCGTCCTTCGGATCGCGCGGCTCGAGCTCCGGGTCGGCGCACGCCATGTGTACGGTTTTCCCGTCGACGAACCAGAGCACATGACAGCCGCGCGAGTGCGGCCCCGAGGCATCGAAGAAGGCGATCGAGCGCGGCTGCTCGGGCTCCGAAATGTCGAAGAGCTCGAACCCGGCGGGCTTGAGCCCCGGCTGCGCCACCTGGTAGGCGACCGCCATGATGTCGCCGCACACCTCGAGCGAATTGGAGCGCATGGCGCGATGCGGCAGTTCGGTCTGCACGATCACCCGAGGCTCGCGCGGGTCGGTGACCTCCACGGCGGTGAAGTTCTTCGGCGCGCTCTCGTGCGCAAGCCACAGCACGCGCCGGCCGCCGCGCGCGAGCTGCATCGACATGCCCTCGCCCATGCCGCCGTAGCCGTCAAGCGTGTGCTGCGCGAGAAGCTTCATGTTGTGTTGCATGGCCGCTAACATAGCAGACACACAGAGGAGAAACCCCATGGCACAGAAGAGAGTCGCGCTCGTCACGGGCGCGGGCACCGGCATCGGCAAGGCGGCGGCGCTCGCGCTGCTCGCGGACGGCTACCACGTTGCGCTCGTCGGCCGGCGCCAGGAGATGCTGGAGAAGACCGCGGCGGAATCAGGCGCGAAGGAGCGCGTCATGGTGCTGCCCGCCGACATCACCCAGCCCGAGAACGTGCGCCGCGTCTTCGCGAAGGTGAAAGACAGCTGGGGCCGGCTCGACGTGCTGTTCAACAACGCCGGCATGGGCGCGCCGGCGGTGCCGATGGAGGAGCTGCCGATCGAGACCTGGAAGGCGGTCGTCGACATCAACCTGAACGCGATGTTCTACTGCACGCAGGAAGCGATCCGCATCATGAAGGCGCAGGAGCCGAAGGGCGGGCGCATCATCAACAACGGCTCGATCTCGGCGCACGCGCCGCGCCCGATGTCGGTGGCCTACACCTCGACCAAGCACGCCGTGACCGGCCTCACCAAGTGCATCTCGCTCGATGGGCGCAAGAACGACATCGTCGGCAGCCAGATCGACATCGGCAATGCCCTGACCGAGCTCGCCGCGCGCATGGCGAAGGGCGTGCCGCAGGCCGACGGCTCGATCAAGCCCGAGCCGCTGATGGACGTGAAGCATGTTGGCGAGGCAGTGCTGCACATGGCGAATTTGCCGCTCGATGTGAACGTGCAGTTCATGACCATCATGGCCACCAAGATGCCGTTCGTCGGCCGCGGCTAGAGCGCGCAGCGCCCCTCGGTAATACAATCCCTCCGGGGGGAAGGGAGGTTACTCGCCTGCAATTCGGGGCAAGCGACTTGCGGCGCTGGCTGCGTCAGCCGGCCGCGTGGGCCATCCTGGGCGTCGGCGCCCTGGTGTCGTTGTCCGCCTGGCGTTCGCTCACGGTGGAGGTGGAGCAGGCCGCGCGCGCCAGCTTCAACGCGGTGGTGGCCGATTCACGCCAGGCGCTCGAGACGCGGCTGCGCGGCTACCAGCTCGTGCTGCTCGGGATGCAGGGCCTGTTTCGGGCGAAGCCGGATGTCGATCGCGCGAGCTTCGAGCGCTATATCGCCGAGCTCGCAGCGGAGAAAAACGCCAGCCGGGCGCGTGCCTTCAGCTACGCAAAGTACGTTGCGTACGCCGAGAAGGAACGGTTCATCAACGCCGTGCGGCTCGACCGCAGCGTTCACCCGGGTGGCTATCCGCGCTTCGCGATCCGGCCCGCGGGCGAGCGCACGGAGTACGTGGTGATCACCTATGTGGCGCCGTTCGCGCCCAACGAGCGCGCGCTCGGCCTGGACCTGGTCGCCGACCCGGTGCGGCGTCTCTCGGTCGAGCGTACCCGCGATACCGGCACCATCGTCGCGAGCGGCCCCGTGACGCTCGCGCTGACCGATGAGCGCGGCACCAGCCTGCGCCTCGCGGTCTATCGGCGCGCCCGGGGCCTCGACAGCCCGGAGGCGCGGCGCGAGTTCTTCGACGGCATCGTCAGCGTCACGTTCGGCGCGCGCGACGCGATCGGCGACATCGTGGCGCGCCACGCGGCGGACAAGCTGCGGCTGCGTGTGGCCGACACCGGAGAGATGTTCTACGACAGCGCAAGCGGGCCGATCGAAGCCGATGCGCTCAGCACGCACACCGCGCTCGAGATCGGCGGCCGCAGATGGGACCTGCAGTTCAGCGCGCCGCTGCAGGCGTTTCGCACGGCGGGCGATGCGCTCACGCCGTGGCTCACGCTCGGCGGCGGCCTGGCGATCAGCGTGCTGCTCGCAGGCCTGGTCGGCTCGCTGTCGACCTCCACCCAGCGCGCCCACCGCATCGCGCGCGAGATCACCGAGGATCTGCGCCGCAGCCAGGCAGAACTGCGCGAAGCGCAGCGCAAGACCGAACTGCTGATCGAGACGCTGCCCAACCCGGTTTTCTTCAAGGGCCGCGACGGCAAGTATCTCGGCGTCAACAAGGCGTGGGAGGCGTTCTTCCAGCGCTCGCGTGCATCGATCATCGGCCGTCCGGTGCACGAGCTCTATCCGCATGCCCCGCAAATCGCCGTCAGCATGCATGCCGCCGACCAGCGGCTGTGGGCCGAGCCGGGCACGCAGAGCTACGAAGCGACCCTCGTGCTGCCCGACGGCACGCAGCGCGAGACCCTCTACTACAAGGCCACGTTCACCGGGCCCGACGGCGAGGTCGCCGGGCTGATCGGCACCATCATCGACATCACCGAGCGCAAGCAGGCGGAGAAGCGCCAGGCGATGGAGCATGCGATCACGCGTGTGCTCGCCGGCACTGCCGACACGGCGACCACCATCCCCGGAGTGATCCGCATTCTTTGCGACGCGCTCGGCTGGAAGGGCGGCGCGCTCTGGCGCCGGGAGGCGCAGCGGCGCGAGCCCGTCTTGATCGCCTCCTGGGGATCGGCCCCGGCGCGCATAGAGAGCCTTGAGTCCTCCGGCGTCCAGTGGCAGGCGGAACGGGACAGCTCGCTCAGCGTGCCGCTCTCCCTCGGTCGCGACGCGCTTGGCGCCATGGTGTTCGCCGGAGTGCCGCGCGCGCCCGACCGCGACCTCATCGCCATGCTGCAGGCGATCGGCAGCCAGGTCGCCCAGTACCTGCAGCGTACGCAGGCGGAAGACGCGCTGCGCTTCGTCGCCACGCACGATGCGCTCACCGGCCTGCCGAACCGCGTCATGTTCAACCAGCGGCTCGAGCACGCGATCATGCAGGCGAAGCGCCACCGCCGGCAGCTCGCGCTGCTGTTCATCGACCTTGACCGCTTCAAGGTGATCAACGACACCCTTGGGCACGAATTCGGCGACACGCTGCTGCGCGACGTGGCGCAGCGGCTGATGCAGAGCCTGCGCGCGAGCGACAGCGTCGCGCGCCTTGGCGGCGACGAGTTCGTCGTGCTGCTCGAGGAGATCAGCGCGCCGATGTACGTCGCCGCGGTGGCGCAGAAGCTGATCAGCACGCTCGCGCAGGGCTTCGCCCTGGCCGGCAAGGAATATCACGTCTCGGCGAGCATCGGCGTCAGCACCTATCCGGCCGACGGCGAGACGGCGGCCGGCATGCTCAAGAACGCCGACATTGCGATGTACCGGGCCAAGGAGCAGGGCCGCAACACGTTCCAGTTCTACGCCGCCGAGCAGAACATCCACACGGTCGAGCGCCTGACGCTCGAGTCGGGGCTGCGCCGCGCGCTCGAGCGCGGCCAGCTTGTGCTGCACTACCAGCCCCAGGTCGAGACCGCGAGCGGCCGCATCACCGGCGTCGAGGCGCTGCTGCGCTGGCAGCATCCCGAGCTTGGCCTGCTGCCGCCCGCGAGCTTCATCGCCATCGCCGAGGAAACCGGTCTGATCGTGCCCATCGGACAGTGGGTGCTGCACGCGGCCTGCGCCATGCAGCGCACCTGGCGCGAAGCGGGGCTCGCGCCGCTGCGCATGTCGATCAACCTGTCGCCGCGCCAGTTCCTGTACGACGGCCTCGCGCGCGACATCGAAATGATCGTGCGCACCTCCGATGCCGACGCGGCGTACCTCGAGCTCGAGATCACCGAAGGCATGGTGATGCAGGACCCGGAGCGCGCGGTGGCGGTATTGCGCGACATGCGCAACATCGGCGTGCGCATCGCGATCGACGACTTCGGCACCGGCCACTCCTCGCTCGCGTATCTCAAGCGCTTCCCGGTGGACAATCTGAAGATCGACCGCTCGTTCATCGCCGACACCCCCGCCGACCGCGGCGCCGCCGCGATCACGCAGGCGATCATCGCGATGGCGCACAGCCTCGAGCTCAAGGTGATCGCCGAGGGCGTCGAGACGGAGGCGCAGTACCAGTTCCTGCTGGCGCAGGGCTGCGACGAATACCAGGGCTACTTCTTCAGCAAGCCGCTCCCCGCCGAGCAGGTGCGCGCGCTGGTCGAGGACGCCGCGGCGCGTGCGGTGGCGGTCATTGCGCGCTGATCTTCGCCTCGCGTATCAGCCGCGCATAGCGCTCCAGGTCCGTGCGGATCAGCGCGCCGAACTCTTCGGGAGTACCGGTGACGATCTCGTTCCCGCCCTGCACCGCGATGCGCTCGTGCACATCGGGCGCATGCATCGCTTTGGCGATTTGCGCGTTTAGAGCGCCGATCAGGGCGCGCGGCGTGCCGGCCGGCGCGAGCACGCCCTGCCATTGCGACATGTCATAGCCGGCGAAGCCCGCTTCCCGCATCGTCGGCACCTCCGGCAGCGAGGAGGCGCGCTTCGCGCTCGACACGGCGAAGGCGCGCAGCTTGCCGGCGCGGACGTGCGGCACCGAAGTGATCACCGTGTCGAACATGAACGTGAGCTGTCCGCCCAGCAGATCGGCCAGCGCCGGCGCGCTGCCCTTGTACGGGATATGGTTGAACCTGGTGCCCGTGGCGAGCGCGAAGAGCTCCGCCGCGAGATGGTTGCCGCCGCCCACGCCGGTCGAGCCATAGGCGAGCGCCCCGGGCCGCGCACGGGCGTCGGCTATCAGGTCTTCGATGCGCTTATACGGCGCGTCCGCGCGCGTGACGAGCACGTATTGATACACGGCGCACTGCGCCACCGGCGCGAGATCGCGCAGCGGGTCGTACGGCACGTGCGCGTAAAGCACCGGGTTCACCACGATCGGCCCGCTAGCCACCGCGAGCAGCGTGTAGCCGTCGGGCGCACTCTTTGCGACGTAGTCGGTGCCGATGCCGCCGTTGGCGCCGGCCTTGTTCTCGACCACGAAGCTCTGCTTGAAGGATTCGGTGAGCTTCTGCGCCAGCGTGCGCGCCCAGATATCGGCGTTGCCGCCCGCGACGTAGGGCACGATGACGCGCACCGGCTTCGCCGGGTAATCCTGCGCAGCCGCAGCACCGGCGAGCAGCGCGAGCAGCAAGGCGACCATGGTTTTCATCGCGCTTATGATAGGTGAATGCAAACGCTCGGCCGCTCGCACCGCTCGCCCGCCGAGCCGTTGCCCGCGCACGCGGCCGACTGCCACATGCACGTCTTCGGTCCGTACGAGCGCTTTCCCCTCGCCGCCGAGCGCGCCTACAACGTCCCGGAGGCGCCGCTCGCCGCCCACGAGCGCATGAAAGCCGAGGTCGGCCTCGAGCGAACCGTGCTGGTGCAGGCAAGCGGGCACGGCCTCGACAATCGCGCCATGCTCGCCGCGCTCGGCGAGCTCGGCCCGCGCGGGCGCGGCGTCGCCGTCGTCGCGCCGCAGACGCCGCTCGCCGACCTGCAGCGCATGCACAAGGTCGGCGTGCGCGGCGTGCGCCTCAACCTCTATACGTTCGCCGCGCGCCATCCCGGGGAGCCGGCGGCGCTACTGCGAACCTATGAACGTCTCATCGCGCCGCTCGGCTGGCACCTGCAGCTCTTCTGCGAGCCGTTGATCCTCCTCGCCCTGGCGCCGGCGATCGCGCACTCGAGCGTGCCGATCGTCGTCGATCACATGGGACTGCCCGATGCGGCGCAAGGGCTGGACCAGCCGGTGTTTCAGTGCGTTCTCGAACTCTGCGCCACCGGCCGGGCCTGGGCCAAGCTCGCCGGTGCCGACCGCATCACCCGCGGCACCGGCAACCTGCGCGACGCCCTGCCCTTCCTGCGCGCGCTCGCGCAGGCGGCGCCGCAACGCCTGGTCTGGGGCTCGGACTGGCCGAACATCGGCTTTCATTCGCGCAGCCAGGTGCACGACGATTCGCTGCTTCCTCACCGTGAACTCGACGCGGGCGAGCTGCTTGACCTGCTGGCCGAGGCGGTGCCCGACGCCGCGACGCGCGATGCCATCCTGGCGCGCAACCCCGCCGCGCTCTATTCCTTCCAGTGAGAGCCGCTGCCCCGGCCGCTGAGTTATCCCAGCAAGCCGGGGATCTGGGTTCAGCAGCCGCGCCAGGCCGCTTATCTAGAGCGCCTGGTAGTTGTTCTGGCGATATCGCGGCGTGCAGATCGCGAGGAACACGAGGTCGGTCTCGCCGACATTCGCGATGCGTTGACGGCAAAGCGGCGGGATGATCACTACGTGGCCCGCCTCGACCAGTTGCGGCGGCAGCTCGCCCACTTCGACGCGGCCGCAGCCTTCGAGCATCACATAGCGCTCGGTGGTCGCGCGCAGCTGGTGCCAGCGGGTAGTCACGCCTGGCGCGACGCGCGCCCGCGCTATAGAGGCATGCGGATCATCAGCGCTGTTGGAAAGCTCCAGAATGTCGCAGCCCTCGTCGGTGTAGTACTCCGCGCCGGCCTCGGCGCGGCTGATAACCGGCTTCATCTCCCGCGCGCTGGCCAGCGCCTGCAGCACCATGAGTGCCGCCGACTTGGCGAGCGCCACGTCGCGCCGGGAAGCGCCCAGGTCGCGTTCGAACCGGAGCGCGAGCTCGTCATAGATTGGCCGTGGCTCGATGAGCGATGGATCGGCGAGCGCCGCGAGCCGCGCCTCCATGCGCTCGACGCTCGCGCGCAATTCCTCCTCGGAGACCATGCGCGCTAGCGCGCTAGCTGGCGCACCGAGGTGGGCCGGAAGTCGTGCGTGATCTCGTAGACCAGCGTCGGCAGCATTTCCTCGCGCGGATCGGAGTTGCGCATGCCGCCGCTCACGCCCTGCTCCGAGACGCTGACCGCACCGAGCTGGCGGCGCACCCAGCCGGAATTGCTCCAGACGCTCGCGCCGGTGGCGGTCTCGAAGAGCCGCGCGGACATGTCGCCGCGGACTTCGGCGCGCACGCCGCCTTGCAGCTTCGTGATGTCGGAGATCTTCACGTCCACGCGCGGCTCCGAATAGGCGATGTCGCCGTAGAAGACCGCGGCGACGCCATACTGCTGGCCGATTCTCTTGAGCGTCGGCGCATCGAGCTGCTTCGCGCCGAGCGCGGCGAGCAGCGCCTGGCGCTCGCCGAGCTCGATGAAGCGCGTGCCGGGCTGCGCGGACTGGATCTGCTCCTGGAACGCGCGTGTGGCGCGCGCGCTGGTGGCGGGGTCGTAGTTCGAGTCGAACGCAACGATGCCGATGGTGTTATAGCCGCTCAGGTCCACGCGCGGCGGCACGGGAACGACGACCGTATGCGAGCAGGCGGCGAGTAGCGCAAACGCGGCGAGCAGAATGACGCTGGCAAATCTATTCATTGGGTGCCTCCCTTGTTGGTTTGCCGGGAGGCAGACTACACCAGCCGCCGTAGTCCGCTGAGGACTTTCTAGGCGCGCCTCGCTAGAGCAGCTCGCGCATCCAGGCGGCGGTGCGCACGGCGCCGCCGAAGCTGTAGAGGTGAACGCCGACCACGTTGCTCGGCTCGCGGCTGCGGGTGTAGCGCGCCACGGTGACAATCTGGTCGCGCGGGTCGGTATTGGTGACGAGCTGGGCGATGCCGGTGCCGAGGGTGCGCAGGGCGCGCAATGAGCGGCTCACGCCGCAGCGCTGTGCATAGCGCGCGAGCGCCGCCGCGTCGGTCGGGCCGGCGATGCCGACGTAGACCGGCAGGCTTGGCCAGCGGCGCGCGAGCGACGCGCAGTACTCGACGACGCGCGCTGGCGCGAAGCAGAACTGCGTGAGGACATACACGCCGATCGACTGCGCGGCGGCAAGCTTGAGCTTGCGCTCGAGCGCGCTTTCGATGGCGTTGACCGGGATGCGGGGGTGGCCCTCCGGATAGCCGGCCACCCCGATCTCGCGCACGCCGCAATCGGCGAGCAGGCGCTCTTCCAGGATCTGCAGGCTGTCGGCGAACGGGCCCTTGGGCCGGGGCTCGTCGCCGCCGAGGAGAAGCACGCGGTGCACGCCATGCTCGGCCGCGGCGCGCCGCAGGAAGTCGCGGAACTCCTCGCGATTCAGGATGCGCCGCGCCGAGACGTGCGGCACCGGGTCGAGGCCGGCCGCGCGGATCGCCGCGATCGCCTCGAGCGTGCGCACGAGCGGCAGGCCGGGTAACGACGGGATGTAGACGCAGCTTCCCGCGGGCAGCAGCGCCGCCACCTCGGCCGCGCGATGCAGCTCGCGCGGCGAGATCTCCATCGAGCCGGCAGCGACCAGCTCCGAGGCGCGCGCCTCGATGCCGGGCTCAGTCGCGCTTGCGGGAAACGACATAGGACTCGTCGAGGAACCAGAGGCTGCCGTGCTTCTGCAGCACCTCGCGCGTGGCGTCAAGGTAGCGCGTATCGCGCAGCGCTTCGCCCAGGCGCAGGTCGTCGATCTGCGCGACGTAGATGGCGGCGTTCCACGCGGCAAACAGCGTCGAGGTACCGATGCTCGTCGAAATTTCGCTCGGCAGCGTGTGCATATCGTAGCGGAAGATCGCGCGCGCGTCGGCATAGGCGTTGAAGTTGTAGCGCCGCGCATCGCGCCCCAGCTCCGCCTTGGTTGCGCGCAGCAGGTCGTGGCGGCTTTGCGTATAGGGATTCTCGCCGGGCCACACCTTGCCGATGATCTCGAGGCCCGGATCGTGGCCGTACGAATGGATGCCGAGCAGCCGTCCGCCCTTGCCGAGCGCGCGCACGAGCGGCGTAATCACCTTCTGCGCCTTGAAGTCGACCGCCGCGCGCAGCCGGTAGGGCTGGGAGGCGATCACCATGTCGTACTCGGCGCGGCCCTCGCCGCGCTTCGGGATCACGTTTTCCAGCAGGAAGCGGTAATCCTCGCGGTAAATGACGAGCGCGGTGGGATGCTCGTAGATCGGGTTGCCGCTCTTCGGGCTGTGACGCGCCTGCCAGCTCTTGGCGAGGAACGGCTCCAGGGCGGCGATCTGCTCGCTGAAGTCGTGCGACGTGGTGCCGGTGAGCGGCGCTTCGTGCCAGACCATCGATGTGGCGGCGCTCACCGCGCGCGGCTGCAGCCACGGCGCCTCGCTGTAGTACATGTTGGTCACCACGAGCACAGTGGCCGGGTGCTCGAAGAAGCGATCGGCCATCTTGCGCAGCGAGAGCCGCACATCCTCCAGGCTGATCTCCTTGCCGACGATGTAGAACGGCACGGTCGGGAATCGCCGGTGCATCTCGCGCATCACGCGCGCGAGCACCGTGCCGTCGCCCATGCCGGCGTCGAAGACGCGCACCGCCGGCGGACGCGGATGAATCTGGCCGAGCTCCAGGCCCACGCGCCGCGCGATGACGTCCTTCTCGCCGCAGGTGTTGACGAACAGGAGATACTTCTGGCGGTTGTCGAAGAAGCGGAAATTGGCCTCGGGGTCCGCTTTCTGCGCCGGGGCGAGCACCGGCTGCGGCGCCCGCGCATGGATGAGCGGCATCAGCTCCGGCGGCGAGTCGCCCGCGCCCGCCGCGCCATGCTTCGCCATGAACTGGTTGACGCGGGTCAGCGTCTCGGGCGTGACGCGCGCGCCGTCGCGCAGCCGCGCGACGAACTTGCCGTCGTTCACCGCGCGCCGGCCGAAAGTCGACTCGGCCATCCCTGTGCGGCGGCAGAAATCCGAGATGCTGCCGAGCAGCGTCCCGTCTCCGCCTTGCACCGCTCCTTCCAATGCATCCTCCGTAACCGGATTGCGCGAAAATCTTGCGCGCAGCGCAGGTGGGACATCAACCACAAGTTATGCGCTGCAAAAAGTGGGATGCTGCCCACCTTCGGCTAATCAATGACTTCCATCCTCGACCTGATCGGCAACACCCCGGTGGTGCAGGCGCGGCGGCTCGATACGGGCCGCTCGGCGCTGTTCCTCAAGCTCGAGAACCAGAACCCCGGGGGCTCGATCAAGGACCGCATTGCGCTCTCGATGATCGAGGCTGCGGAACGGGAAAAGAAGATCCAGCCCGGCTCGCTGATCGTGGAAGCGACCGCCGGCAACACCGGCCTCGGGCTCGCACTGGTCGCCGCGCAGAAGGGCTATCGCCTGCTCATCGTCATGCCCGACAAGATGAGCCAGGAAAAAATCTTCCACCTGAAGGCGCTCGGCGCCGAGGTGCTGCTCACGCGCTCCGATGTCACCAAGGGGCATCCCGAGTATTACCAGGACAAGGCGGCGCGCCTGGCGCGCGAAACGCCGGGCGCCTTCTACGTCAACCAGTTCGCGAACGAGGCCAATCCCTGGGCGCACGAGCACACCACGGGGCCGGAGATCTGGGAGCAGCTCGGCCACCAAGTGGATGCCGTCGTGTGCGGCGTCGGCACGGGCGGCACGCTGACGGGCCTCGCGCGCTTTTTCGCCAAGGTATCGCCGCAGACGGAGATGGTGCTTGCCGATCCGGCGGGCTCGATCCTCGCGCCGCTCGTCAACACCGGCCAGGCGCCGCCACAGGTCGGGAGCTGGCTGGTCGAAGGCATCGGCGAGGATTTCGTGCCGGCGGTGTGCGATCTCTCGCGCGTGCGCAAGGCCTACAGCATCCCGGACCGCGAAGCCTTGCTCACCTGCCGCGAGCTCCTGCGCCAGGAAGGCGTGATGGCGGGCACCTCTACCGGCACGCTGGTTGCGGCGGCGCTGCGCTATTGCCGGGAGCAGAAGGAGCCCAAGCGCGTCGTCACGCTCGTGTGCGACAGCGGCAACAAGTACCTCTCGAAGGTCTACAACGACTTCTGGATGCTCGACCAGGGCTTCATCGCGCGCGAGCGCCACGGCGACCTGCGCGATCTCATCAGCCGCCTGCACCATGATCATGCAGTGGCGACGGTGAGCGCCGATGAGAAAGTGCTGAGCGCATACCAGCGCATGAAGCTCTACGACGTCTCGCAGCTGCCGGTGCTCAAGAGCGGACGCATCGTCGGCATCGTCGATGAAGAGGACATTCTTGCCGAGGTGTACGACAATCCGGAGCATTTCAACGAGCCGGTGACCGAAGCCATGGAGACGCACCTGGTGACCGTCCGCCCCACGGCGTCGATCGCCGAGCTGATGGACATTTTCAAGCGCGGCATGGTGGCGATCGTGGTGGACGGCGACGAATTCCTCGGGCTGATAACACGCATCGATCTGCTCAACTGGCTGCGCCGGCGCGACGAGAAATGAAGTTCGACACCAAGGTGGTGCACGCGGGCCAGGAGCCCGACCCGCGCACCGGCGCCGTGATGACGCCGATCTACGCGACATCCACTTACGCCCAAGCGAGCCCGGGCGAGCATAAAGGCTTCGACTACGCGCGCACGCGCAATCCGACGCGCGATGCGCTGGAGGCTTGCCTCGCCGAGCTCGAAGGCGGCGACACCGGCTTCGCTTTCGCCTCCGGCATGGCTGCGATCGGCACGCTGCTCGAGACGCTCGACTCGGGCTCGCACGTCGTCTGCATGCATGACCTCTACGGCGGCAGCTACCGCATCCTCGAGCGCGTGCGCAAGCGCTCGGCAGGGCTGCAAGCGAGCTTCGTCGATCTCTCGGACACGAAGGCGCTGGAGCCCGCCCTGCGGCCGAATACGCGCATGCTGTGGGTCGAGACGCCGACCAACCCGCTGCTCAAGCTCGTCGACCTCTCCGCCGTCGCCGAGATCGCACATCGGCGCGCAATCGTCTGCGTCTGCGACAACACCTTCGCTTCGCCGTGGATCCAGCGGCCGCTCGAGCATGGCTTCGACGTCGTGGTGCACTCCACCACCAAGTACCTGAACGGCCATTCGGACGTCATCGGCGGCGCCGCGGTGATCCGCAAGAACGCCGAGCTCAAGGAGAAGCTCGCCTTCCTGCAAAACGCAGTGGGCGGCGTGCCCAGTCCGTTCGACGCCTTCCTCACACTGCGCGGCATCAAGACGCTCGCGCTGCGCATGGAGCGCCACTGCGGTAACGCAATGCACATCGCCGCCTGGCTGGAAAAGCATTTGAAGGTGGAGCGTGTCATCTACCCTGGCCTTGCGAGCCATCCGCAGCATCTGCTCGCCGCCAAGCAGATGAACCATCGCTATGGCGGCATGGTCAGCGCGGTGTTAAGAGGCGGCTTGGCGGCATCGCGGCGCTTTCTCGAGCGCTGCAAGCTCTTCACGCTCGCCGAGAGCCTGGGCGGGGTGGAGAGCCTGATTGAACATCCGGCGATCATGACGCACGCGTCGCTTCCGGAGGACGTGCGCGCAGGCCTCGGTATCAGCGACGGCCTGGTGCGGCTCTCCGTCGGCATCGAGGACGTCGACGATCTCGTCGCCGAGCTGAAGTACGCGCTGGATTAGCGCCTACCTCCTCTCCACGGTCGTCGCCGCCGCGGCGCTCGTCGCCGTGGCGATCTGGTACGTCGTCGCCATGCCGGGCAGCTCCTACCGCGGCGCGCTTGAATTCACCGCCGATGAGAAGGAGCTCGCCGCGCGCCTGCGCGCGCATGTCGAAGCGTTGGCCGCGGGCGAGCGCAACGTCGATCTCGAGCGGCCGGCGCGCTACATCGCACGCGAGCTGGGCAGGGTGCGCGAGCACGCCTTCCGGAGCGGCGGGCAGACCGTGCGCAATCTCGAGAGCGGTGCAGGCGCGATCGTCGTCGGCGCGCATTACGACAGCGTGCCGGGCTCTCCGGGGGCAGACGACAATGCGTCGGGCGTCGCCGTGCTGATCGAGCTAGCGCGCATGGAGCTCCCCGCGCGCTTCATCGCCTTCGCCAACGAGGAGATGCCGTATTTCGATACCGGGGAGATGGGCAGCCAGGTGTGGGCGCGCGAAGCCGCGCGGCGCGGCGAGCGCATCAGCGCAATGCTGTCGCTCGAAATGCTCGGCTATTACCGCGATGCGCCCGGAACGCAGCACTATCCGCCGCCGTTCCGCTGGCTCTATCCTGACCGCGCCGATTTCATCGGCTTCGTCGGCGATCTCGGCGCGCGCCGCCTGGTGCGTCGCGCGATCGGCGCATTCCGCCGGCACGCCAGATTCCCCTCCGAGGGCGTTGCCGCGCCGGCCTTCATTCCGGGCGTGACGTGGTCGGACCACTGGTCGTTTCGCAGTCATGGCTATGCCGCCATCATGGTCACCGACACCGCCTTCAATCGGTATCCTCACTACCATCGCGCGACCGACACGCCCGAGAAGCTCGACTACCTGCGCATGGCGCGCGTCACGCTCGGCCTCGCGGCGGCCATCAAGGAGCTGGCGAATGAAGATCGCTGACCTCAGCGTCAATCGCATCGGCTACGGCGCGATGCGCGTGATCGATAATCCCGACATCTGGGGGCCGCCGCATGACAAGGCGAACGCCCACCGCGTGCTGCGGCGCGCGTACCAGCTGGGCGCGAATTTCTTCGACACCGCGGAGAGCTACGGCCCGCACTACAGCGAGCTCACCATCGCCGAGGCGATGCATCCGTATCCGCAGGATCTCGTCATCGCCACGAAATGCGGCCTCGTGCGGCCGAAGCCTTCGCGCTGGGACGAGGACGGCCGCCCGGAAAAGCTGCGCCACGACCTCGAAGGCAGCCTGAAGCGCCTCAAGCTCGAGCGCATCGACCTCTATCAGCTGCACGCCCCCGACCCGAAAGTGCCTTTCGAGGACCAGGTCG
This sequence comes from Burkholderiales bacterium, assembly GCA_035689325.1. Taxonomy (GTDB): domain Bacteria; phylum Pseudomonadota; class Gammaproteobacteria; order Burkholderiales; family SG8-39; genus SCGC-AG-212-J23. The sequence continues at coordinate 18,320 of DASSLQ010000042.1, read as the reverse complement.
GCGCGCTCGCCGGTTTCCAGCGCGAGGGCAAGGTGCGCCACGTGGGGCTGTCGAACGTCACCGTGAGACAGCTCGAGCAGGCGCGCAAGATCGTGCCGATCGTCTCGGTGCAGAATCGCTACAACATCGGCGACCGCCACTCGGAAGACGTGCTGCAAGCCTGCGAGCGCCTCGGCATCGCGTTCCTGCCGTGGTACCCGCTCGGCGACGGTGCGGCGCTGCGCGCTGCCAAGGTCAAGGCGCTCGCCAAGCAGCTCGGCGCGACGCCGGCACAGGTAGCGATCGCCTGGCTGCTCAAGAAATCGCCGGTCATGCTGCCGATTCCGGGCACCGGATCGATCGCCCACCTGGAGGAGAACATGAAGGCGGCCGCGCTCCAACTCTCGGACGCGGACTTTAGAATGCTGTGAAGAGGAGGCCGGAATGCTACGAACGCTGATCTTGCTTGGCTGCGCCGCGGCGTTGCCTGCGGCGGCGCAGGACTATCCGACGAAGCCGATCCATATCATCGTCGGTTACGCCGCCGGCGGCGGCAACGATCTCATCGTGCGGGTCATGGCCCCGCGCATGTCGGAGGGCCTGGGCCAGCCGGTGATCATCGAGAACCGGCCCGGCGCGCAGGCGATCATCGCCACCGAGTACGTCGCGAAGGCGCCGCCCGACGGCTACACCATCCTCATGGGACCGACCGGGCCAATGACGATGAATCCCGCCACGTATACGAAGCTGCCGTACGACCCGGTGCGCGACTTTGCACCGATCACGACGATCGGGCAGTTTCCCTTGCTGGTCGTCGTGAGCGCGCAGTTCCCGGGGCGCACGGTGAAGGACCTGATCGACTACGCGAAGAAGAATCCCGGCAACGCGAACTACGGCTCGAGCGCCGCCGCCTTCCAGATCGCGACCGAGCTCTTCAAGCAGAAGACCGGCACGCAGTTCGTGCACATTCCGTACAAGAGCAGCGGCGAATCCGTGAACGCGGTCGTCGCCGGCCAGGTAACCATGACAATCTGCGATCCACCGCCCGCTTCCGGTCCGCTGCGCGGCGGCACCGCGCGCGCGCTTGCCGTCACGGCGAACGAGCGCCATCCCTGGTGGCCGGACGTGCCGACGCTGAAAGAGAACGGCGTCGATGTCGAAGTGTGGCTCTGGACGGCGTTCTTCGCGCCGGCGAAGACGTCTCCGGCGATCGTCGCGCGCCTGCAAAGGGAGACGGCGCGCGTCATCGGATTGCCCGACGTGAAGGACGGCCTCACCAAGCTCGGCGTCGATCCGGTGGGCGGCAGCTCGGAAGAGCTGGCCGGACGCCTGGCGCGTGACCTCGCGAAATGGACCGCCGTCGCGAAGGCGGCGAATATCAGGAACGACTGAGCGGGGTCAGAGCGGCCGGATCTCCACCTTGCGCCACTTGATCGGGCCGCCCTGCGTGCCTTTGGCGCCGCCGAAGGCATACTGCAGCCCGAACGGCCCCTCAGCGTGCTTCGCGTCCTGCGCGCTCGATGTCTGCACGCCGTTCAGCCGTATGGTGAACTGCGAGCCTTTGGCGGTGATCTCGTAGGTGTTCCAGCGTCCGCCGACCTTGTTGGTGAGCGGAACGGCCACAGCCGCCACATCGACGATCGCTCCGGAGCCGTACTTCGGATCCGGACGCGTGTCCCAGATGTTCACCTCGTAGCAGTTCTTGGAATCGATCGTCGTGCGGTTGTTGCAGCGGATAAAGACACCGCTATTGGTGTCGCTCTCGGCCCAGAACTCCGCGCGCAGCTCGAAGTCCTTGTAGGCGTTTTTCGATACGAGAAACCCGCTCTTGCCGCGGTCGGCGACGATCGCGCCGCTCTCGGCACGCCAGTTGGCATCGCCAACGCGATCGAAGTTTTCCAGCCCCTTATCGCCATCGAGGAGCGTTTCCCAGCCCATTCCCGGGATGTGCATGCCCGCGCATCCGGCGAGCGCAACCACGACCGCTGCCGCAGCGATTCCATGCCGTTTCATGTCCCCTCCTCCGCTGTGAAAGGCGGATTCTAAGCCGGCTCGTAGCGGGCGATGCGCGTTCGCGTCTCGCGCACGTCGTCGCCGCGCAGCTCGCGCAGCGCATAGCCGACGAAGGCCGCCGTGACCTCCTTGCGCCAGTAGAGATCGAGGTCGGCATTGTCCATCGGCTTCGCGCGCGAGGCGGCGATGCGGCCCGCCTCATCGATTACCTCATCGGTGAGCTGCTTGCCGCGGAGGAAGTCATTCGCTTTATCCACCAGGAAGGGGCGCGATGCCACCGCGCCAAGCGCAAGGCGCGCGCTGCCCTCGATGAGCGCCGCGGCGACGCCGAGCACCGGAAAATCAAAGGCGCCGCGGCGGCGCAGCTTCCAGTAGGTGCTCGGCGCATTGGCACAGCGCACTTCAGTCAGGATCTCGTCGGGCCGGCGGCGCAGGTAGTCGATGCCGTCGTTGTTGTACAGCTCTTCCAGCGCCAGCTCGCGTTCCCCGGCCGCCGATACCAGCGTCACGCGCGCACCGAGCGCGAGCAGCGCGGGTGCGCAATCGGTGGAGGACATCGCCACACAGCGCTTGCTCGCGGTGGCGACCCAGCAGATGTCGCCATCCTTCTTCAGGCAGAAGTCGATCGCTTTGCGCCACTCGTAGTTCTGGTTGTAGTAGTTGCAGCGCGTGTCGAGGCACAGATTGCCGCCGATCGTGCCCATGTTGCGCAAGTGCACTGTTGCCACCTGCGCCGCCGCCTGGCGCAGGCCGCGCGGCAACTCGGGCTTGCGTACGATCTCTGTGAGCGTGAGTCCCGCGCCCAATACCGCGCCATTGCGCTTGAGCTCCGGTATCTGGCGGACGCTGACGAGAACCTGCGGCGCGCTCTGGCGCCGCTTCATGTTCGGCAGCAGATCGGTGCCGCCCGCGATCAGCGCGGCGTTCGGTCCTTCGCCGGCGAGAATGCGCGCCGCTTCACCAAGCGTACGCGGCGCCCGGTATTCAAACCACGGCAGCCGCATCATGGCGTTTCACCTCGTTGCCGTCCCCGCCTTCCCACGGCGGCGGCACGATGAGCGGTTGCGGATACGGCACCTCGGGGAAGCGCTCCGGCCCGACGCGCGGCGCTTCGCCCTGCGCTTTTTTCTCCAGGGCACGCAGCACCTTGTCCGGTGTGATCGGGATTTCATCGATGCGCACGCCGACCGCGTCGTAGATGGCGTTCGCTACCGCGGGCGGCACGGGCAATAGCGGCCCCTGCCCCACTTCCTTGGCACCAAAGGGCCCGTTCGGATCCGGATCCTCGATCAGCACGGTATCCATCTCCGGCATCTCGAGCGACGTGATGCTCTTGTACTCGAGCAGCGACGGCATCTTGTGGACCAGCGCGCGCGAGAGCTTCGGCGGCAGGCGGCGAAACACCTGCTCCTCCATCAGCGCTTCCGACAAGCCCATGTAGACGCTGCCTTCGACCTGGCCGCGCGCGAGCACCGGATTGATGGTGCGGCCGATATCGTGCGCGATCCAGATCTTCGGCACCTGGATCCAGCCGGTGCGCGCATCGACCTCGGCCTCGACCACGCACGCGGTGTATGAATACGCGGGCGACGGACCGACCCCCGCGCCTTTGAATCTGCCGGGCGAGCGGGGCGGCGTGTACGAGCCTACCGCGCCGAGCGTGCCGAGCTTCGCCTCGGCGAGTGCGACCGCTTCGGCGAACATCAGGCTGCGGCTCTCGAACGACACGCGGCCGTTGGCGAATTGCAGTCGCGCGGGCGCAACCTCCAGCTCCTCGGCCGCGGCCTCCGCGACCATTGCTTTCAGCTTTTCAGCCGCCTGGATCGCCGCATTACCCGCCATCAGCGTCACGCGGCTCGAGTAGGAGCCGAGGTCGACCGGCGTCATCCCCGTGTCGCCAGTGACGCAGCGCACCTCGAGCGGATCGATGCCGAGCACCTCGGCCACGATCGCCGCGAGCACATCATCCGATCCCTGGCCGATCTCGGTGGCGCCGCAGAACAGCGTCACCTGGCCGCTGCGATCGAGCAGCAGCTGCACGCCGCTTTGCGGCATCTTGTTCCAGTAGATCGGCAAACCCGCGCCGCAGAGATACGCACCGCACGCGAGGCCCAGGCCACGTCCATAGCCGAGCTTTCGATAGCGCTTGTTCCAGTCCGAGCGCTGCACCACGGTTCGAATGCACTGCTCGAGGCCGATGGAACCGATGCGCAGCCAGTTCGCCGTGATGGAGTTCGGCTTGGCGAGCATGCCGAGGCGCAGCTCCGCCGGATCCTTGCCCAGCCGCTCGGCGATCTTGTCGAGCTGGATCTCCTGCCCGTAGCGCGGCTGCGGTGTGCCATGGCCGCGCTTCGGCCCGCAGGGCGGTTTGTTGGTGAAGACGCGTGCCGCTTCGAACTGGTAGCGCGGCAGCTCGTAAGTGACGGTCTGCAGCGCGCCCGTATAGAACGTGCTCGCCACGCCGTAGGAGCCGTAGCCGCCGCCATCGACCAGCGTTTGCAGATGCATGCCGGTGAGCTTGCCGTCCTTGGTGACGCCGGTGCGGAACTTCATCAGCACCGGGTGGCGCCCGCGATGCATGTAGAACACTTCCTCGCGGTTGAGGCAGATCTTCACCGGCCGACCGAGCACGAGCGCGGCCTTCGCCGCGACGAGCTCATGGTTGCAGATGTCGGTCTTGCCGCCGAAGCCGCCGCCGTTGGGCGTGGCGATGACGCGGATTTGCGAAGCCGGCATCTGCAGCACGCGCGCAAGCGCGCGATGCACGTAGTGCGGCACCTGCGTCGACGACCAGAGGCTCAGCTTGCCGTCCGGATCGACTGCCGCAACGCACGCGTGCTGCTCGATCGGCAGGTGCGTATTGCCTTCGTAGAAGAAGAGGTCCTCGAACACGTGGTCGGACGCCGCGATCGCCGCGTCCGCGTCTCCAAACTTGAACGCCTGCAGCCGATGGATGTTGCCGCGCTCGCCATACGCATGGATGCGCGGCTCGGGCTTGGCGAGCGCCTCCTCCGGATTGCTGATGGGCTCGAGCGGCTGATAGCGCACATCGATGAGATCGAGCGCGGCAGTCGCGGTCTGCTCGTCGCGCGCCACGACGCCAGCGACGGGATCGCCCACGTAGCGCACGTGCTGCGGCGCGAGCGGATATTCGTCCTGCGTGACGGGCAGGATGCCAAAGCTCACCGGGAAGTCTTTCCCGGTGAGAACCAGATGCACGCCAGGATGCGCTTGCGCGCGCGCGACGTCGATCGATCCGACGAGCGCGTGCGCATGCGGCGAGCGCAGCAGCTTCAAGTGCAGCATGCGCGGCAACGCGATGTCGTCCGCGAAGCGCGTCTGCCCGCTTACTTTCGCGCGGCCGTCGACGCGGCGGCGCGGCTTACCGACGACTTTCATCGTTCATCCGGCGCGCGCCTTCCTCAATGGCCTCCACGATCTGCTGGTAGCCGGTGCAGCGGCAGAGGTTGCCCGAGATCGCTTCCCTGATGCGGGCGGGCGATGGCCGCGGCTCGCGCGCGAGCAGCGCCTTGGCGGTCAGCAGGATGCCCGGCGTGCAATAACCGCATTGCGCGGCGCCAAGGTCGGCAAAGGCCGCCTGCAGCGGATGCAGCTCGGCGCCACGTGCCATGCCTTCCACGGTCTCGATCGCACGCCCCTCGCATTCGAGCGCCAGCACGAGGCACGAGAGCTGCGGCTCGCCGTCGATCAGCACCGCGCAGGCGCCGCACTCGCCGAGCTCGCAGCCATGCTTGGTGCCGGTGAGGCCGAGATCCTCGCGCAGCACCTCGAGCAGCGTCTTGTACGACGCGAATGATGTCTCGACGGCTTCGCCGTTCACCGAGAGCAGGAGATGCGCGTGGCGCATTTGTTTGGACCCCAAACTAATTGCCGTTACTCTACGCCCGCCCCGCCCGGCGGGTCAAAGCGGCGAGCGGCGCATATGCGCTCGCCGGCATCGCCACATGCCAAAAAAGTATCTCGGCCGGTGCCCAGTGGCGCTAACATTCGAGCCCTACCCGAAGGAGGCTCTTATGACCCTGCGCATTGGCGACACCGCGCCCAACTTCCAGGTGGATACCACCCAAGGGCGCATCGATTTCCACGACTGGATTGGCGACAAATGGGCGGTGCTGTTCTCGCACCCGAAGGACTTCACTCCCGTCTGCACGACCGAGCTCGGCTACATGGCGCGCATCAAGCCGGAGTTCGACCGGCGCAGCGCCAAGGTCATCGGCCTTTCGGCCGACCCGGTCGACGATCACAAGCGGTGGGCGAAGGATATCGAGGAGACGCAAGGCACCGCGCCCAACTACCCGATCATCGGCGATGCGGATCTTAAGGTGGCGAAGCTCTACGACATGCTTCCCGCCGAAGCCGTGCCCGGCAAGCGCACGCCCGCCGATAACGCCACGGTGCGTACGGTTTTTCTCATTGGCCCCGACAAGAAGATCAAGCTCATGCTGTTCTATCCGATGACGACGGGTCGCAATTTCGACGAGGTGTTGCGCGCGCTCGATTCCATCCAGCTCACCGCGAAGCACAGGGTGGCGACGCCCGCGAACTGGCGCCAAGGGCAGGACGTGATCATCGCGGGCTCGGTGAGCGATGACGAAGCGAAGAAGCTATTCCCGAAGGGCTGGAAGGCCCCGAAACCCTATCTGCGGATCACCGAACAACCGAAATAGAAATACGCTGTAACAATCCGTTACCCCTCGGCGGGCACGCGGCGGCTACTCTGTTGTCCAAGCAGACGGAGCCACGCATGAGAAGACCGTCGAAACTGCTGATCGGCCTCGCGCTCGCCGCGGCCGGCGTCCTTGGCGCCGGCTCGGCGTTTGCCTGGGGTCACCACTCGCACGTAGTGCTGGGCTTCAACTTCGGTCCGTTTTGGGGCCCATACTGGGGCCCGGCGTACTACTACCCCGCGCCGCTCTATTACCCGGCTCCCGTGGCCGTCTCGCCGCCCGCGCCTGCGCAGTACGTCGAGCGCAGCGACCAGCCGCTGAGCTCGGGCTACTGGTATTACTGCGACGCCTCGCGCGCCTATTACCCGTACGTCAAGGAGTGCCCGGGCGGCTGGAAAGCCGTGCCGCCCTCACCAGCGCCGACCCAATGAAGCGCACCGTCATCGCTCTCGCCGCGGTCACGCTGTTCGCGGGCTGCGCCACGCCGCCACCGGATGGTCCCAGCGTGATGGTGCTGCCCGGGTCGAGCAAGACTTTCGACCAGTTCCGTTTCGACGATAACGAATGCCGGCAATTCGCCTCGTCGCAGATTGGCGGCACGAGCGCGGCGCAGGCGGCGAACGACGCCGCGGTCAAGAACGCGGTCGTCGGCACCGCCATCGGTGCCGCCGCAGGCGGCCTGATGGGCGGCAATTCGGGCGCCGGTGTCGGCGCCGGCATCGGCCTCGCGGGCGGCGCACTCGCCGGTACGGGCGCGGCCGATTACTCCGGCCGCACGGTGCAGCAGCGCTACGACATCCATTACCAGCAGTGCATGTACGCGAAGGGCCATCAGATTCCGATGGCCGGGCGCTACGCGCCGTATCGCACCACGCGTGCGACGCCGCCGCCACCGCCACCGCCAGCATCGCGCGCTGTACCACCGGCGCCACCGCCAGCGCCAGCAGCACCGCCGCAGGCGGCACCGCCACCGCCGCCACCGCCGGGGCCACCGCCTCCGCCGCCGCAGTCCGGCTAAGAAATCGGGGACTGTCCCATGGGACCGTCCCCGATGTTTTTTGTCCGCCGCACGCCCTCGAGCAGCGACGCGCGCATCAGAAACGCCTTGTGCTTCGCCGGATCGTCCGCCGTGCGCCGCAGCTCCTCGAAATGGCGCTCGCGCGTTGCGGGATCGCGTTCTTCCAGCCGACGCTTGTTGGCGATCGTCTGCTCCTGCACGTACTCGATGTTGAGCGGACGCCGGCGCCGCTCATAGGCATCGAGATCCGCGCCGGGTTGGGTCAGGAGCTGCGCGAGGTCCCACGCCTCGTGAATGCCGGAATTGAGGCCCAGCCCGCCGATCGGATTGTTCACGTGCGCGGCATCGCCGCAGAGGAAAACGCGGCCGCGCCGGAATTGTCTTGCGACGCGCTGGTGCACGTTGTAGAGGTTGAGGTGCAGGTAATCGCGCTCGGCCTCCGGTACGTAAATGCGCCCGAGCCGCGCGCGCACCGCAGCATCAGAAAGCGCTTCCTCATCGCTCTCGCCCTCGCGCGTGTTGTACACCGCGCGCCAGCGTCCCTTCAGGTCGTCGCCGGCGACCTTGAAGAGGTTGGTCCACTCCTGCGGATCAGCCATGTAGTTGCGATAGCAGCAGCCGAGCGCCGCAGCGAAGTCGAACTTCGTCGTGACGACGAGGAAGCGTTCCGGCCACGTAAAGCCCTCGAACTCGATGCCCAACGCCTTTCTCACTGTGCTGCGCCCGCCGTCGCAGCCGATCACGTAGTCGCCGCGCAGCGCCTCCTGGGCGGTGTGCACCGTAACCGCATCCGCGTCCTGTTCGATGCTGGTCACGCGCGTCGCCATGCGCACCGTGGCATTCGGCATGGCTCGCAGCCGCGCGATGCCCATCAGCGCGAGCTTGTGCTGCTCGGTCTGCACGACCAGCGGATATGCGGTTTCGCCACGCAGCCGCCCGAAATCAAACTCGGCGATCAGCTTGAGCCGCGGCCGATCCCAGAACTGGAAGGTGCGCGCGACGAGGCCTTGAGCGATGTAGTCGTCGATGAGCCCGAGCTGCGCGAGGATCTCGAGCGTGGGCGGCTGCGTGGTCGAGGCGCGCGGGCTGTCGTTGATGCGGTCTTCGGCTTCGAGCAATGTCACGTCGTGCCCGAAGCGCGCACAGGCGAGCGCTGCTACCGTGCCCACCGGCCCCGCGCCCACCACGATGATGCGTCGCACGGAGCGCAGCTTATACTGCGCCGATGCGCGAAGCTTTCCGGTTGGGCGCGAAACAGGCCGCGCGGCTCATCGAGCGCGGCGAGCTGAGCGCCGAGGCGCTCATCGCAAGCTGTCGCGAGCGCATCGCCGAACGCGAGCCGGCAGTGAAGGCCTGGACGCATCTCGCTACCGAGTGCCCGGCGGCCAAATCGCCGCGCGCCCCGCTCTTCGGCGTGCCGGTCGGCGTGAAGGACGTCTTCGATACGCACGACATGCCGACCGAGTACGGCTCGCCGATCTATGCCGGCTACCGGCCGCGCGCCGATGCCGCTGCGGTCGCGCTCACACGCCGCGCCGGCGGCACCATCATGGGAAAGACGGTGACGGCGGAGTTCGCCACCTTCGTGCCTCGCGGGACACGCAATCCGCTCGATCCGTCGCGCACGCCCGGCGGCTCTTCGAGCGGCTCGGCGGCCGCGGTGGCCGATTTCATGGTGCCGCTCGCTTTCGGCACCCAGACCGCAGGCTCCCTCATCCGTCCCGCTTCCTACTGCGGCATCTTTGCGTACAAGCCGACGTACAACACCCTCGCGCGCGCGGGCTTGAAGCCGGGCGCTGATTCGCTCGATACGGTGGGCGTCTATGGGCGCAGCGTAGAGGACTGTGCGTTCTTCGCCGCCGCGCTGACCAACCGGCCCGAACTCGAAGCGCGGCTCGAGCGACCGCCGCGCGTCGCGGTGTGCCGCACGTACGAATGGGAGCGCGTGCAGCCGGAGATGCGAAACGCGCTGGACGACGTGCACCGCGCACTGCATGCGGACGAATTCGAGCTCCCCGCCGCTTTCCGCGGCCTGCGCGAGAGCCATACGGCGATCCTGTGGTACGAGATCGCACGTAGCCTTGCCGACGAGTTCACGCGTTCTCCCGACAAGCTCGACCCCAGCCTGCGGCAACGCTGCGCCGACGGCTTCGCGCTCGACCCGCGCGACTATGTGCGGGCGCAAGCGCATGCAGCGGGCTGCCGCGCGCGTCTTGCCGCAGCCCTCGGCGATTACGACGTGCTCATCGCGCCCGCAGCAACCGGCGAAGCGCCCAAGGGGCTGGCGTCCACCGGCGACGTGGCGATGAACGTGGTGTGGACGCTGCTGCACACGCCCTGCGTCGCGGTACCGGCGGCGAAGGCGCCGAGCGGCATGCCGCTCGGCATGCAGGTGATCGGCCGCGTCGGCGACGATGCGCGCACGCTCGCCTGCGCCGCGTGGATCGCCGAGCGGCTCGCATGAGCGTGCGCGTCGCGATTCCGGACCTGGTCTCGCCATCGTACTTCCCGGCGATCGCGGCGGTAGAGCTCGGGTTTCTGCCGGACGCAACGGTCGAGCTCCTCTATCCGGTCACCAGGACTTACGAGCAGCTGCGCGAAGGGCAGCTCGACCTGGTCGGCGGCGCTGCCCACGCGGTGTTGTATGCATTCAGGGATTGGCAAGGCGCCAGGCTGCTCTGCGCCCTCGCACAGCGCATGTACTGGTTCCTGGTGGTGCACAAGAAATTCAACCCGCAGCGCGGCCAGCTCGCCGTGCTCAAAGGCCTGCGCATCGGTGCGGCGCCCGGGCCGGTAGACGGGCTGAAACAGATGCTCAAGCGCGCAGGCATCACCGATGTGCAGATCGGCCCGGTGCCAGGCGCCGTCGGCGAGAAAGCATCCTTCGGCGTTGCCGCCGCGCGCGCGCTCGCCGAGGGCAAGGTCGACGGCTTCTGGGCGAACGGCATGGCGGCCGAGCTCGCCGTGCGCGAAGGCGTCGGCGTGGTCGTGCTCGACGCGCGGCGCGAGGGCACGCCGGAGGTGAAGGGCTACACGTTCCCGGCGCTTGCCTGCACCGACCGCACGATCCGCGAGCGGCCGCAGCTCGCGCTCGCCGCCGTGAAAGCGGTCGCCGCCGCGCACAAGGCGCTGAAGGAGGATCCGGCGCGCGCCACCGCCATCGCCCAGCGGCACTTTCCGCCAGTGGAAACCTCGCTCATCGCCGAGCTGATCCGCCGCGACACCCCGTACTACCAGCACGGCATTTCGCGCCACACCGTCGAATCGATGAATCGCTTCGCGCAGGACCTTGGATTGCTATCCGGTCCGGTGGACTACGACAAGGTCGTGTGGGCACCCGACTGATACGCGCGCTCGCGCTCGTGCTCGCGCTGGGCTGCGCGGGCGCGCTCGCGCAATCGTGGCCGCAGCGTCCGGTGCGCGTCATCGTGCCGTTCCCCGCCGGCGGCAACACCGACAGCCAGGCGCGCATTGTCACGGAGCGGCTGAACGACATCCTCGGCCAGCCGTTCGTCGTTGAGAACAAGGCCGGCGCGGGCGGCGCAATCGCCGCCGAATACGTAGTGAAGAGCGCGCCGGACGGCTACACGCTTTTCTTCGGCGCCTCGCCGCAGTTCTCCCTGCCGCTCGTGCAGAAGGTGAACTTCGATCCCTTCAAAGACTTCGCGCCGATCTCGATCGTCGGCACCAACGCCTTTGTGCTCGGCGTGCACGTCTCCGTGCCCGCCAACACGGTGGCCGAGTTCGTCGACTACGTGAAGGCGCGCCCCGGCCAGCTGAACTATGCCTCCGCGGGCGCGGGTACCACGACCCACCTGACGGCCGCACTCTTCCTCGCGCGCGCGGGACTGCAGATGACACACGTGCCGTACAAGGGCGGCGCGCCGGCGGTAGCCGATCTGGTCGGTGGCCAGGTGCAGATGTACTTCGGCAACGCGTCGGAGCTCATCCCGCACTCGCAAGGCGGCAAGGTGCACTTGCTCGCCGTATCGAGCGCGCAGCGCGCGCCCCAGCTGCCCGACGTGCCGGCGATCGCCGAGACCTATCCTGGATTTGCCACCGGCACGTGGAACGGCTTCCTCGCCCCGACCGGCACGCCGCACGCGATCATCGACCGGCTCGCCCAGGAAGTCGCCAAGGTCGTGCACGAACCGACGAGCGCCGAGCGGCTGCGCAAGATCGGCGTCGAGCCGCTCGGCAACACGCCGGCGGAATTCGCCGCGCTGGTACAGCGGGAAGCGCCTGTTTGGCGCGACGCTGTGAAGGCAGCCGGCATCCGTGCCGACTAAGGTACTGATCGCGGGCGCAGGGCTCGGCGGACTGGCAGCCGGCGCCTGCCTCCTGAAGCGCGGCTTTCGCGTGCGCATCTTCGAGCAGGCACCGCAGCTTGCCGAAGTCGGCGCCGGCATTCAGCAAAGCGCAAACTCGGTCAAAGTCCTCTACGACCTGGGGTTGCGCAAGGCGCTCGACAAGGTCGGCGTCAAGCCGAAGGAGTACGAGTTCCGGCGCTACGACACGGGCGAGCTCCTGCACAAGATCCCATTCGCCGAGGCGCACGAGCGCAACCACGGCGCGCCCTACTACCACCTGCATCGCGCCGACTTCCACCAGATCCTGCTCGACAAGGTGCGCTCTCTCGATCCGCATTGCATCACCCTCGATGCGAAGGTCAGCGGCTTTTCCCAAACGCCGCACGGCGTGACGCTCAAGCTTGCCAATGGCGGCACTGTGTCCGGCGATGTCCTCGTCGGCGCCGACGGCATCAAGTCGGCGATCCGCGCGCAAACCGCGGGCGAGACGCCGGCAAAGTACACCGGCTATGTCGCCTGGCGGGTGACCGTGCCGCGCGAGAAGCTGCCGCGCGACTTCATGGAGCTCGTCGGCACGGTCTGGTGCGGGCCAAAGAATCACTGCGTGGTCTATTGGCTGCGGCGCGGCGAGCTGCTCAACTTCGTCGGCTGCCCCGAGGAGCCGTCGTTGGGGGAAGAGTCATGGACGCAACGACGTCCGTGGCAAGAGCTGAAGAGCGCCTACGGCGGCTGGCATCCGAAGATCCAGGCGATCATCGATGCCGCGGACCGCGACCAGTGCTACCGCTGGTCGCTCTTCGACCGCAAGCCGATCTACGATTGGAGCACCGAGCGCGTGACGCTGCTCGGCGATGCGGCGCACCCGACCCTGCCCTTCATCGCGCAAGGCGCCTGCATGGCGATCGAGGACGGCGCGGTGCTCGCGCGAGCGCTGGAGGAGGCGAGCTCCGTGCCCGAAGCGCTCGAGCTCTACCAGCGCGCGCGGGTCGAACGTTGCGCGCGCGTGGTGCTCGAATCCGCAGAGCACGGCAATCTGTACCACATCAAGGACGCCGCGCAAATGAAGAAGGCGTTCGCGGAGCGCAACATCGCGCGCGAGCGCGCGCAGTGGCTGTTCAACTACGATCCGCTACGCGTGCCGCTGCAGGACGAAGATCTGCCGCTCTAGGCGCGAAAGAAGCCGCGCGGTGCCTGGTGCAGTCGCTCGTAGCCGTGGCGCGTCACGCGGATGAGCTCTCCCACCTGCACACCCGCCGCGCGGTCCCGCGCGATGACGTTCGGCTGCACTACAACGGTCATGTTCTCTTCGAGCGTCATCTTCGGCAGCGGTCCGGCCGGGCGGCTCTTCGTGCCGAGGATCGGCGGGAAGTAGCCGCCGCCGAAGCCATGCATCAGGTCGTCGCACACAGTGAAGCCGTGCTCTTCAATGACGCCGGCAGCGTCCAGGATTTCCTGCATCGTCGTGCCATGGCGCACGACCCCCGTCACGGCATCGAATGCCGCTTCCGCGGTCGCGTGCAGATCAAGGTAAAGCGGCGTCGGCTCGGCGCCGACGGTGAAGGTGCGCAGCACCTGACCCGAATAGTCCCAGAAGCTGCCCGATAGCTCGCAGAACACGACGTCCCCGACCTCGACCTTGCGCGCCGAGTGGAACTGCGGCGGCACGAAAAGCGCGGGGTTCGCCATCGACGTGACGCCGATGAAGTGAATGAAGGTGGTGCCGCCCTCGCCGACGTAGGCGCGCTCGACGAGGTTGCCGAGCTCGCGCTCGGTCATGCCGGGCCGCGTGCCAGCGAGCAGCGACGCGAAGCCGGCGTCGCTGAACGCCGCGCCGATGCGCAGCCAGTCGAGCTCCTCCTCCGACTTGATGAGCCGCAGGCGCACATAGTCGGCGTCGAGCTCGACGATGCTGAACTCGCGCTCGAGCTCGCGCTGCTTGCGCGCCAGGAGCGGGCCCATCAGGCCGACGCGCTTGGCGCCGCGCTTCTTCAGCTCCGCGACGGTGAGCGCGATGCCTCGATGCTCGCCCCAGCGCACGTCGCAGTCGCGCGCCAGGCGCTTCGCGAGCGGGAAGTGGTTGAACCACTCCACGTGCATGACCATGCGCTCGCCGGGCTTGAACACCACGTACGCTTCCACGGTTCCCGGCCAGCCGGTGACCCATTGCGGCGCATTGCCGGTGCGATGGTCGGTCACCACCAGCAGGTGATCGACGCCCGCCGCGTCCATCACCGCCTGCAGTGCGCGATGGCGGCGCGCGTATTCGGCGTCGGAAAAGCGCGGGTATTCCTGCGCGAGGATCGCGCGCAGGCGCGGCGGCAGGTCAAGCATCTAGCGCGCGGCGGGCGCGGACTGGTGATCGACGATCAGCCACTTGCCGCCACGGTTGCCATAGACCAGCGTGTAACGCATGGGCGTAACGGTCGCCTGTCCATTGCGCATCTCGAAGACGTTGTACGTCCCGCTGTCGATCGCCGTGTCGCCGAACACGCGGATATTGCGCTCGCCGAGCGCCACGCGCTGTGTCGGGCGCTGCGCGGCGCTCTTATAGTAGTCGGCGATCGCGGTTGCCCCGACACGCGGCTTCGCCTCGGTCGTGTCCGAGAGCACCGCCTCGGGGTCGTAGAGCGCGCCGATGCGCGCGGGATCGCGGCTGTTGAAGGCCTCCACCCCTGCTGCCGTAGCCGCGCTGACGGCCGCGGCCGCATCGACAGCGGGTGCGGCTGCCGCCGAGGCGATGCTCGCCGCAGCCGGCGCTGCGGTCGTAGCCGCGCGCCCCGGGTCGTATTGCACTGGGCGCGCAAGCCGCTCGCGCGTCTGCCGCGTGAAGCCGGCCGCGGCGCTCGCATCGACCGGCTGGATGTTGACGCATTCGGGGCGCGCCGTGAGGACGAACCAGGCGCGCGGGTTTGCTTTGAAGTCGTAGTCGATGCGGCTTGCTTCGTAGCCGCCGAGCGCTCTCGGACAATGGACGACGAGCGCGCGCGTCTCGGCCGGCACCTGCAGCGTGACGCGCTCGCCGGACTTGAGATCCGTCGCAACCCGGTCTCCGAGCAGGATGTAATAGGCCCATTCGTCGGCGATGAACGCAGCCGGCCGGAACACCGTGACTTCGCTCGCCGCCGCAGTGCCGGCCGCAGCGAGGAGCAGCAGCGCAAGTCCCGCGCGCACGCTCAGGCGAGCGCCTCCGCGCGCCGGTGCGGCGTCCAGAAGACGAAGAGATTGGCGACCACGATGGTCGCGGCGAGGAAATAGAAAGTCGCCGGCAGGCCGTGGCGGTCTGCCACCACGCCCGCGAGATAGGGGCCGACGGCCGCGCCCACGGCTTGCGCGCCGAAGAGCACGCCGATGCTCGAGCCGCCCATGTTTTTCGGCGTCATCTCGAGGAGCCATGCCTGGATCACCGGGCGCGTCGCGTAGAGGAAGAAGCCGAGCACGGCGACCAGCCCGACGAACACGGGCGAGGCACCGACGAAGGCCATGGCGGCCAGCACCACCGCGCTCGTCACCATGCTGCCGATCAGAATCTGCTTGCGGCCCATGCGATCCGACATGTGGCCGGCGACCGGCGCCGCGGCGAAGCCCGCGGCCTGCAGCGCGAAAAGGCAGGCGCCGACCAGTGCCGGCGAATAGCCCATCTCGCGCGCGAGATACACCGGCAGGAACGTGAGCAGTGCGCTCTGCGTCATCGTGCGGAACGACGAGCCGACGGAGAGCATTACCAGCGCGCGATTGCCCAGGAGCACGCGCAGGCCTTGCAGGTATTGCGCGAGCGTCTGGCTCTCGCTCGCGTGCTTGCGCGCGCCGAGCTGCAGCGTGCCGAGATAGGCAAACATAAGAAGCGCGACCACCAGGCCAGGCGCGACGTTCAGCACGACAACGTGCCGCCACGAAAGGAGCGCGAGCGCCGCGCCGATCACCACGGGCGCGATGGCGTCGCCGACGTTGCCGCCCATGCCGTGCAGCGACAGCACGAGCCCCTTGCGATCGGGATAGCGGTTGCCGAGCGTCGGTATCGCGGTCGGATGCCACAGGCTGTTGCCGAAGCCGACGAGCGCCACGCAGATGAGCAGCATCGCATAGCTGTGCGTAAAGCCGATCAGCAGGTACGGGAAGCCGACCCAGAAGAGCGATACCGCCATCAGCAGGCCTTTGCGGCCCACGGTGTCGACGAGCACGCCACCCGGGACGTTGGCCACCGCCGAGGCGATGTACTGGCAAGTCATGACGAGCCCGATCTCGCTGTAGGAGAGACCGAGCTCGCTGCCGATCAGGGGCAGCAGCAGGTAGAAGGTCGCGGGATACCAGTGCGTGAGCCCGTGGCCGATGGTGATGAGCCACAGCTCGCGCCACGGATGCCGCGCGGCCGGGCTCTCGGCCGCGAGCACTGAACTCAAGCCGGCACCTTGGCTTCGTTGCTTGTCAAGCCGGCACCTTCGTCTTGCCTTTAAGGTATTGCTCGACCAGTTCCGCGGTCAGTACGACGTTGGGGTCGTACTCCGGGCAGTCCTCGATCTGCTCGAGATCGTTCAAGCCGCAGGCCTTGTAGATACGGTTGGTGGCGGAGATCAGGCGCACCGGCTTCCCCGGGTCCGCGTTGAAGTGCTGGTGAATGGTGTTGGGCGGAATGTAGATCACGTCACCCGCCTCCCATTCGTAGCGCTTGATCTCGGCCTGCGGCTTCCAGTGGTAGGTGTCGGTGATCTCGACGTCGCAGTCCTGGTGCAGGTCGTAGCCCCGGCCCTCCAATACATAGACGCATTCCTCGGCGAGGTGCCGATGTCTTCCGGAGCGGCTGCCGGGGGGAATGATCTCCATGTAGGCGTCTACCGTCTCCATGCGCGTGTTCATGCCCTCGTTGATCAGGTGCTTGAGCAGTCCCTGGCGCGACATTTCCCACGGCATGTCCTCGGGATGCACGATCTTCTTGCGCTTGGCGTTCCTCGCGGGCGCTTGCGCGGCGTCGTCGAGCAGCGCCTGATAGAGCTTCTTGTGCTGCGTGCCCTTGCGCCACGCTTTGGATTCGTCCCAGGCCATCGTCATTCCTCGTGGTTGAAGTTTTGCTCTGCTTCGCGCGCCTGATGCCGCTCGGTGCCCGGGGCGGGCTCGGTCGGCCGCGGCTCGATGAGCTGCTGGAAGAGCATGTTCATGAACATGTACATCGGTTTGGTTTTTATGACCAGGGCGCGCGCCGGCTTGTCCGGGCTCGCGTTGAAGTGCTGGTGCACGCAGTTGTTGTGCACGATGGCGACGTCGCCCGCCTGCCAGTCGTAGCGCACGCCGTCGTGGATCTCGTAGCCCTTGCCGTCGAGGATGTAGAAGGCGGCCTCGTTCACGTGCCCATGTTTCTGCGATTTGCCGCCGGGCGCGTACTCCTCGAGATGCAGGTGGAACATCTGGCTGATGCCGTCCTTCGGTTCGACGTAGTGGCGGCTGTAGGTCTGCGGACCGTCGACGAACTTGAGCTCGCGGCCTTTGCGCACGCGCGGCATGGAGCGCAAGCGCTTCAATTCATCCTTCAGGCTGTACTGGCCCTGGATGCCGCGCACGAAGACGCGATCCTTCTTGCTGTGGTAATGCGACTCGGTGCCGGTTGATTTTTCCGCCGGTCGCTCTTTCACTTTGCTATCCATCACCATAACCTTTCGCCAGCTTCCAATTTAGCCAGCATCTCCTGCTGGAATTCGGCCGGGCCGAAACCGAAGCGCTCGCCCGCCTGCTCGTAGAAGAACGGTGCGCCGCTCTGCACGCTGAACGTGCGCATCCACGTCAGCAAGGCCTCGTCCGGGTCGCGTCCCGCCGACTTCAGAATGTAGGCGGGGCGCTCGCGCCAGCGCGACGGCACGATCATCACGCCAAGCCGGTCGGGCCTGAAGTCCTCGGGAAACGGACTGCCCGGCATCAGCCAGCCGCACACGAACTCCCGGCATGGCGATTGCGGCCGGCGCTCGTAAATGGTGCAGCAGCCCTCGCCGCGGAAATGGCACGGCACGCCCGGCTTCATCTCGTGCCCGTAGATCGTGCCTTCCACCCAGCCGTTGCAGCACGCGGTACACGTGCCGCACACGCGCTCCGCCGAGGACGAGACTGCGGGCGTCAGCTGTATCACCGCGCCACAGCACTTCTTGTATTTTTTGCCGCTGCCGCAAGGACATGGATCGTTGCGTCCGACTCGCATGTTGCGGCCGACAGTATACGCCGTCCCGTTACTGCGAATCGTATTCGCCATAGCGGAACGGCGCGCCCAAGCGGCAAACGCGCGTGCGGTAAAATCGAGCGGGTCCACTATGCAAGAACTTCGTTCATGAGAGC